>NZ_JBQSYH010000026.1:0-64227 GCF_052379125.1 Halomonas sp. AOP13-D3-9 | reverse complement strand
CGCGTCGGTTTATTTCTGTGATGCCTACTGCTCGGGACAACGAGACACCAACGAAAATACGAACGGCTTGATACGACAGTATTTTCCTAAGGGAACGGACTTCCAACTGATTACGGATGCCAAGGTGCGACGAGTGGTCAACAAGTTAAATGACCGGCCTAGAAAGCGCCTTGGTTATCGAACACCGGCACAGGTTTTCCTGGGTGAATACTCAGGGGCCCTGAATACCGCAGGTGCTGCACTTATTACTTGAATTCAGGATATCAAAATTATTTTTTATGAGGATATAAAAATATAAAATAAAATTTGCATTTACCATTACGACTCAGACGCTGATATAAACTCCTTCTTAATAACCTTAACCCATTTATTTTGAGTAATTTCAATTTCATTGATCACATTCACGGCGGTTGCAAAATCTAGCTGCTCCTTACACCCATTCTCAGCACGCCATAGTATTACCAGATCATCTCATATGCCCAAAGAATACAATGAGCCATGGACCAGGAAATATTTCAGGGATGCCGAATTTAAAAAATCTCGTCACAAGCCGTTAAAAGAATCGCCAAGTAGGCTGGCAAAGCTACAATGCGAGGATCCGTAGATTACCAAACTGGTTCGAATGTCCATCACAAAGGCACTTTGTGTTTGCGTAATTTGCGCCAATCTGCTAGGAAAACCTAAGTTAGCATTATCACAGCTCTCAACATCAAGTAGTCGCCTGTCTCTATAATTGAGAAACTGTTGTATATGGATACAACGCTGACCGACACACCATCAAAATAGACAGGTCATTCGGCCTGTGCTGTAAATAGGCTTCTCGATGCGTTCAACCCTGGTTGCTGCCGTCGAATTGCTCGAAGCACACCCCGGCGCGCTTCAATCAGGTTATGCTTCGTCTAGGTCTCGAAAACGAAATTTGATCAAGCGCAAACATCAGCGTTGCGAAGAAAGCGATCTGCTTGGTCGCATCGTTGTCCGATAATCTGAGGGCGTGCTCGACAGGTTCAACGTCAGCATGACTCTGGGTGAGGCCGTGATTCGTCAAGCCATACAGCTTCTTTATCCAAGTTTAACACACCCCAGCAAACCGCTCTCGTACGCGGCCTTGCCCGTGATGGCTATGTGCTTAACTGGAAATATCGAGGCCACAATGCTTCCCTTCGTGCTGCGCTTTCAGAAGAAGACTTGATTCCCAAAACTGACGACGAGATGCATCAGATATTGAAGTCATTCGACTTCGCGACGCCATTGGGGCACCTCGACCAAGCAATTGAGGCCCATACGCGCGGTGACTGGGCAGCCTGCAACGGATAGCTGAGGACGTTCCTCGGAAGCCTGTTCGACGACATTGCCCGGAAAGCACAGCCTGAAGACGTAGATAGGCGCCAAAGTTCGGAAAACCGGCGGCCGTTGCTGGCGGAAGAAGGATTTCTTTCGATAACCCGCAACGAATGGGCTCAGGAGGGTAAGAACTACGTCAACGTCCTTATAAAAATGTTGCACAGCGAAGGCTCACATCCAGGCCTCTAAGATGAGGATCACAGCACCTTGCGCCTGCATGTGGTACTGCTCAAAGAGCGAACTTTTCTGCGACGACTCGCCAACGGCCGATAGGATAGCCCCACATGAGTACATGGATGCTGGAGGACCTTCGTCGACTGGATCTGAAATACGCCGAGAAAGATATCCTCGTTCAGCAGCGCCCTTTTCGGGCTGAAATAGAGCTGCTCGGTTCCGACTTCGTCATGGGCGTTGGTGACAATCCTGATGCCAAGCCATAAAAGCCTATACAGCCATGGTGTCCTAGGTAGAAACTAGCTGGCCCGGAGCGGGTATTGGATTGATAGGGGCCGTCGACCAGGCTCGAAAGACCGTCTTCCCAATCGTGTTAGGTCAGAATGTGCTTCAGCCATGGCAGATGGCAGGCTTCTCCAGCGCTGAGGAATGGTGGAATTGGTGCAGACAAAATCCAGTGATCGCTGCCGAGGTCTCTTTCTCCGCGGTAGACCTCCATGATTTCACCATGGGATTGAATGATGTCGAGCAAGGCAATCCGGATGCGATAACGCCCAGTCAAGCGCATTGGGGAACAGACGAATCCCCCATTGCTGGCAGTGATGATCAGCGGCTACAGTCTGCCGGCGGATTCGTCATACTGGCAATTCACGGCCGGCCTCTTGATCGCACTTAAGAGGAAGAAAACCGCACACTCAAACCGGGATATGGTCAAGATACTACTCGACTAGCTCCGGTGACGGAGCTGGGAATGCAGCGCGCCCGTCTATTTCATTGATGAGTATAAAGTTGGGTGCTCTACGAGAGTGGACGTAATAGCAAAGAACATCGAAGAACGCAAACGTAACCTCCTGACCGATAACCTACTAGAATTACGACTGCTCGGATGGATCAGTACAACCGATACCTCGCAGATAGCAGGCAATGGTCGTGACGCAGCCCCGGGTATCTCGGTGCTTGGAAATGGGGAGACATCGAGTAATCCTCAGTAAATCCTGAACATATTTCGATAAATGCGATATCTAGTTAAAATTGCGCTATTGTTGTCATGATTAAAACTTCGGTACAAGTCTTTGCAGGTTACGCAACCTCTGATCAGGATATTGTCGTTAGCAGAGCTGAAATGATTTAGGTATGCATATGATTAATGAATTAATAGAAGTACTCAGTAGAGCGAGAACGTTAGCAGGCGATGAGTTTACTGGTGTAGGTGTGATTGTATGTAATCCAGATACCAAACTTCCTATATTCCCGCTTAGATTGGGAATCGAAGTACCTCAAGCAGAGGATGTTGCTATATCTTTAGCCGCGATTTCTAGGTTAACAAGCGACCTACATGATGGCTTTCATGTTCTCACACCAGATCTTAATCTAGTGGCGCTTTCTCAGTACTTCTCCCCACCTATAATGGAAAACGTAGTCATCGATAGAAGCCGGAAATTTGGGGGGCGTTATGTGGCAGCCCTGTTCGGCTCAACCATACCAGATGTGCATCTGTGTGGCATAGCTACTGATTCGTTAGGCACTGTCATTTTTAAGAATGGACAGGAAATTTTTTTCGAGAGAGCGTAAATGTTTTTAATAATTTATCCGTTAAGAGTGATGGGATTTGTAGCAATTGCATACTGCATATGTGTAATTGGTGTCTACGAGTTTCTAAACAGATACCACTCTGACCAAACAGCTGAATTGTTCAGCATAGCATTGCGAGGGGGAGCTGTGCTGAATCTCTTATTTTTAGGTTTTGTTTACTGGGGCTGGAGAAAGCTCTGGGCATTATTACCCTTCTTAAATAGCTGGTTATTCCCAGACCTTAACGGTGAATGGAACATGACAATTCACCACCGGAAAGGCGGTAAAAATGACCAGATTCAAGCCAAAGCTTTCATTAAACAAAGTTGGCTCAGTATGAGTATGGAAGTACTGTCAAAAGACTCAGATTCACAAACTTTGGCTATAGTGCCCAAGAAAGACCCTGAGTCAGGACGTGCTCAGATTTTCTATTTCTATCGTGTTATACCTAAGAAAACTGGAATTAAGATGAGTGAGCCTTACGAAGGATCGGCTTATCTAAGGTTCTTTGAGGCAGAATCTATAAAACTAGCTGGAAACTATTTTACAAGCGTTGCAACTGATGGGCATTTTGAGCTAGTAAGGCCGTTTCAAAATAGCTCGTCAGGTTAGTTTTCGGCACTTGACAGCGGCGAGACTGTCTATAAAAGAGTGATATGATCGGCCAGTAAAAAACACCTAATTTTTAATAAAATTCAACTATCACAGCTGATGATTCTATCGAGTAATGGTTTACAGAGAAGTATGTAGGATGAAGATTGACGCCTTTTTATTGATACTTTTAAACGTCGACCTTTATTAGACACATATAGAATTATGAGCAATTGACAATACACTCGTTGCTAAACTAAATGCTTTTAGCAAAAAGAAGCCCGCGATTGCACGGGCTTCAGAGTGTCTACTACTTGACTCCAGTCAGTAATAGAGACTTTTTCACTCCCACTCAATAGTAGCAGGCGGCTTACTACTAACATCATAAGTCACCCGCGAAACCCCCGCCAACTCATTGATAATCCTATTAGAAACCTTTTCCAGCAGCTCATAGGGCAGGTGCGCCCAGCGGGCGGTCATGAAGTCGATGGTTTCTACCGCGCGTAGCGCGATGACCCATTCGTAGCGGCGGCCGTCACCGACGACGCCTACCGATTTCACCGGCAGGAACACGGCGAACGCCTGGCTTGTTTTTTCGTACCATCCAGAGGCGCGCAGCTCTTCGATGAAGATGGCGTCGGCGTCGCGGAGGATGTCGGCGTACTCTTTCTTCACTTCGCCGAGGATGCGCACGCCCAGGCCGGGGCCAGGGAATGGGTGGCGGTAGACCATATCGTAGGGCAGGCCGAGTTCCAGGCCGAGTTTGCGCACTTCGTCTTTAAACAGTTCGCGCAGCGGCTCGACCAGCTTGAGCTTCATGGTTTCCGGTAGGCCACCGACGTTGTGGTGGGATTTGATTACGTGCGCTTTGCCGGTTTTGGAGGCGGCGGATTCGATCACGTCCGGGTAGATGGTGCCCTGGGCGAGGAAGTCCACGCCGTCAATTTTGCTGGCCTCTTCATCGAATACGTCGATAAAGGTGTTGCCGATGATTTTGCGCTTTAGCTCCGGGTCTTTCTCGCCCGCCAGCTTGCCGAGGAACAGGTCTTCGGCGTCTACGCGGATTACCTTCACGCCCATGTGCTTGGCGAAGGTCTCCATTACCTGGTCGCCTTCCGCTTTACGCAGCAGGCCGTTGTCGACGAAGACGCAGGTCAGTTGGGTGCCAATCGCTTTATGCAGCAGCGCGGCAACTACGGAAGAATCCACGCCGCCGGAGAGGCCGAGCAGTACGTGGCGGTCGCCCACTTGCTCGCGCACGCGCTGTACCTGGTCTTCGATGATTTGTGCGGGCGTCCACAGCTTTTCGGCTTTACAGATATCCAGCACGAAGTGCTCAAGAATGCGCTGGCCCTGCAGGGTGTGGGTTACTTCCGGGTGGAATTGTACGCCGTAAAACTGCTTTTCTTCCCAGGCCATGGCGGCAATCGGGCAGCTCGGCGTGGAGGCAGTCACGGTGAACGCGTCGGGCGCTTGGGCGACCTTGTCGCCGTGGCTCATCCATACGTCTAGCAGGGCTTTGCCGCTTTTCGCGTCTACGTGGTCTTTGATGTCTTTGAACAGCGCGTTGTCTTCGTCGATCTGAATCTGCGCGTAGCCGAATTCGCGCTGGTTGGAGCCTTCTACCTTACCGCCCAGCTGCTCGGCCATGGTTTGCATGCCGTAGCAGATACCAAACACCGGCAGGCCCATTTCAAACACGCACTGGGGCGCACGCGGGGAGTCCAGTTCCGTCACGGATTCCGGGCCACCGGCCATGATAATGCCGTTGGGGTTGTATTCGCGGATCTCTTCTTCGGTGATATCAAACGCGCGGACTTCGGAATAAACGCCGATCTCGCGTACGCGGCGGGCGATCAGTTGGGTGTACTGCGAGCCGAAGTCGAGAATCAAAATCTTATGGGCGTGAATGTCACTCATGGCGGGGTCTCGGTTAAGCGGTGTGGGTGCCGCTGGTAAGGCCAAAAAGCAAGCGGCGAGCTGTTGTGCCCGCCGCCGTTTTAACTAACTACGCTGGTTAGCTCACCCGATAATTGGGGGCTTCTTTGGTGATCTGCACGTTGTGGACGTGGGATTCGTTAAAACCAGCGCCGGTAATCTGTACGAACTCCGGTTTGGTGCGCATTTCCTGAATATCGCGGCAGCCGGTGTAGCCCATGGAAGCGCGCAGCCCACCCATCAGCTGGTGGACGATAGCGCCCATCATGCCTTTATAGGGAACGCGGCCTTCAATGCCTTCCGGCACCAGCTTCTCGGCGCCTTCGCTCTTATCCTGGAAGTAGCGGTCAGCGCTGCCCTGGTTTTGCGACATGGCGCCCATAGAGCCCATACCGCGGTAGGCTTTGTAGGTACGGCCCTGGTAAAGCTCGACTTCGCCCGGTGCTTCTTCGGTACCGGCCAGCAGGCCACCGACCATCACGGCGCTGGCGCCAGCGGCAATCGCCTTGGCCAGGTCGCCGGAGTAGCGAATGCCACCGTCGGCAATCAGCGGAATGTCGTACTCTTTGAGCGCTTCGGCTACGTTGGAAACCGCGGTAATTTGCGGTACGCCAACGCCAGCTACAATGCGCGTGGTGCAGATTGAGCCAGGGCCGATACCGACTTTCACGGCATCCGCGCCCGCTTCCGCCAGCGCACGGGCAGCACCGGCGGTGGCGATGTTGCCGCCAATCACCTGAATGGCCGGGAAGTTCTCTTTGATCCAGCGTACGCGGTCGATCACGCCTTTGGAGTGGCCGTGGGCGGTATCGACGATAATCACGTCTACCCCGGCTTCCACCAGTGCGGCAACGCGATCCGGCGTTTCCGGGCCGGTGCCGACCGCCGCGCCGACTAACAAACGACCGTCGCTATCTTTGGCGGCCATTGGGTAGGTGCGGGCTTTTTCGATATCCTGGAAGGTGACCAGGCCGCGCAGGTGGAACTCGTCATCGACGATCAGCATTTTTTCGATGCGGTGTTCGCGCATCTTGGCTTTGCTGGTTTCGAGATCGGTGCCTTCCTTGACGGTCACCAGGCGCTCGCGGGGGGTCATGATGTCCGCTACGCTGTCGCCGTGGTTGGGCTGGAAGCGCATGTCACGCTCGGTCACAATACCCACCAGCGTCTCACCTTCTACTACAGGGAAACCGGAGAAGCCGTATTCACGCGCCATGGTGAGCAGGTCTTCGAGCTTGGCTTTGGGGCTAACGGTGACCGGGTCTTTCACAATCACGCTTTCGTGCTTTTTGACCTTGCGTACCTCAGCGGCTTGCTGGGTCATGGCCATGCTCTTATGGATGATGCCGATGCCGCCTTCCTGGGCCATCGCAATCGCTAGACGCGCTTCGGTAACGGTGTCCATCGCAGCAGAGATTAGTGGAATATTGAGCGAGAGATTGCGAGTCAGGCGGGTTTTGAGGCTGACATCCTTGGGAAGAACATCGGAGAAGCCGGGAACGAGGAGAACGTCATCGAACGTTAGTGCTTCTTGGGCCATACGTAGCATAGCGGCAACACCCTGATTGAGAGGAAGTGGGGCGTGAAAGGTTAATCGCCTATTATAGCGTTTTGAGGGGTGTCCCAGCAATGCCACTGCCCCGACTCCACGTCACTGCTTCTGCTTGGCTCGCTGCTAGCGCATACCCCGTGACAGTCAGCACCCTGCGGTTAATGTTAGCCTATACGTCATTTAGCTCTACATAAGTGGCAGGAAGCGACAATGGATGAGACGTTAATTTCAGACTCACAGCTGATGATGCTGGCGGGTGACGCGGCTTTTGCCCGAGGGGTTCAATATTACCAACAGGGTATGGTGATCAACTGGGATAAAAGCGGTGCCACCATTAGCGCTGACGTCGAGGGCAGCGAGCTTTACCATGTGGCATTGAAGTTAACCAAGCGTGGCTTGACAGGGGGATGTAACTGCCCTGCCTCAGAAGGCATTGATTTCTGCAAACATTGCGTGGCCGTTGCCCTAGCCTACCGCGCCGAGCATGCCAAACAAGCACAGTTGGCAGAGGGCGACACGTCAGATCGCCTTCACGCTTACTTAGAGACGTTAGACAAACCCTCGCTGCTCGAAACGCTGCTAACGCTTATTGAAAATGACCCTGTGCTGCACCAACAGTGGTCATTGAAAGCGGATGCGGCACTTGGCGTCCTGGATCACAAGGCGCTGAAAAAACGCATCACCGCTGCGTTGCCCATCAATCGCGGGTTGTTCCGTTACTCTCAAGTGAGCCACTATTTCAGCAAAGCCGAAGCCGTTATAGAACAGCTTGCCGAGCAGGTGCCGCAACTGCCTGCAGAGAAAAGTTTGGCGTTGGTGGACTACGCACTCGCGCGCATGGATAAAGCCCTGGAAACCATTGATGACTCCGGCGGCTTCCGTTTCCACTGCGAACACCTCTTACACACTTTGCATATTCAGACCGTAAAGCGGCTCGACTGGCCTGCCGACAAGCTAGCAGGCTATCTCTATGAAAAATCGTTTGGCGGGGAAGAGGATCGATACCCACCCATTCCCGATGCCTATTTGGATGTGCTGAGCCAGGCGAGCCAAGATGCCTACCATGAGCGCCTGCAACAAGCCCTGGATGAGCTGCCGAACCAAGCGGCCACCATGGAATGGGAAGAGCGCTACCGTTTGATTCGCCTGCGCGATCCGTTACTCAAACGCGCACAAGCCGCAGGTGACCTGCCCGCTATACTGGCGCTATATCAGAAAACCATCAGCGATGAGAAGGATTGTCTAGCAGCCGCTAAACAGTGTATTGAGTATGAAGCCTGGGATCAGGTGGAAGCATGGCTAATTTCTGCTGCTAAGTGTGAGACAAAAAACGACTCTCGCTGGCGGCTTGAACGCAACCGGCTTGAGATCCGCCTAAAGCTGCACCGCGGCGAAGCAGACGCGGCGGCAGAGCAACAGTGGAATATCTATCAGCACACCCAACAGTTAGAAGATTACCGGCAGCTAGTAGCGCTAATGGAAACACATCAGCTAGCCAACGATTATCGCCAGCGGGCCTGTGACTGGCTATTAAAATGCATTTCCCAACCGTCGGAGAAGGTGCCCTTCTACCAATCACAGCGGGCAAAAGACAGCTTATTGGAAATTTACTTACACGAGGGACGTTTGGACGATGCCTATGCATTCTGCACTGAACACCAGGTATCTGCGCACCTGTTGCACCAACTAGCCCGAGCCCTGCCCTCCCCCGACGCTCGAATACAGCTGTACCAGAGGTTGGTACGGGTACATGTGGAACAAACCAATAAGCAGGGCTATCGACAAGGCATCGCGTTGCTTAAAGAGCTTAAAAAGGGCCTGGAAACATCGCCTCAATACGCCGCTTTTGCGCAACTGCTGACGCAGTTACGTAGCGAATTTAAGGCCAAGCGTAATTTCATCAAGTGGTTGGACGAAGCCTTTTCAGACACGCTCAAATAAGAGGTAGCCGTCAGCCAACTCAACCAGCGCGCCAAGCAACCCCTTAAGCGAATAGTATGGCTAAGAGGTGTATCATGCTGTTTATTATTAATAAAAGGGAACAAGGATGGCAGACCAACCTAGGCAGCTCTACTACAGCAATCCGGATAACATCACGGGGGCACGTGTTTCGCGCGATATGATGGTGACGTTATGCAGTGCTTTGGGGGAAGCGCTTGACGATCCAGATACGCGTCATTTCATTCGCAATACGCGTATTCCCAATGAGCGGGAACTCTACGGTACCTTTATCAAGGCGCTGCTCAGTGATGGCTTTAATAGCCAGATTGGCCACATTGCCACTGAAGTACAGGTATCTCGTCAGACAGATGAAGCAAGCGGCAAAGGCCGAGTGGATATCATTTTCGACTATCGCAGCACCAGCTTTCTCGTCGAACTGAAAGTCATTCGTGCTTCTGTGAATGGTCGTCAACCTGGTGAAGAAGATATAACCACTACACAGCGACTCGTTCGCCCGTGGCAGAAAGCCGTCAATCAGCTCATCGAGCTTGATGAAGCAAGCCTGGGAAAAGCACTAAAGAAGAAGGTTATCAAGCTTCCTATCGCCCTCTATCTGCATGTGGATAACAGACAGAAGGGCAATACGGATCAATGGGAAGCGCTCAGCTCTGCAACACACGAAAGAATCGTATCTCAGTTAGATACCGACGTGAATAACGATGTCCCAGCGAGCTACCACTTCAGCTACTTCCAGCCACTAACAGAGCCGGTAACCACATCACGCCGAAGAGGCTGCCTCGTTGAAGGAACGCCAGACGTAAGGCTTTACGGCTTTTCTATTATTGCGGCATGCCAGTAACAGTATCCGAATAATACCGTTTATTCCTTATGTGCCTCGCTCCAATACTGGATCGAGGCATTCGAGACGATTCCCTGCTCGGTACCAATACGTACCACGGCTTCCTGTACAGCTAACGCCAGATCGTACTGATGACAAAGTGCCAACGAACGAATCATCCGCGAGATACGTAGGTGATTATGCCCACCTGCTTTGAGCCAAATATGATCGCGGATATTGAGGCTCGGTTGGGCTGTAATGTTGAGCCCATCCCGCACTAAACCCAAAAAACTTAACATCACATCCAGCGACACACGCTGCTGCTCGCGTAACGCACTATCGTCTTGAAATACTTCACGCTCAACATCCGTCAGTAGCGGTGCAAAAGCGTTAAAACGGCCAGCCTCGGGAATGGGAAAAAGCCATTGAATATAATCATGGGTGTGCTCCAGCCAGAAGTGCGACAAGGCCCAAATGGCATTGATATAGCGCCCTTTATGATCCGGTGCCTCGCCACGGTAAAAAGCGATCAGCGGTGTAAGCTGGTGGCTCATAGCATTTCCTCGTGATTCCCTCAGTAATACAATGATACTTTGAAGTAACGACACCACTTTACGCGACTAGCTGTAAAGATTCCCGGATTCCCTAAAGCAAGGGATAGTAATGAACGCACCAACGCCCACAACGCTCTCCGTCAGCCAACTCAATCAGCGCGCCAAGCAAACCCTTGAGCGGGATGTGGGCGAGGTGTGGGTGGAGGGCGAGCTCTCTAACGTTTCCCGCCCCGCTTCCGGGCATGTCTATTTCACCTTGAAGGATGACCGAGCGCAGATCCGCTGCGCGCTGTTTCGTCAGCGGGCGCGGTTTGTTTCGGCGCCGATGCGCGACGGCGATCAGGTCAAGCTGCGCGGGCGGGTGTCGCTATTTGAACCCCGCGGCGATTATCAACTGATTGCCGAGGCCGTGCAGGCGGCGGGCCTGGGCGAGCTATTGGCGGCGTTTGAGCGCTTGAAAGCGCAGTTGGAGGGCGAAGGCGTGTTTGCCAACGCCCGGCCGCTCCCCTTTCCGCCGCGCAAACTGCTGATTTTGAGCTCCGCCACAGGGGCGGCCATTCGCGATGTGCTGGCGGTGCTGGAAGCGCGCTGGCCGCTGGCGGACGTGACGCTGATACCGGTGCCGGTGCAGGGTGCCGAAGCCGCCCCGGCAATGATTTCGGCTCTAGGGCTATTAAACCGCCAGACGAAGCTAGACCCGGATCGCGATGTCATCCTTATTACCCGCGGCGGCGGCAGCCTGGAAGACCTGTGGGCGTTTAATAACGAACATCTGGCACGAGCGATTTTTCACTCCCGACTGCCGGTGATGTCGGCGGTGGGCCACGAGGTGGATATCACCCTGGCGGATTTTGCCGCCGATATGCGCGCGCCTACACCATCGGCCGCCGCCGAACGCTTGGTGCCGGATCAAACCACCCTCAAGCGCCAGCTTGAACATCAACACGGCCGTTTACAGCGGGCCATGCAGGCACGCCTAGAGCGCGACAGCCAGCGGCTGGATACCCTGCGCGCTAAGCTGCGCCACCCAGGCGAGCAGCTCAACCGCCAGCGCCAGCATTTAACCGCCCTCAACCAGCGCTTAAACCGCGCTATGCAGCTAACGCTCACCCAGCAAAAAGCCCAGTTAACGCAATTGAGTAGGCGGCTAGCCAGCCAGGATATGGCCCGCTTGCACCGCGCAGAAAGTGAACGCGTGGGCCAGTTACAGCGCCGTTTGGGCAGTGCCATGCAGCGCCAGCTGGAAACTCGCCAAACGCGCTTAACCAGCGCCGCCCGTGAGCTAAACGCGGTCAGCCCGCTGGCGGTGCTAGGTCGCGGCTATGCGATTGCCCAGGATGAGCAGGGCCAGGTCATTCGTCGCGCGGAAGATACCCAGCCCGGCCAGAAGCTTAAATTGAAGCTGGGTGAAGGCAGGCTAAGCGTGGAAGTTAAGCGGCGTTTAAAGTCCGGGGGTTAAAGCGGGGGTTAAAGACCTAAGCTAAATGGCCGATACCTAATAACAATGAGGAGAGGATATCGCCATGAAGATTGGATTTTCGTCATTCACGTTTATTAATCAGCGCCAGGATAAGCCGCAGTTTTTAACGCCGACCCGCGTCGCCCCGCAAAAGAGCGAGCCTGCAGAAGACGACCCGTTCACAAAGCGTCTTAAAAAGCAGCAGGAAGCGTTGGAGAGTTTGGCGTCGCTACCGACTCCCAAGGAAGCCTCCCAGCAGCAGGCCAGCGATAAAGTGGGCTTCCTGCGCCAGCGGATTGAAATGCTGAAAGCCATGATGGCCTTCGCCTCGCCTGAACAGCTTAAAAACATGGCCAAGGAGCTCAAGAGCATCGCCCGTGAGCTTGCCGGTGCGGCTAAGCTGTTGAACAGCCAAGGGGGCGGTGGTGCTGGAATGACCGCGATCCCGTCAGTGATTTCGACGTCAGCAGTTGCATCGGCAGCAGCTCCACCAGCGGTCGCTCAACCCAGCGGCGCTGAATCAGCCGGGGCCCAGGCGGGTGGTGATGAGAGCGCCCAGGCAAGTGTGTCGAGCGACGCGCAGCAAGCCGAAGCCAATGCGCAAACAGCCGAAGATGATGCTGAAAAAGCCGCTGAGCAAGAGGCCGAGAAAGCAGCGGGCGAAACTGAAGGTGATGAAGCCACCGAGCTCGGCGTACTGACTGACGCGCAAAAAGAACTGCGCGAAGCCGTTAACATGCTCAAGATTAGGCTGAACGAAGAAGATAAAGAAGCCCGTCGTGAGCTAAAGAAAGCCGAAGAAGTCATGGAGAAGACGGATCACGCGGTTGCGGCATCAACCTCTGACGCCCTCTACTCTTCTTTGGGGCAATTGCTGCCTACCTCGCTAGGTGAGGTTTCCGTATTAACGCCCTCAATCAACATAGAGGTTTAGCGCTAATAGAAAAGGCGCTACTTGAAGCAGCGCCTGTGTTGTTTAGCTTATCGTTTGGAATCACTGCCTGACTTTTTATCGTCATCGGATTCCGGGTTCACATGATGGGTATCCGGCATCGGATTAGCCTCATCGTGATGATCGTCACGATCTTTAGGGGCTTTTTTGTCCTTCTCGGGAACTTGAGTCATCGCTTCTTCCTTACCGTGGTGGGTGAGCGAAAGAGTGGGAGGCGTTCGTGGTGCCTCCTATCCCTGGCTGACTTAACTGTAGCCCTTCCCCTTCAACTTGCAATTCACCCTCATAAGCACCCACGACATAACTGCAATTAAAAAATATTTAAAACAAACACTTAAAACAAGTAAATAGCTTTATAGCAGCTACATTAGCAATATTGATAGCATCAATAACCTGCCACTATCATTTCTCTGCATGACCAACCGTTTTATTGCTCAGCGTTCGCTTCCCGGTTTGCCGTTGTTACTACCTTGGTCTACGTTTACAGCGTGAAGGCACTCGAGGATACGAGGGTCTGAACAGTGGTTAGTAAGTGATGTTTTACGATAACTAATCCAAGTGCCAACCAGAGTGTGCCAACAATTGTGCCAACAATGGAGTGACCGCACATGAGTGATCAACACCAACCACCCCAGCACCAGGATAAACAGCCTGGTGATGAACACGCCATGCGCCCGGAGCCCGAATACATTCGTGAAAGCTACCGGGGCGCCGATAAGTTACTGGACAAGGTCGCGATTATTACCGGTGGCGACAGCGGCATAGGGCGTTCAGTGGCCGTTCACTATGCCCGCGAAGGTGCCGACAGCGTGATCGTGCACCTTAAAGAAACCCAAGATGCGGAAGAGACCAAGCGGCTGGTGGAAGCCGAAGGCCGCCGCTGTTTGGTGTTGAAAGGCGATGTAGCAGCACCAGCGTTTTGCCGTGAGATCGTTAAGCGCACCCTCAACCATTTCGGCAAAATCAATATCGTCATCAATAATGCCGCCGAGCAGTATGACTGGGATGACATTACCGAGATCCCTGATGATCAACTGCTGCGCACCTTCCAGACCAATATCTTTAGCCACTTCTATCTCACCAAATCTGCCCTGCCGCATCTCAGCGAAGGCGACACCATTATTGCCACCTCTTCGATCAATGCCTTTAAAGGCAACGATACGCTAATCGATTACACCGCCACCAAAGGCGCCATTCAAGGCTTGGTGCGCTCACTGGCGATGTCGCTGATGGATCGGGGCATTCGCGTTAACGCCGTAGCGCCAGGGCCGGTGTGGACGCCGCTGATTCCGGCCAGCTTTGAGGATGAGAAGGTGGCGTCATTCGGCGGCCAGGTGCCCATGAAGCGCGCCGGGCAGCCCAGCGAAATGGGGCCTGCGTACGTCTATTTGGCCAGCGAGGAGTCTTCCTATATGAGTGGCCAGACCATGCACCTGAATGGTGGCGTTATCTTAAATACTTAAGCATTTGTTATTAAGATATAGCGCGTATTACCGGGGTGGCTTTGAGCCACCCTTTTGTTAGAACACTGTGTATAAAATCTCGGCACCGCCAAATATTCCCGCTCGGGAATATTTCCTTCCAGAAAGCCTTTCTAAACACTAAAAATTACCGATCGGGAATAATCATAGCGTTTTGATCGCTAATATGGTCTATCATTACCGTACGGTAATTTTATCGGACAGTCGCTATGAGCTCCCAGATAGAGAGTGCAAAACGTATTCGCAACAGTGAAGAGCTGGGCAAGCTAGTTCAACAAACCCGGCGTGATCAATCATTGCTGCAAAGTGATGTTGCCGGGCTTGCGGGTACAGGCAACCGCTTTATCGTCGATCTTGAGCGCGGCAAGCCAACCCTGCAGCTACAAAAAGTACTCGATGTTTTGGATCTAATGGGATTGGAAGTGATTATACAGCGCAAAGGGAATCACCATGGCCGCCCATAGCGAAGCGCTTGACCTGTTCTGGGGGGAACTGCATGTCGGGCGTTTGCATAACACTCAGCCGTTGCGGTTTGACTATACCCAGGAATGGCTAGCCAATAACCAAGCGAATAGCCTTTCGCCCCAGCTACCGCTGACTCAACAACGTCATAGCGGCGATAGTGTGCTGGCATACTTCGAAAACCTACTGCCTGAAGGCGAGCTACGTCGCTATATTGAGCTACGCCACCACACCACCTCTGTTTTTGGTCTTTTAGGGTCGATTGGCGGTGATACGGCGAGTGGCTACACCTTGCTCCCACAAGGTGAAACGCCCCGCCCAGCCAGCTATCGCAAGACGCACTGGGAAGCTATAAACGACTTTCTGCATAACGACACCCAGAGTGAATTAACCGGGCAGCTTGCTCCCCAAGCGCGAATTTCATTAGCGGGCGCTCAAAATAAACTGCTGCTAATGGTACTCGCCGATGGCAGCCCAGCGTTGCCTGAAGGGGCCGCGCCTTCAAGCCATATTTTGAAGCCGGATATCCGTGGTTTGAAAGGCGTTTGGTGTTCTGCACTTAATGAAACGCTCTGTATGCAACTAGCCGCTGCATTAGCGCTAGGGGTAGCTGAAACTACCTTCCAGCCTCAAACACGCGCCTGTTTAGTTAAGCGCTATGACCGTTTTTATGATGAGCATGGCAACTTACAGCGTTATCACCAGCTAGATATTTGCCAGTTAGCAGGGACACCTTCCACCCTCAAATACGAAAGCGACGGAGGGCCTGGTCTCATTGAGTGTCGGCAGTTACTTCAGGCGGCGGGTGTTCCCGCTAAAGACCTGCTGCGTTTTTCGCAGTGGTTTTTTTTCAACCTGTTTATTGGTAACAATGACAGCCACGCCAAAAACCTCTCTATATTGCAAACGCCGCAGGGCGTTCAACTAGCCCCGTTTTACGATCTCATGTGCACGACGCTCTATAGCGGTCTCTCTAACCGCTTTGCTTTTCGAGTGTCAGGCATTGATCAGCCCGGCAGTATCGAACGCTCACACCTTGCGTCACTCGCCCAGGCGTTGGGATTTAAACCTGCTTACTTCATGAGTTTAGGCGCACGTCTCGCCGATGAGATACTCAGCGTTTTACCCGCTGTGATAGAGGCTCTGCAGGAGATCGCAACGCCAGGTACAGAGCATGTATTGTTAGAGCGCCTGTCTCGGCGCATCAAACAAAACTGCCAAAAAATGACAAAACGCTGGTCGGCTTAAGTAATGATCTACCCAGGGCAATATGCCTGACTGACCTCGCCTCTCACTGCCGCCTGGGAATAGCGGTCGCATAGGTATTGAGATAAGAGAGGTGTTCATCCGCCTGTTGCAACGCCTCTAGCGTCTTAGGCCGGTCGAATTCCGCCAATAAACTGCACAGCACTTCCGAGACTGCTAACGCGGGAGTTAACGTATGGAAGAAACTATCGCTTTCCGTGGGGCAAAAAACAGCCTGCTCTGACAGCGCTACCAGCGGCGACACTTCACTATCGGTGATCGAAACAATGCCCACCCCCTGCTCTTTTGCCAATTGGGCCAGTTCCAGCGTATCACTTGCATAAGGCTTGATGGAGATAACGAGCAATACATCCTCAGACATGGCACGAATTAGCCCATCTCCGCCGGTTCCTCCAGGCCCATCCAGGTGAACCGAACGCTCGCCCAGTAGGGTCATCACGTAATGGAAGTGCCAGGCAACGGCATGGCTGGAACGTAAACCTAACACATAGACCTTTCTCGCTGACCTCAGCCGGTTGGCGGTGGCTTCCAGCCGTCGCAGCGAATCAGGCTCGCAGAGCTTGGCAAGCTGGGCGCTTAGCCCTTGCAGCATATGCGAGGCGGTAGCGCTTGCCCCCCTTTCACAGCCTTTCCCCTCCCGCTGGCGAACCTTGGCCGCGAAGCCATCGCCTCCCTGACGCAGCGCCGCCGCATGCTGCGCCCGAAGCTCATCGTAACCTGGCAACCCCAAGTACTTGGCAAGCCTTGTCATAGTGGCGGGCTGCACACCCGCATAGCGCGCCACCTCACGCATGGAGACCAGCGCCACTTCTTCAGGATGCTCAAGCACATAGCGAGCCGCCTTTTGCAGCTGCGCAGACATGGCATCGTACTGGGCAATTATCTGCTCTCTTAGCGAATCGCTTGGCTGCATAGTGGTTGGCTCTGTGAAGAAATAAGGGTTGGCTTTGTGAGAAAATGATCCACATGATTCATACTATATTTAAATGATTTATTTGTTGCAAACATCTTTATGAGTGTGCCAATCTCATTGTCATATGAATTACTCACCGTCTGATAATGAGGGCCAGGGGCTATGACGCGTATTCTTCACCGTGGTATCGGCGGGGCACTGCCCCATGCAGCGTCGGCGCAGGGTGTCTATATCACCGATACCACCGGGCGTCGCTACCTGGATGGTTCGGGAGGTGCGGCAGTCACCAGCGTCGGTCACGCCCACCCGGAAGTGCTGGCGGCCATGCGCGCGCAGATCGATAGCCTCTGTTACGCCCACACCTCCTTCTTCACTACCGATGCCGCCGAAGCGCTTGCCGAAAAACTGGTGGCTTTAGCCCCCAAGGGGCTGGATTACGTCTACTTGGTGTCGGGTGGGTCAGAAGCCGTTGAAGCGGCGCTGAAAATGGCGCGGCAGTACTTTGTAGAGATTAATCAGCCCCAGCGGCGGCATATCATTGCCAGGCGTCAGAGTTACCACGGCAACACTATCGGTGCATTGGCCACCGGTGGCAATGCCATGCGGCGCCAGCAGTTTCAGCCCCTCCTGCCAGAGACCCACCATGTATCGCCCTGCTATGCCTATCGTGACAAGGGCACCGATGAGACGCCCGAGGCCTACGCGTCACGGCTTGCCGAGGAGCTTGAGGCAAAGATTCTGGAACTTGGCCCTGACGAAGTCATGGCCTTCGTTGCCGAACCCGTCGTTGGCGCCACTTTAGGGGCGGTGGCCTCTGAGGCAGATTACTTCAAACGCGTGCGCGCCATTTGCGATAAATATGGCGTACTGCTGATCCTCGACGAAGTGATGTGCGGCATGGGCAGAACCGGCACGGTATTCGCCTGTGAACAGGATGGGGTAACGCCGGATATCGTCACCATCGCCAAGGGGTTGGGCGGCGGCTATCAGCCTATCGGGGCGGTGATGCTATCGGCCAACATCTACGCCAGTTTTGCTAATGGGTCTGGGCTGTTTCAGCATGGTCATACCTACCTTGGTCACCCTGTCGCCGCCGCAGCCGCCAACAAAGTGGTTGAGATCATCGCCCGGCCGGAGACGCTGGCGAACGTAAACGCCATGGGCACGAGACTGCAAAGCGGCCTGGAATCGGCGCTCGGCGCATCGCCCCATGTGGGCGATATTCGCGGCAGAGGCTTGTTTCGCGGCATTGAGTTGGTGGCGGACAGAGAGAGCAAAGCGCCTTTCGATCCGGCTCGCAAGCTTCACGCCAAGATCAAGCGCCAGGCCATGGCCCGTGGCCTGATCAGCTACCCGATGGGCGGCACTATTGATGGCATTCACGGTGACCATATCTTGCTGGCACCGCCCTATATCATTGCGCCTGATGAAGTCGATCTGATGATTGAGCGTATTGCCGGGGCCATCGACGCGGCCATCGCTGAGTAATGATGAAAGAACAACGATCTCAAATAACGATCTGACTGGAGCTAACCCATGACACCCTCCCCCTGCCCGCCTGTTTCCGACGCTGATTGGCCTGAGGAGATCGCGGATTTACGCGAAGGCTTTGCTGGCGCACTCAACGTCTATCGCACCATGGCCCATCACCCGGCCCTGCTGGAAGCGTGGGCGCCCTTGCGCCAACACGTTGTTAAGGAGAATGCGTTAGGCCCGGAATTGACCGAAGTGGTGATTCTACGCGCAGGCCTGCGTATGGGGGCGGAATACGAGTGGGCTCACCATGTCAGTCGTGCACTCGCCCTGGGGTTTTCCGAACAGCGGATCAATGAGATTCGCGGTAACCCCGAAGGCATCGATGGTCTTATCGTTAATGCCGTGGATGCGCTGTTCGACGAGCGCATGCTAGCCCAGGAGCAGGAAGCAGCACTTGCTGAGGCGATCGGGCGTAAGGCGGTGATCGACCTGATCGCCATGGTAGGTTTCTATTCAGTGCTGGGCTATCTGCTTAACACCTACGACACGCCAATTGATGACAATATTCAGCAACAAGCGCAAAAAATGCCGGCGCTGTTTTCAATAGCGCCGGGTTCCAGCTCATAAAACAGCTGAGCTAACGGTTACCCCTTTTAAAAAGCGGGTTATGTTAGTTGCTTCACCAGCACCTTCGATTTGCGGGCGTGGTTGTAGGTTTCGCGTTTTAGCGGGGGTAGGTCTTCCAGGCTGGCAGCGCGGAAGCCGTGCTCTACAAACCAGTGGGCGGTATGGGTGGTGAGCACGAATATTTCCGTCAAACCGCGCTGGCGGGCGCGGCGCTCCATGGCTTCCACCAGGCGCTCGCCGCGCTCGCCGCCGCGGTAGCTGTCGTGCACTGCCACGCAGGCGAGTTCGGCAATGGTGGTATCCGTAAATACATGCAGCGCCGCGCAACCAATCACCATGCCGTCGCGCTCGATCACCATGTAGTCATCAATTTCGTGCTCCAGGCGCTCCCGGGAGCGCGCCACTAGCATCCCTCTCCGCTCCAGCGGCTCCAGCAGCTCCAACAAACCCGCCACATCGTTAAGCGTGGCCGGGCGCAGCTGTTCATAGCGGTGCTGAGTAATCATGGTGCCCACGCCGTCCCGGGTGAACAACTCACCCAGCAGGGCATCGTGGTTGCGCCAGGAAAGCAGGTGCGTGCGTGCCACGCCTTCCCTAGCGGCGGTGCAGGCGGCCTGTAAATGGCGGGCTAACTCGCTGCCTGGAACAGCGTGGGTTAAACGCGGCTCGGCTTCCGCTGGAGAGAGCTGGCGCAGCAGCGCGCCCTGCTCATCCTCCAAGCCTTCGGACTCACCCAGCAAAATCAGCTTGTCGGCTTTTAGCGCCACGGCGGCATGCTGGGCCACCTCGGAGGCGTCCAAATCGAACACCTCACCGGTGCTAGAGAACCCTAGCGGCGGCAGTAATACCAATGAGCCTTTTTCCAGCAAGCCTTCGATGGCGCTGGCCCGCACCCGGCGTACTTCACCGCTGTGGTCGAAATCGACCCCTTCCCTTACGCCGAGCGGCTTGGCGGTCACCAGGTTGCCAGAAATCACGCTGAGTTCTACGCCGTGCAACGGCGTGCTGGGCAGGCCAAGGGAGAGCCGCGCTTCAAGCCATAGCCGCTGGTGGGCAGCGACCTGCTCAACATGGGCCATCACCGCGCGATCCGCGACCCAGCGGCCATCGATACGCGTGGGCTCTACGCCGGAGGCAGTCAACGCTTCATGCACCTGAGGGCGAATGCCGAACACGACAACCAAACGCACGCCCAGGGTATGCAGCAGCGCCAAATCCTGAATCAGCTGCTCCCCTCGGCCAGACGCCATCGCTTCGCCTTCAATTAAGATGACAAAGGTTCGCCCCCGGTGAGCATTGATGTAAGGGGAGGCGTTACGAAACCAATCGACAAAGGGGAAGCGCTTATCCAAGGGCCGCTCTCCGGCAGCAGGTGAAAGAAAAATCAGACGTTTACCACATCCAATCAGGTTACTTTACCAGAGCACAAAAAACAGCGGCACCTTCTAATGCAAATCTGCTCAATCTAATGCAGATACATATGAAGATGCCGCTGTGATTTTATTGCTTAGGTCGTTCTTAATGCGTTCGAGCTTTGGCGTACTGCGCTTTTGTTAGTTTATTTATGAGCCGAACATGCCTTTGAACATAAAGAAGAACAGAATCGCGAGACCGGCCCCGGCGGGCAGCGTAATCAGCCACGACGCCGCAATTGTGCCGATAACCCGTAGGTTGAGGGCTGCCATACCGCGCGCAAGGCCGACGCCTAAAATGGCCCCTACCAGCGTGTGGGTCGTCGAAATCGGCAGGCCAGTGCCCGAGGCCAGCACCACCGTCGTGGCTGCCGCCAGGGTAGCGGCAAAGCCACGGCTGGGGGTCAGTTCCGTAATCCCGGTACCCACGGTAGCGATGACCTTATGACCGTAGGTGACCAAACCCACCACGATGCCGCTGCCGCCAAGTACCAGCACCCACCAGGGCACCAGCGCAGAGCCGCCAATTTCACCGCCGGTTTGCACCACGCTGATGACTGCCGCCAGTGGCCCAACCGCATTCGCCACATCGTTAGAACCATGGGCAAAGGCCATGGCGCAGGCGGTGAAGATCATCAGCACGCCGAACACACGCTCAACGTTGGCGTAGCCGAAGTGGTCGTTGGTATTGTGCTCGAACTTGATACGCCGCTGCATGATCAGGCCAATGCCCATGATCACCAGGCCCAGCAGGATCGACAGCAACAGGCTCTGATTGAAGGTTAGATCCAACCCCACATGAGATAACCCTTTGGTCAGCGTGACCATCGAAACAATGAAACCTACCAGAAACACATAGCCGGGTACGTAGCGTTTGGCGGCAGTGAACGGGTTGGCGTCCTCGAAAATCAGGTGGTGTACCGATTTAAACAGCACGAAACCGATGGTGCCTGCCAACAAGGGGGAGACCACCCAACTGGCGGCAATCTTGCCTACCGCGCCCCAGTCCACCGTGGCAGGGCCTAGCCCTGCGACCGCAAAGCCTACAATCGCGCCGACAATCGAGTGCGTCGTGGAAACCGGCCAGCCTTTCATGGAGGCTACCAGCAGCCATGTTCCCGCCGCCAGCAGTGCTGCCAGCATGCCGTAGACCAGCAATTGCGGGTCGTCCTGGAGCAGCTCGGGGTCGATAATACCTTTACGGATCGTATTGGTAACTTCGCCACCGGCTAGCCAGGCACCCAGGAATTCAAAAATGACCGCAATCAGGATGGCCTGCTTGATGGTGATCGCTTTCGACCCCACCGAGGTTCCCATGGCATTGGCGACGTCGTTGGCACCCACGCCCCAGGCCATGAAAAAGCCAAACAAACAGGCCAGGATGATAAAAATTTCACCGTGCTGGGCAATAATCAGCATGAAAGTCCCCTTAGCGGGCAGTCAGGATCTGCAGACGGCTACCTACGCGCTCGGCGCGGTCGGATAGTTCGCCAACCCATTCAATGATCTTGTACAGAAAGATCACATCCACTGGCGGTAGCTGGCTCTCAAGCGCAAACAGCTGACGGCGAATGGTGATCTGTTGATCATCGGCTTGGTGTTCAAGGGTATGCAGTTCACGGATCATCTTCTGCATCACATCGGAGACGTTTTTGCCAAAGCCGGACTCCAGTAGGTCTTTGAGCTCTTCCAATGCTTGGCGTGCTTGCGCCACACAGGCAATGCTGGTGCGGATGTAGTTGCGCATCGGCTCAGCCAGCTCATCCGGCACGCGCATTTTACGCCCCAGCATAATGCCGGTAATGTCACGCACCTTGTTGGCGATCTTGTCCTGCACGCTGATCAAATCAAGCAGATCGGAGCGCGACACCGGAAGAAACATGGTGTTGGGCAGGTTCAACCGCAGCTCTGTTTTCAGCGTATCGGCGTCGTGCTCTAAGCGGGTGACGTTTTCGCGCAGTTCTTCCGCTTTGTCCCAGTCATCAGCTAGGGTTGCTTCAAAAAATGGCAACAGCTGATCGGCACACTCATTGGCCTTGACGATATGCGCCAATAACGGCTGGAATGGCGAGCGGCCAAACATCGAAGAAAAAGGGTTGGAGGTAACCATAATGCCTTTGAGCCTGTTTTCGGGGAGCCTGGAAATGGCGGCGCCAGTATAAAGAGTGCGCCCGTCGCCGTCATGAAAAGTTCACAAATGTAATCAAATATTCATCTAAATGTCACGATAACGAGGTGGCTAGCGTCATGAAAAGTCCAACCCCCATGGAAGTGGAACTGAAATTAGCCCTTGCCCCTCAAGGGCCTGCGGCGCTTGCTCAACACCCCCATCTCGCTTCTCACCCCAAACGTAAGCAAGCGCTGACCAACACCTACTTTGATACCCCCCAGGGCGATTTGGCCAAGGCACGCATTGCGCTGCGCCTGCGCCAGGTGGACGGCCAGGTGCTGCAAACGGTAAAAACCGCCGGACAGGGCGGCGGCGGGCTCTCGGAGCGCGAAGAGTGGGAGTGGCAGGTGGCTGGCCCTCAGCTGGATCTCGCTTCAATCGCCAAACTCCCCCCTTTTCAAGGCGAGCTTCGTCATGTGCTGGATGCCCTGGCACCCCAACTCAGCACCGATTTCACACGGCGTAGCTGGCAGCTAAAAGCGGGTGTACAAGGCCAGGAGAGCCATATCGAGCTGGTGTTGGATGAGGGCGAGATTATTAGCGGTGGCCACCGCACGCCCATTCGCGAGGCAGAGCTGGAATTAAAAGGCGGCGAGCCGGAAGCGCTGTGGGAGTTGGCCTTAACGCTGGCTGAGCGAGTGCCGCTGCGGCCTTCGGACAGCAGCAAGGCATCCCGTGGCAATGCCCTTAGCGCCCAACACTGGCCGCTCCCCGAAGCCCACTCTCCGGCAGAGTGGCTACACCGCGCCACGCTGGCGCTGGACGCCTACCACGACAGCCAACAAGCCAGCTTTCTTAGCGATGCCCAGCAGGCGCTGAACACTCTCGCCGAGCACCCGGAACTGGATGATACCGCACGCGGCTATGCCCAGGCACTTTTCGGCGGGCTGGATAAGCATGGCCAGCCCAATACGGCCTACGGTAAAGCGGCGTTGGCACTCGCCCATCGCTTGGCGTACCAAACCGCGCTACGCTAGCGGTTTAGCGCTCTATTTAGAACGGCATTGAGGCCCACTTCAGGATGATGCAATGAATTTAAACTTAACCCCTGGCGCGGAAGGCCTGCGCACGCGGCTGTTTCATATTATTTTTGAGTCCGACACGCCGGGCGCTAAAGCGTTTGATATCGCTTTGATCGTGGCCATTCTCATCAGCGTTGGGGTTATCCTGCTGGGCAGCATAGAGAGCTATGCAGAGCGCTACGGGAGGCTATTTTTTTACGTTGAGTGGATACTTACGCTGCTGTTCAGCCTTGAGCTGATTGTGCGCATCTACTGCCTGGAGCGCCCGTTACTCTATTTAAAAAGCTTTTATGGCATCGTCGATCTGATCGCGATTCTACCCACTTGGCTCGTGCTGCTGGTGCCCGGCGCCCATGGGTTGGTGATTGTGCGCATCCTCCGCGTGCTGCGGATTTTCCGAATTTTGCGCTTGATGGAGTTTGTCGGCGAAGCCGGCCTGTTAATAGATGCCCTTAAACGCAGCCTGCGTCAAATACTGCTGTTTTTCTTCTCTATTTTTATGGTGGTGACGCTGTTCGCGGCGCTGATGTACACCATTGAATCCCCCGAAGCGGGCTTTACCAGTATTCCCATGTCGATGTACTGGGCCATTGTGAGCATGACCACGGTCGGCTACGGCGATATCGTGCCCGCAACATCGCTAGGCAAAGCGATTACCATGATTCTGATGCTACTCGGCTACTCGATTATCGCCGTACCCACCGGGGTATTCTCCGCCCAGGTAATCCGCTCGATTCGTGAGGATCGCTACTCAGAGGAAGCCTGCCCCGGCTGCGGGCATGACCGTCATGAGAAGCGTGCCCACTACTGCCTGCGCTGCGGCACTTGGCTAGACGAAGACAGCGAAGACCCGCGCAAGAAAGACGCCGACAAAAAAGACGACCAGGAAGACAAAAACGCGCCCCAGGACAGCTAAACCTAGGGCGCGCAGCGTTTATTCAGTGCGGGATGGAGTGGTTATTTAACCGATCACTCCACTTCGTGGGGAGCTTCCCAGGCGTCTAACTCGGCATCGCTCCAGGCGCCGTAGGTCGCGTTGGGGAACACAATCCAGTCATTGCCAAACCGCTCGGCATTATCCTCAACTAGCTCGTGCTGCTGATCCAGGTCGGCACCGGCGAAGTCACCCGCGAAATCGTGTAGCGAGTCGCCTAGCTGCATTACCAGGGTGTGGTTATCTACCACCTCTGCGCGGCGCTCCGCCTTAGCAGGCCCCAGCAACATCACGCTCTGTTCCGAGACTTGGGGCAGCTCTAGCGCTTCTAGGGTGGCGATGGTATCAGCCTCGTTCTCCTGGTAGCGGTCAGAGACGTAAAAAATGGCCACGCCCTGCTCGTCCGCAAAATCCAGAAACGCTTTGGCGCCCGGCATCAGACGCGGCTCGCCTTCACGCTCCCAATGCTTCCATGTATCCCAGGTGGTGTAGTCATGGCATGCCTGCATGTCGCGAACCAACAGCGCGCTGTTGTCCAGTACCGTTTCATCCAGGTCGGTAATGATCGCCAAGTCGTCGCTGCCGCCATGCGCTTCAATCTGATCCTCAAGCCGGTAGGTGGCGAGGGCAAACCCCTGACGCTGAAGAGCTGCGGCTTCAGCAGACTGCTGTTGATAACGCAGGCCCATTTTATAGGCTTCCTGGGCACACAGTTCTGCGTCATCGCTAGCCGCTTGGCTGGTCAGTGGTAAAGCGGTAAGACTGGCTAGGGCTGCAAGGGTGCAGAGGCGAGAAGGGAATGGCATCGTCATTGAATGATCTCCTGGGCTAGGCGATCTCAAAAAGACGAGGCGATTCCTCGCCTTAAAGGATCACGATTTATTATCGAAAAGAACCGTGAGGATCATATTTTATTTTCATTGAACATTCAAATAATGAAAAACAGGCAAACTCCCTGCTCATTAAAGCTAAAAGCAGGGATTTGCTCTGAAAAGTGTCTTAGACAACGAAAGGAGAAATATCGCCGCGCCCTTCACGGATGATTGTCGGCGGTAGTTCGCGCAGGTCGATGACGCTGGTGGGGTCTAAGTGGCAGGCGCCGCCGTCGATAATGGCATCCAGGTGGGCGCCAAAACGCTCGCGAATCTCTTCCGGGTCGTTCATGGGCAGGTCATCGCCTACCGGGATCAGCGTGACGCTCATTAATGGCTCGCCCAGTGCGGCCAGCAGCGCGTGGGTAATGCGGTGATCTGGCACACGCACACCAATGGAGCGGCGCTTGGGGTGCAGTAATAGGCGCGGCACCTCGGATGTGGCATCCAGAATATAGGTGTAAGGCCCAGGCGTGTGGGCTTTCAACAGCCGGAATACATCGTTATCCACTTTGGCGTAAGTGCCGATCTCCGAGAGGTCGGAACACACCAGGGTAAAGTTGTGTTTATCATCCAGCGAACGCAGCCATTTGATCTTCTCGATGGCTTTCTTCTCACCCAGATGGCAGCCAAGGGCATAGCCCGAATCAGTGGGGTAGGCCACAACACCACCTTTACGAATGATCGCAATGGCCTGATCAATCAAACGTTTCTGCGGGTTTTCCGGGTGAATCTGAAAATATTGACTCATGGGTATCTCCTGTCCGTAGGCCCTGAACATACAGCATAGCTGACTTATTTTTGAACTGGCCGTGCTGTGAAATGACCGGGCAGTGATTTAACCGACCGCCAGCAGGCCGGGTGACGCATCACGCAAGTGCACTAGCCGCGGGTGCTGCCATATAGGCGGCGCTGCGGTACGCGGCACTAAACTCATACTGCCGGGAGCCGCGTGGCTACCTGGGAAGTGAAAGTCGCTGCCCATGGAGGCGTAAAGGTCGCGCTCCACTAGCTGACGCGCCAGGTCGCGGGTGCTATCCGGGTTCTGCTGACCGCTGACCAGTTCAACCGCCTGGCCGCCCGCGGCCTGGAAAGTATCCATCAACAGGCCCCGCTTGCGCCGGGTTAGGCCGTGGCGCAGTGGATGGGCAATGACCGCGACGCCTCCGGAACCGACAATCCAGCCCACCGCTTCGCTGATTTCCGGCCAGTGGGCTTTAACATCGCCCTTTTTGCCGCTGCCCAAATAGCGCTTAAAGGCGCTGGCCCAATCGGGCACCACGCCTTCCGCCACCAGCGCGCGGGCAAAGTCCGGGCGGCCCAAGGGGCGGTCGCTGCCTGCGTGCAGGCGGGCTTTTTCCAGCGCGTTGGATAAACCGACTTTTTCCAACCTTTCAGCGATGACTTCAGCGCGCTGAATGCGCGCTTCACGCTGCTGAATCAGACCTTCTACCATTGCCCCCTGCAGGCCGCCAGGCATTAGCGCCACCACGTGGATATTGACACCCTGCCAGCGTGTGGATAACTCACAGCCGGGGATAAGACACAGCCCTGCTTGCTCCGCCGCGCGACCCGCTTCTTCAATGCCGTCCATGGTATCGTGGTCAGTGAGCGACATGTGCGTTAAACCACGTTCGGCACACAGGGTTACCAGCTCCGTGGGCGTTAACGCGCCATCAGACGCGGTCGAGTGCATGTGCAAATCAACCGGGTAGCGCTGATCGGCATCAAAGGTATAAGGAAGTCGAGGCATAAGCATGACGCCGTGTGGCCAGTTTGTCAGAATGCGCTTTTCAGCTGTGAATAAAGTCTTCGCAATGGGTAAGATATGGTGCGCGCTTATGCCAGTGCGGTCAATTAACGGTCACTTTGCATCCTCGTTTAATCAAGGAGTTATCCCCAAATGCTATATGCCATTATGAGTGAAGATGTGCCCAATAGCTTAGAGCGTCGCTTAGCGGCTCGGCCCGACCATTTAGCGCGCCTGGACGCGTTGCGCGATGAAGGCCGCATGGTACTGGCAGGCCCTCACCCTGCCATCGATGCTGAAAACCCCGGCGATGCAGGCTTTTCCGGCAGCTTGGTAGTGGCAGAGTTCGACAGCCTGGAAGACGCCAAGGCCTGGGCTGATGCCGACCCATACATTATTGCAGGGGTCTATGCCAAGGTAATTGTTAAGCCGTTCAAGAAAGTTATGCCTTGACGCCAATAGGCGAGTGTGGAGGGTTCGTCGGCTTTTTCACAGAGCCTGTGGAAAACTCTGTGCAAACCCGGCGGACGCTTTTCGCTAAGCCAGAGATTACGCCAGCGCTGACAAATTGATCATTTTTTAACCATCTCTACCTCAATACGGATAACCGTGTGACCCAACGTTCAAACGCCTTGCCTCCGCTGGCGGCATTAACGACGCCCGCGCTTACCTGGAACGAGGGCGCTCCCCACGCAACCGCCTTTGATGACATCTATTTCACCCGTGGCGATGGGCGCGCTGAGACCGAGCATGTGTTCCTGGGGGCCAACCACCTTCCCGAACGCTTTGCCGCCTGGGAAGCCGCGCGGCCTTTTGTGATTGGCGAAACCGGCTTTGGCACCGGGCTTAATATGCTCTGCGCCTGGGCCTGTTTTGAACAACACGCCCCTTCTTCTGCACGACTGCATCTGTTATCCACAGAGAAGTTTCCCCTCGAGCTTAGCGCCCTTGAACAAGCATTAGCGAGCTGGCCCTCCCTTGCCACTTATGCACAGGCACTTTGTGCCCAGTGGCCCGCTGCCGTTAGCGGTATTCATCGTCTGCACTTAACGGAGCGCGTCACCCTGGACCTGCATTTTGGCGATACCACTGAGCGCCTGGAGCAGCTGGATGGCCAGGTCGACGCCTGGTTTTTAGACGGCTTTGCGCCGTCTAAAAACCCCGATATGTGGCAGCCTGAACTGTTTAACGCCATGGCCGCCCGTTCGCGCCCCGGTGCTACTTTCGCCACCTTTACCTGTGCAGGCATCGTCAAGCGGGGCTTGAAAGCGGCGGGCTTTAGTTGGAAGAAAGTGCCGGGCTATGGCCGCAAGCGGGAAATGTTGGCAGGCAGCATCGAAACCCCGCCTGCGGATAACCGCCGCCAGGCCACGCCCTGGTTTACCCCACCGCCTGCGGCACCGGCCAAGCACGCTGTGATAATCGGCGCAGGGTTGGCGGGAAGCAGCGTAGCAGCAGCGCTGGCACGGCGGGGCATTAAGGTAACGGTGGTGGAGCGCGAAGCCCCCGGCGCGGGCGGTTCGGGTAACCGCCAGGGCGCGCTGTATGTAAAGCTCGCCGCCGAGACCAACCACCAAAGCCGGGTTTATCTCGCTGGGCTGCTATATAGCCAGCGCTGGCTAACGCAGCAACACGCTAAACAACCCTTGTGGCAGCCTTGCGGCGTGGTGCAGTTGGCAAGCAGCGATAAAGAAGCCCGCCGCCAGCAGCGCTTTATCGAGCAACACCCGCTGCCATCTGAAGTCGTCACTAGCATGGAGAACCCGACGTTAACCGAAACGGCGGCAATCACCATTAACGCTTCCCACGGGCTTTATTATCCACAGGCGGGCTGGGTAAGGCCCAAGGCGCTGTGTGAGCACTTGCTTAGCCAACCAATTAGCATGCAGCAAGGTGAGGTTAGCTCCCTTACCCAGCGAGAGAACGGCTGGAAGGTCAACTTGGCCGATGGCAGCACGTTGGAGGCAGATCAGGTGGTGATTGCCAGCGCGCATTTGGCTAGCCGTTTTGCGCAAACGGCTGAGCTGCCGCTGCAGTCGGTGCGTGGTCAGATTAGCGAGCTAACGCTACCCGATGCGGTGGCGGGCCCTAAACGCGTAGTATGTGCTGGCGGCTATGTGGCGCCAGCTCTAGATGGCGTGCTGACCTTCGGCGCCAGCTTTGTGCCCAATAACGCGACGACTGATGTGACGGTTGACGACCATCAGCGCAATATCGATGAGCTACGCCAAACGCTGCCCGCGTTGGTGGAGGAGTTGGCACAGGCAGGTATTGAGCTAACGCCGGAACAGCTTCAAGGCCGCGCGGCGGTTCGGGCAGCAAGCCCCGACAAAACCCCTTACGCGGGGCCGGTGCCGGTGGCAGCAGCATGGCGCGCTGACTATGCATTACTCAGCAAAGATGCCACCCGGGTGGCGGATACGCCAGGTGAGCACTACCCGGGCCTGTGGATATCCACCGCCCATGGCTCGCGGGGATTAGCCAGCGCGCCACTTTGCGCCGAGGTGATCGCCTCACGAATATGCGATGAGCCAATGCCGCTGGAAGCACCGCTGGTCGATCACCTACACCCAGGGCGACGAATTATCAGCGCGATCATTCGGGGCGAGAACATCTAGAAGAAGATTTAGATATCGCCCTCTTCCTCGTCGTCGGCGACATCGCGGCCAAACGACCGCCACTGGGCCAGGGTCATCACTTCGGTCATCTCTAGCTCAAGGTCATGGGCAATAATCAGCTCATTGCGCTCTAGCTGCTTTTTAAGCTCGACTACCCAGCCGTGCATGCCCTCGCCCGTGGTATCGGTGGTGTCGTAGCCCTGACGGGTCACAAACGCCTCTAGCAGGGCATTGAGGGTATCCGGTGGCAGCATTCTGGCGGGTACTTCAATAAAACGGCTCATTAGCGCTGCTCCCACTCTGCCAAACGTTCAATAAAGGTAGCTTCGTCGACGACTTCCACGCCCATCTGTTCGGCTTTGGTCAGTTTACTGCCCGCCGCTTCGCCAGCAACCAAACAGGTGGTCTTTTTCGATACGCTGCCTGCCACCTTAGCACCCAACGCCTGAAGCCGCGCCTTACCTTCATCGCGGGTCATGCTCTCCAGCGAGCCGGTGAGCACCCAGGTCTGGCCTTCCAGTGGCGTTGGACCTTGGGTGACCTCCGCTTCTTGCCAGGTAATGCCTGCGTCAATCAGCGCGGCAATGGTTTGCTGATTGTGGGGCTGACGAAAGAAGGTATGCACATGGGCGGCAACAATCGGGCCGACATCGTTAACCGCTTCCAGCGCTTCCAACTCAGCGGCTTGAATGGCGTCTAGGGTACCAAAGTGATTGGCCAGGTTGGCCGCTGTGGCCTCGCCTACTTCACGAATTCCTAACGCATAAATAAACCGCGCCAAGGTGGTCGACTTAGCGGTTTCAAGCGCGTTGACCAAGTTAGTGGCGGACTTCTCGCCCATACGCGGCAGGCTTTGCAACTGCTCGACGGTTAAGTGGAACAGCGCCGCGGGGGTTTCCACCCAGTCTAAATCGACCAACTGCACGATCAACTTTTCGCCCAGGCCGTCAATATCCAGCGCTTTACGGCTGGCGAAGTGCTTTAGCGCCTCTTTGCGCTGCGCCGCGCAATAAAGACCGCCAGAACAGCGCGCCACCGCTTCGCCTTCAAGGCGCTCGATATCCGAACCGCACACTGGGCAGTGTTCGGGAAAAACAATCGCCCTTGCATCCGCTGGGCGCAGCTCGGTATGGACACTCACCACTTGGGGAATCACATCACCGGCCCGGCGAATCGAGACCGTATCACCAATCATTACGTCTAAGCGCTTAATCTCATCAGCGTTGTGCAGCGTGGCGTTAGAAACCGTCACACCGGCCACGGTGACTGGTTCAAGTCGCGCCACGGGAGTAATCGCCCCGGTACGACCGACCTGGAATTCCACATCGTTAAGGGTGGTGACCTCTTCCTGCGCCGGATACTTAAATGCCACCGCCCAGCGCGGCGCACGGGCCACAAAGCCAAGCTCGCGCTGGTGGCGCAGATCGTTCACCTTGATCACTACGCCATCGATATCGAACCCGAGACCGTCGCGCTTCTCGCCCAACTGCTCGCAGTAGTCGGCAACGGCCTGGGGGCCTTTGACGACTTTTAGCTCTGCACTGGCACGAAAACCTAACGTGGATAACCGCGCCATTAATTCACTGTGAGTCGTATCCCCTAGATCCGGCTCCAAGCGCGCAGCCTGGTAGGCATGAAACTCGAGCGGTCGTTTTGCCGTAATGCGCGGATCCAACTGGCGCAGGCTGCCTGCCGCCGCGTTGCGGGGGTTGGCAAATACCTTACTGTCCTCTTGCCGGGCACGCTCGTTCAGGGCTTCAAAACCCGCATGGCGCATAATCACCTCGCCCCGCACTTCGAGCAGCGCGGGCACGTTGTTGCCCAGCAGCTTTAACGGTACCGAGCGCAGCGTACGCAGATTAGAGGTAATACCTTCCCCGGTACGGCCATCGCCTCTCGTTGCCCCGCTTACCAGTACGCCCTGTTCGTAGACTAGCGAGACGGCTGCGCCATCCAATTTTGGCTCGCAGGTAAACTCAACGTCGTCTGCGGCGCATTCAAGGCGCTCGGCAACTCGCTCGGCAAAGGCGTGGATATCGTCACGGCTAAAGGCATTATCCAGCGACAGCATGGGGATCGCATGGGCTACCGAGGGAAAGCCATCCGCGGGGGCAGCGCCAACGCGCTGGGTGGGCGAGTCAGGCGTGACCCGTTCTGGATGTTCGCTCTCCAACTGCTGCAAGCGCTGAAATTTGCGATCGTAGTCGGCATCTGTGAGCGTCGGTTCATCGAGCACGTAGTAACGGTAGTTGGCCTCGTCCAGGGCGGCCCGCAGTTGGGTAATCTCTTCCAGCGGTTGTGAATCAGACTGACTCATTTGAATGGGTTCCAGACTCGCAGCAAAAGTGCAAAAATTTGAAAATACAAAATGTGCTGCGTATTGAACAGAAACACCCGCCTTCTGGCAAGAAGGCGGGTGTTACGCAGCAAGTGAAGCGTCGTCGGTTAATGGTCGCCGTTTAGCGCGCTTGCATCTGACGATGCAGCCTATGGCGGCGCTCAAACTCACGCACCCGCTGACGGGCGAATTCGATTGTTTGCGCGGTCATTACGCTGCGGTTTTCGTCTTTCAGCTCACCGCCCATATGGCGTACCACGACCATGGCGGTTTCTACCATCGCCTCAAAGGCGGCTGAGCTATCAACAGCGCCGGGCAGCGGCATCAGCAGCGTGATACCGGGGGTCATAAATTCACCCATCTCTTCGATGGGGAAAGTACCCGGCTTAACTACGTTAACCATCGAGAACTGCAGTTCGCTGTCGTCGCTCTCGGTCTCAAAGCGGTGGAAAACGCCCATCGCACGACTGTAGCGCAACCCACACACCATCATCAGGTCGAGCAGTTTGGTGCCGTCGAAACCTTCTGGGTCTCTGGAGAGAACGCTAATCACCACGACTTCTTCTGCGTTGGTCAGCGTCTCTTTGGCATGTTCACCGTTTACGTCGTGACGTAAGGCTTTTTCTAGCGTTGGGTGAACACGGACTCTCTCATTGGCCTCACGTTCGCCGATAACTTGGCTGTCATCAGCGTCGAAACGTTCGTCAGAGTTGTGTGCGTAGTTCTCTGCGTCAGCAGCATACTCGCTTGCGTAGCGACGAGCCTCTTCGTCAGCGACACGCTGCTGGGCGGCGAGCCTGTCTGCGGCGGCCGCATTGGCCGCGGCTTCTTCTTCACGAGCTTGCGCCTGCTCTTGAGCAAGGCGCGCACGCTCTGCGTCTGCGGCTTCTTTGGCTTCACGCCGTTGCTCTGCTTCCAGCGCTTTGCGCTCAGCCTTCTGCTGCGCCAAGGCTTTATCACGCACTGCTTTTTCGGCTTTTTTGCGCTGCTTCTCTTTACGCCGCGCAATCAAACGACGCTTTAGTGAGCGCCCCATGCCTTCAAAGTCGACTAAGCGATACTCATCAACTTCATCATCGTCTAACTCATCTTCTTCGCCTGCTGTGTCAGAACGCAACTGACGCCGCTTAGGCGAGTGCTCATTGGCATGCTTGGCAAATACGGCGTCTTCTGGCTCCGCCCGCAGTACCGGCTCTTGCTCAGACTCTGATGCATGTTCTGGTTCAGAGCGATGCGGTGTCGCCATTTCAGTATCTGCTTCGCTGGCAGACAGCGAGATGGCGTCAGAAGCGGCGGGTTGAGTCGCTTCAACTTCAGTTTTAACAACATCAGTTTTAGCCGCTTCAGTTTCAGCCGCCGCTGCACTGGGCGTCGCAGCAGCGTATGCAGGCTGCTGAGGTGCAGCCGCCTTGTCATGAGACATTTCAGCGGGCGAAGAGTCAGTCATTGAGATACTTGGCTCGCGGCGCTCCTGTTCTGACGCCTGCGTAGTAACCGGCCGTTCTGCTTTAACCGCAACACTGGGCGATGGTTGCGCACTTGATGCCGCTTTATCTAGTTTGTCTGCCTTATCTGCTTTGCGCTTGGCCGCTTTAGCAGAGGCTGAACGTCTAAACTCGGAAAGCACTCTGGAGGGTCCAGGATGCTCTTGACGTTCTAACTTTGGTTTATTACCTAAGCCACTATAGTCTGCCGGTTTAACAACTCGAGCACCGCCATTAGGAAGTTCCCAATTGATCTCCGCGGCTTTAGCAGCCTCATCGGGATCATCTAGTGAACTGCCAGAAGGGTCTCTCTCCGCCTGATCTAGACGGGGTACACGTCGCTGACGTTGAAGCCTTCGCGCACCGTCAATAACGATGAGCGATACCAACGCCAGCCCTAATATGATTAGCCACTCTCTTAGTTCCATGTCGAACGTTCCATGGTCGTCTTGCCGTTTGCTAAGGCACTGGGTCTAAAAAGGCATGCCTGAATTTGGATAACTGTAACTGCTATTTAATAAGTACTTGTCACCAAGCATAGCGCGATTATGGTGAAAATGGCCAATTTTTGCTGCATTTAACGCGATTTTCACGCCTTGGCAAAATTCTGACACTATTTAAGGCGAAGAATTCTGACCTTAACTTCAAACAAAAGTGCCACGATCATTAGATCTAACATCTATGATTAGCTTTATAAAGGAATCCTAGATGCAAGAAAAGCCGTTTTGACAACCGCCTCATCCACCAGAGTATATTCCCTCTATAAGCCGTTTAACCATCTCGCCCGCGCTATTGATAGGGGTAATATAGTTAAGTTGAACGCTTTAGGACATTTTTTTACGCATTTAGCCAACAAAAGATTACCCACTTGGCGTTTGTCTCTCCCACTCTGTCGCTCGAAATACACTCTTCAGCGCTTACTCAGAATACTGCCACAGCTTTGCTTGGCGAGTTTGGGAGAGAGTGAGTTTAATCAACCAACGCCGCGGCTTCTTCAATACCCACGGAAACCATGCGCGAAACGCCGGGCTCCTGCATGGTGACCCCCATCAGGCGCTCGGCGGCTTCCATGGCAATTTTGTTGTGGGTGATGTAAATAAACTGAACGTTTTCAGACATCTCCTTCACCAGCCTAGCGTAACGCCCTACGTTGGCGTCATCCAGTGGGGCGTCAACTTCGTCCAACATACAGAACGGCGCGGGGTTAAGCTGAAAGATCGCAAATACCAGCGACAGCGCGGTCAGCGCCTTCTCGCCACCCGAGAGCAGATGAATGGTGCTGTTCTTTTTACCCGGCGGGCGAGCCATAATTGCCACGCCGGTTTCCAGCAGATCATCGCCGGTCAATGTCAGCCATGCTGCCCCGCCACCGAACACCCGGGGAAACAGGGCTTGCAGCCCGGCATTGACCTGATCAAAGGTTTCCCGGAAGCGCACACGGGTTTCTTGGTCAATGCGCTTTATCGCCCGTTCAAGCGTTTCCAGTGCTTCGGTAAGCTCAGCGTGCTGCGCTTCCAGATAGTTACGCCGCTCGGCTTGCTGATCGTACTCCTCAATGGCAGCAAGGTTAATCGCCCCCAAACGGCGAATTTTATCCGTGGTGCTTTCCAGACGTTCTTGCCAACGTGTCTCAGTGGCCTCCTGAGGCAGCTGTTCGGCAAGGGTTTCGACGTTATGGCCTAATTCAGCTAGCTGCTCGTCCTGAGTAGCGGCTTTGAGCGCCAGCGCCTGTGCATCCATTCGCCGCTGCTGTAATTGCTCGCGGCTCTGTTCCAGGTTGCGCTCGTGCTGCTGGCGGGCCAGTTCATCATTACGCAGTTGCTCTGCCAGTGCCTGGGCCTGTTGACGAGTCGCGTTTAAGCGCCCCTCCTGCTGCTCGCGCTGGTGCAGCAGCTCTTCGAGCTCTTCTCCCGCCAGTTCATCGGGCTCGATCAACATTTCCCGCGACTCTTCTAGCTCGGCAATACGCAGTGATAGACGCTCTTCAGAGTCGCTGGAGCGCGCCTGCTGGGAGCGCAGGCTATCGCGCTCGGCACTTAAACGCTCCCGCTCAAGTGCCAGCGCCTGCTGCTGTGCTTTGAGCGGGGCTAGTTGCTGAGTTAACTGGTCACGCGCTTCGCGCTGCCGGTTGCGCTGCTCAGCGCTGGCTTCCCGCGCTTGCGCTGCGCTTTCCAGCTGTTCCATCGCCACGTCCCAGCGGGCGCGTTGCTCGTCGATGGTAAGCGCTAACTCTGCTTCATCCTCTTGCAACTGGGCAAGTTCAGCATCAAGTTCAGTGGCACGACTCTCTAGATGTTCCAGGCGCTGAGCCAGGCTGCGCTCTTTGACCGCCAACTGCTGCAGGGTGGCAGCGTGGGCACGCTCCTGTTCGGCCTGCTGCTCACGGGCCTGTTCCAGGGTTTCAATGGTCTCACTGGCCGCCTCACACTGCGCTTCTGCCAGCGCCAGCGCTTCTTCTTCACTTTCGTGCTGGGCGGTCAGTTCTGCGTAGCGGCGGCGCGTTAATAGCAGCCCGTCGATACCTTCGCCGTTGGCCTGCTGGTTCAGCCAGCCGCGGCCCAGCCAAACGCCATCCTGGCTCACCACGCTTTCACCTGGGGCCAGGTGCGCTACCTGCGCCTCCGCTTGTTCTGCCGTTTGCGTATAGTGAATGCTTGCTAACCATTCGCCCAACGCACCGGCGCCTGTGACCAAACGGTCTAGTCGCTGGCCAGAGGTTGAGGCGGCTGGCGGCGTTTGATCAATCAGCCGCCACTCCGTGGCTAGGGCTTCAGGTAAAGCGGCCAGTTGGTGACGGTCCACCAGGCGGGCATTGAGCCAGGGCGCGAGCAGCCAGGACACCAGCGTTTCCCAGCCGGGCTCAACCTGCAGCGCTTCACCCAGCTGCGGGGCATCCGCCAAGCCATGCGCTTCCAAGCTCGTGCCAATAGCAGGATCGTGATCCACCAGGGCAGCATCAATCAACGCTTGAAGTGAGGCCAACTCACCCTGGCGCTGACTTAGCTCGGCGCGCTGGTTGTCCCGCGTCTGAGTGGCCTGCTGGTAGGCTGCTTTAGCATCGCCGTAGCGCTGTTGCCATTGATCGCGCTGGGTTTGAAAGCCTTCCGCCTGTTCCTCTGCTTCGGTTAACTGGGCCTGACACACCGCATGCTCTTCGCGCAGCGCAGTGAGATCGGCGACCTCGCTGCGCTGCTGGCGGCGGCGCTGATTTTCCGCCTGCAAGCGCGCAATACGTTGTTCAAGGTCTCGTAGTTGATCCTGACTGCGATCCGCATCGCGGCTGGCATCTCGCCAGCGCGTTTCGGCATCGGCCCACTGCTGCTCGGCGGTTTCCAGCGCGGGGGAAGCGTCGGCCAGCGCCTGCTCCAGGCTTTCGAGCTGCTCTTCCAGCGCTTCGTGTTCGGGGAGTAGATCGTCAAAGCGCTCGTCAATGGCGGCTAAACGCTCCTGATCGCCTTCGCTAACGCGGCGCTGCTCGTCCAATTCGCGCCGGGCCGTGGCGATATCGCTGGCCAGCTGGGTTTCACGGCTGCGGCGGTGGGCCTGATCCTGCTCTAAACGCGCAATCCGCGTGGTGGTTTCAAAGAACTGCTGCTGGTGGCGGTCAAGCACTTCCGAAAGTTCGTCGTGCTGCTCGCGAGCTTGTTCCAGCCGGGTTTCGCACTGGCGTACGCCGAAGACATCTTTTTCAACGGCTATTTCCAGTTCGCGGACGCGGCTCTCCTGGTGGGACTGCTCCGCCCGCAAGGTGCGACCACGCAATAGCGCAAGCTCGCCCTTGAGCCGATACTCCTGCTCCTTTAGGTCTTGATAGCGCTTGGCGGCTTCGGCCTGACGCTTGAGGCGCTCTAGCTGTTTATCCAGCTCTTCACGAATATCGTCAAGGCGCTCGAGATTCTCCTGGGTGCGCCGCATGCGGTTTTCGGTTTCCCGGCGGCGCTCTTTGTATTTGGAGATTCCCGCGGCTTCTTCCAGCGTCGAGCGCAGGTCGTCGGGGCGCGCTTCGATCAGCCGCGAAATCATCCCCTGGCCGATAATCGCGTAGGAGCGCGGGCCCAGGCCGGTGCCCATAAACAGGTCGGCGATATCCCGGCGGCGGCACTTCTGGCCGTTAAAGAAGTAGTTGGATTGTCCATCACGAGTGACCAGGCGCCTTACGGCAATTTCCGCATACTGGGCGTAAACACCGCCCATGCCACCGTCGCGATTGTCGAATTTGAGTTCTATAGAGGCTTGGCTAATCGGTTTACGGCCGGTGGAGCCGTTAAAGATAACGTCAGCCATGGATTCGCCGCGCAGGGTTTTGGCGGAGGACTCCCCCATGACCCAGCGCACGGCGTCAATAATATTGGATTTACCGCAGCCATTGGGGCCTACGATGGCGGTCATATTGCCATCGAAGGGCACCGTGACGGGGTCCACAAAGGATTTGAACCCGACTAAGCGAATCGACGTTAAGCGCATACCGAGGCGACGTTCCCGTTGCGGTTATTCAAAGACACGGTTAATCACCACTTCAGCCGCTTCATCTTCAGCTATCGGGCCGATGCTGACGCTCTCAAGGTCACCAAACAAATCCCCCGGCTGGGGCGTTGCTTGGCCGGAGGGGGAAACGCGCACCACTAAGCGCGCTTCACGTACCTGGGAGATCTGCGCCTGGGGTGACATCGCAGTGCTATCGTCTAGCGTTACCGTCATGGGCAGTTCAGAGACTTGCGCGCGCACCACAGCCAGAGGTGGCAACTCGCCTTCAAGATCGCGGGCAGTGATAAACACCGTGTCGTTATCGTTAACACGTCCAGCGAGCTGTTCGTCTAACGCAACGCGCACCCGAATGCCATTGCCTTCGGCTACAGCCTCTTCAGGTTCAATGCCCATGCGCTCCTGAGCCACACGAATACCGTCGCGCAGCGAAGACACAGTGTTAGGGTCTTCAATGTTGGCGATTGCCCGGCGCCAGTGATCGATGGCCTGCTCATAATCGCCGTTGTCGAAGGCATTAATGCCTAGCAAGCCCAGTACGGTAGGCTGGCGGGGATCCTGTTCCAGAGTTTCATCGACCAGCGCCTGCACGTCGTCGGTCAGTTGGCGCTCGGCCATAAAGAAACGAATTTGCGCCAGTTGCGCAAGCAGCGGCGGAATCCGCCCTTCAATCTCGATCAGGCGCTCCAGGGCGTCCACGGCTTTGGGCATTTGTCCGGTTTCGCGGTAGAGCGGAAACAGCGTGCTCCACACATTGGGATTATCCGGTTGGCGCTCGGCCTGCTCCTCCATGCGTTCGAGATACATGGTAAGCGAGCCATCAGGATCGTTCTGTACGTCTTGTTGCACTGCAAATAGCACCAGGTCGCCTTCCGCGCCTTCTTGCTGGTACCAAATGACGCTAACGGCCACGACAGCGAGCATCACTACGGGCACCACAATACGGCCAGCACTGGCTGACTTGAGCGGCCGACGCTCGCTATAGGCGGTATCTTCCAGCAGGCTACGTTCAAGCTCCAGACGGTCTTCGTCGAAGCGAGCAGCATCGATATCACCACGCTCCCGGGCCGCTTCCAAGGACGCTAGGCGGCGCTTAAAAATCGCCACGTTCTGCTCGGCGGAGGTGTCGTTGGCTTCAAAGTCGTGCTGCTGGTCGTGCAACGCACGCGCTTTTCTTAGCGGCGATACCAGCAGCCACAGCGCGGGGAGCAGTAAAACGGCAATCGCAATCCAAAGCAGCGTCATGAAGACCTCTTACGGTTAGTCAGCGCGTCTATACGCTGGCGCTCTTCGGCGCTCAATGCTTTAGCAGAGGCGTTACGGCGGGCACGAACCATCATGACGACCACAATAGCGCCCAGTAATACCAGGGCGATGGGCAGGCCCCACAAAAGATAGGTGCGGCTCTCTAAACGCGGGTTGTAGAGAATATATTCGCCAAACCGCTGCACCATGTGATTGATGATTTCGATATCCGACTGGCCATCTTGCAGCAGTTGATAAACCCGGTCGCGCATATCTGCCGAAATGGGGGCATCGGAGTCATTGATCGCTTGGTTTTCACACAGCGGGCAGCGCATGGAAGCGGTCAAGTCGTGATAACGCTTCTCGGTGACTGGGTCGTCAAACTCGCGCAGTTCGATACCCCCCGCCACTGCGCCAAACGCCATGACTAGCAGTAGTAGCGCTGTTAGGGTTCGCATTAGCGCCATTTTTCCACCTCCGGCAGAATCCGCTCGCGCACGTCTTGGGGTGATACATAGCCTTTATGGTGGTAGCGAATCACCCCGTCGGCATCGACCAGAAAGGTTTCCGGGGCGCCATAAACGCCGAGATCAAAGCCTAGATCGCCCTCTGGATCAAAAATATTAACTTCAAACGGGTCGCCAAATTCGCTGAGAAACTCCCGGCCCTTCTCGCGAGTGTCGCGGTAGTTAACCCCGACCATGCGAATGCCCCGGTCAGCCAACTCCAGCAGTTGCGGCATCTCCTGCTTACAGGCCGGGCACCATTCGCCCCATACGTTGACCAGCGTCACTTCTCCCTCTAACAGCGTTTGGTCAACGCGTCGATTCTCATCGCGCAGCGTGGCGGCTTCAAAGGCGGGGAACTCCCGTGCCATCAGCGCTGAATCTCGCTGGGAAGGGTCCAGCGAAAGGCCATGGAAAAAGAACAGCGCCAGCCCTAAAAAACACACTGGCAACAGCAGTAGCAATAGTCGTCGCTTCATACAGTCGCCTCCCGTGCGCTACTGCCCTGGCTGGCCACGTTCGGCGCTTCACGGGTGACCGTGGCGCGGCGGTAGCGCTTGTCGAGCACCGCCAGTACACCACCGAACGCCATCAGCAGTGCACCTAGCCACAGCCAGCGGACAAAGGGCTTGTACTGCACCCGCATCGCCCAACTGCCATCGCCAAGATTTTCACCCATGGCCACATAAAGGTCTCTGAACAGCCCAGGGCGCAGAGCCACCTGGGTCATCGGCATACCGGTCGCCAGGTAAAGGCGCTTCTCGGGCCGCATGGTAAAGCTGCGACCTGACTCGCCCCGCTGAACCTGAAGGATAGCGGTGTCCGCCAGGAAGTTAGCCCCGCGACGCTCGGTTAACTCGGTCATGGTGAACTGATAGCCCGCCACTTCGACCGTGGTGCCCGGCGACATACGTACATTGCGCTCGATGTTGTAGTTGGAAACAACCGTCACGCCAACAATCGTAACCGCAACGCCGATATGCCCCAACACCATGCCCCAGTAAGCCAGGGAGAGCTTGCGGGCACCGGCGACAAACGAGCCGGCATGGCGGGTTTTATCGAACACATCACGCACCATCGGCAGCACAATCCAGAGTGCAGCGACGATACCCAGCGAGACAAACAGGTTCCATTCACCGCGATACAACAACGGCATTAATATACCCAGCACCAGCGCGGCAACGCCTGCCAGCCACAGTTTACGGATAAGGTCACGTGCCGCCATGCTTTTCCAGCGTGTTACCGAGCCCAGCCCCATAAAGATGCACATCACCACGGTGAGCGGTACAAACAGGGCGTTAAAATAGGGCGGGCCTACGCTTATTTTACCCAACCCCAAAGAGTCCAGGATGAGCGGATAGACGGTTCCCAACAGCACGGTGACGGTCATAATCACCAGGAAGATATTATTGACCAGCAGCAGCGCATCTCGGGAGAGCCAGTTAAAGCCTACTTTATGGCTTACTCGCGGGGCGCGCAGGGCAAATATCAGCAGTGATAGCGTGACCGTAATGGCCAGCAGCATCAGGATAAAGAAACCTCGGGCCGGGTCGTTGGCAAACGCATGCACCGAGGTCAGCACCCCGGAGCGCACCAGGAAAGTCCCCATCAGCGATAGCGAGAAGGTCGAGATCGCCAACAGCACGGTCCAGCTTTTAAACGAGCCACGTTTTTCGGTGACCGCCAGCGAGTGAACCAGCGCGGTGCCCGTTAGCCAGGGCAGTAGCGAGGCGTTTTCGACCGGATCCCAGAACCACCAGCCACCCCAGCCAAGTTCGTAGTAGGCCCACCAACTACCCAGCGCGATACCTACGGTCAGAAACGCCCAGGCGATATTCGTCCAGGGCCGTGCCCAGCGCGTCCAGGCGGCGTCTAATCGCCCGCCCATGAGCGCCGCAATGGCAAACGCAAACACTACGGAAAAACCGACGTAGCCCATGTAAAGCATCGGCGGATGCACCACCAGCCCAAAGTCTTGCAGCAGCGGGTTAAGGTCGGCGCCATCCTGGGGCATATCGGGCAGTAGCCGCTCGAAGGGGTTCGATGTGATCAGAATAAATAGCAAGAAGCCGACGCAGACCATGCCCATCACGCCCATGACCCGCGCGACCATATCCCGCGGCAGGTTGCCGGTGAATAGGCTAGCCGCAAAGCCCCAGCCCGCGAGCATAAAGCTCCATAGCAGCACCGACCCTTCGTGGTTGCCCCACACGGCGCTGAACTTGTAGTACCAGGGCAGCAGCGAGTTGGAGTTATTGGCCACGTTGGCCACGCTAAAGTCGTCGAGCATATAGCTGGCGGTTAAGCAGCCGTAAGCAATGGCAATAAACACAAACTGCCCCACCGCCATGGGTTGACCGTAGGCCATCCACAGTGGGCGCCTAGTCGCCGCACCGGCCAGCGGCATCACTGCCTGCACCATCGCCATAAGCAGCGCAATGATAAGGGCAAAGTGGCCAATTTCAGGAATCAGTTTGATCAGCATGCGTGCTCCAAATTGGGCTATCTACCCTAATATTCGCTTGCCTGGGGTACGCCTTCTTCGTCCAGGCGTTTGCCCACCTCGGCGGCTTTAGCTTGGTAATCGGCAGGCGAGTAGCCCGCTTCTTCCAATGCTTGGGCCACTTCAGGGGGCATATAGTTTTCATCGTGACGGGCAAGGACTTTGTCGGCATACAAGCGACCATCGGCCTGAAGTTCACCCACAACAACAACGCCTTGTCCTTCACGGAACAGATCCGGCAGGATGCCGCTGTAATAGACCTCCAGGTCATCGACATAATCGGTGACGGTAAATTCGACGTCCAGGCTTTCAGGGTCACGGGAAACCGAGCCCTCTTTGACCATGCCACCGGCGCGAATCTGCCGCTCCATGGGCGCATCGCCCTGGGCAATCTGTACCGGGCTAAAAAACAGGTTAATGTTCGCGCGTAGCGCGTACAGGGTTAGCCCCACGGCAATCGCGGCCAGCGACACAATGCCCAGAATAACAAACAGTTTCTGTTTACGTTTAGGCGTCATTGGCCACTCCCCTCACTCTGTTTTCGCGTCTTGCGCGACGCTTCAAGCCTTTCAGCAGTTGGCGTTGCTCTGCACGTGCATGCCAAACGATGGCGAGCAACAGCAGCGCGGTAACGCCCCAGGCAGACCATACATAAGGCGCGTGGCCACCCATGGCGAGAAATTCAGCAAGTGAGTCAAATGCCATTAGCGAGCCTCCTCGGCCTGTACGTTAACCACCTGGCCGTTGACCAGATCCTGCACCCAGCGTTTGTTAGCTTCGCGGCGCAGAATCTCGCTGCGCGTGCGCATCAGCGTTAAGGCAATAAAAAAACTGTAAAAACCCAGCACCATAATCACCAGCGGCAGCCACATCTCGGTCGGCATACTCGGGCGCGACGTCAGGGTAAACGAAGCGGGCTGGTGCAGGGTGTACCACCAATTCACCGAGTATTTGATGATGGGAATATTGATCACCCCCACCATGGCCAGCACCGAGGCTGCCCGTGAAGCGCTATCGCGACGGGTAAACGCGCCGCGCAGGGCAATCACGCCCAAATACAAAAACAGCAGGATCAGCATGGAGGTTAGCCGTGCATCCCACATCCACCAGGTTCCCCAGGTGGGCACGCCCCACACGGCGCCGGAGAACAGCGCCACAAAGGTCATTGTTGCGCCAAGAGGGGCCATCACCGCCGCCGCCATATCAGCGACTTTAATTTTCCAGACCATAAACACCAGGCCGGATACTGCCATGGCGATAAAAATGGATTGGGCTAAAAAGGCCGCAGGCACATGAACGTATATAATTCGGAAGCTATTACCCTGCTGGTAATCCGCCGGGGCAAACGCTAGCCCCCACAGCGAGCCAACGACCAATAACAGCACCGCCGCGGCCCAGAACCAGGGCTGCAGCTTGGCGCTAATGGTGTAGAACCACTTGGGTGATCCCAGTTTATGTATAAAGGCCCACATAGCGTGTCCTGTCCTTAACCGTTGATACTGATACGCAGCGATGCGGCAATCGCCCACGGCGCCAACATGAGTGAGGCAGCGAGCAGCGCGCCCAGGATAGCCAGATGGGCAGCGACGCCGTCTCCGAAAATGGCGGCCTGCACCGCACCGGCGCCAAAAATGAGCACCGGGATATACAGCGGTAGCACCAGCAGCGAAAGCAGCACCCCGCCCCGCGCCAAGCCGACGGTTAACGCCGCACCAATCGCGCCAATCAAGCTCAAGCTTGCCGTGCCCAGGGCAAGCGACAGCGCCAGCACGGCGTAACTACCCGCTGGCAGCGCCAGCATAATACCCAATATTGGCGCCATCAGCGCCAACGGTAGGCCTGTCAGCAGCCAGTGCACGGCCACTTTGGCCAAACTCAGCGCGGCTAACGGCTGCGGCGCCAATAACAGTTGTTCCAGACTGCCATCGTCATAATCGCTACGAAACAGGCTGTCTAATGACAGCAGCGCGGCTAACAGCGCCGCCACCCACAGCAAACCCGGCGCAATGACCGCTAACAACTCAGGGTCGGGCGAAATCGCGATCGGAAACAGCGTGATCACCAGGGCAAAAAACACCAGCGGGTTGAGCACCTCGCCACGGCGTCTCAGCAACAGCGTTAAGTCACGCGCTAGCGTGGCCTTCACGGCGATCATCAAGCCACCTTTGTGCTCACGCAGTGGCACTGCTAGCACCTGTTGGGTGGTTTCTGAAACTTGTGAAGAGCTATTTGAAGTACCATGTGAAGCGCCATGTAAAGAGCTGTGCAACCCTTTCTCCTTTCCCCTTTACTCGAGGGATATCCGTCTCAACAACGGTGAGGCGGTTAATTCGTGGTGTGTCGTTACCAGCACACAGCCCCCCGCCTGCGCGTGGGCCACAAGCTGTCTTTCCAGCTCAGCGACGCCGTGACGGTCTATCGCGGTAAAAGGTTCATCCAACACCCAGAGAGACCGGGGCGTCAGCGTTAAGCGCGCCAGCGCCACGCGACGCTGTTGGCCAGCAGAGAGTTGCCCTGCAGGCACATCTTCAAAACCTGCCAGACCAACCCGCTCAAGGGCACCCAGGCGCTGATCCTCGTTACCGTTTTCCCCGCTGAGCGCCTGATACCATGCCAGGTTTTCTAACGGGGAAAGCCCCAACTTAATACCTGGGGTGTGCCCTAAATAGAGCAAATTAGCCAGGAAATGTTCACGCGCCTCTTTCATCGCAGCGCCATTCCAGAAAAGCTCGCCCTGATAGTCACTGAGCTGCCCGGAGAGGATTTTCAGCAGGCTGGTCTTACCACTGCCATTGGGCCCCTCGATACGCACAATTTCACCGCTGCGAATATCTAGATCCAGCCCTTGAAACAGCCAGCGGTCGTCACGTTCACAGGCAAGCTGTCGGGCTTGTAGACACAGGCTCAAGCGTCTCTCCTGGCATATTGATTTTGCGTCGAACTCTACACGTAAAGCCCCTTGCTCGCCACTCACACAATGCGGCGCTGGGTCGCAGCGTGATCCCCATCAAAGAGGGTTAAGACTAATTACTGCTAGCACTGTATGCAAAAACAGGTCTATACTAAAAACCACTGTATGAAAGAACATGCAATGGAGACTTCATAATGACCCTATCGATGGCAGCACCTACCGCTACGTTCGGCCGCATGCAAGCAGTACCACGTCCCTATGCGATGTCAGCTAACGTTACCCGACGCAATACCTATGCGCTCAAAGTGCGCGGCAATGCATTGTGTGATTGCAACTTATTCGATGGCGATGTCATTATTATCCGGCGCTATCAACACGATACCCAGATAGAAACCGCCGTTGCCGAAATTAACCAGCAAACAATCGCCTTGAAGCAGCTCTCTATCAGCCGCTTTGGCGTTGAGCTATGGCCAGAGGATACTCAGCAGCCAGCGCTTTTTTTGCATAACCGGGATATTCAGGTGCTCGGCATGGTAATGGGTGTGAAAAGTGAGACTACCTTCACGGAGCATTAATGCGCTATCGGGTTCCCGAGCTACCCCCTGCGTCATGGCATACGGCTGACATTGAAGTCGAAAAGAGCCAATTTATCACCTGGGTCTGCTACGCCCCAGATATCAATGCATTCACTAGTCTGTTGAATGCGGCAAAAACCGCGCACCCTAATGCCAGCCACCACTGCACTGCCTATATTGCCGGGCCACCCGGCGAGCAAAATCTGATTGGCTTTTCCGATGATGGTGAGCCAGGCGGCACCGCTGGCCGACCCATGTATCAGGTTCTCCAGGGCAGCCAACTGGGCCAGATTGGCTGTGTGGTGATTCGTTATTTTGGCGGCACCAAGCTAGGCACCGGCGGTTTAGCCCGCGCCTACGCCCAGGCGGTTAGCCATGCCCTTGAGACGCTACCTACACGGGAAGTGGTTGAGCGCGACAGCTACACCCTGCGACTCACCTTTGCTAATGAAGCGATTGCCCGCGCCTGGTGCGAAGAAGGTGCGATCCCTATTGAGCAAGCCGACTACGATGGTGATGGCGTGCGCCTGACCATTGGCTGGCCACGGGACTGTCCATTTGATCTTACTCCACTGGAAAACCGTTTAAAGAGTGCTATCCATATTATCACTGACTAGCTCCCTGACTAGAGCACCCATCTAAACTCAACATCCCCTCTAGACTAAACAATACGCCTATAAAAAACGCGACATACAGAAAGTGTCAGTATGCCGCGCTCTGTTGACCCACTATTAAAACAGGCGGTTAACACCTGCCTTAAGCGTTACCCCAGGTACTTGATCATTACGCCTGCGGCGACTGCCGAGCCAATCACACCCGCCACGTTGGGGCCCATGGCGTGCATCAGCAGGAAGTTATGCGGGTTCGCCTCAAGCCCCACCTTGTTAGCCACTCGCGCGGCCATCGGCACAGCAGATACCCCCGCGGCGCCGATCAAGGGGTTGATGGGCATTTTGCTCATCAGGTTCATCAGCTTGGCCATCAATACCCCGGCGGCCGTGCCAATGCCAAAGGCAACAATCCCCAAGCCTAATATCCCCAGCGTCTCGAACGACAGGAAACTCTCAGCCATCAGCTTGGAGCCTACCGACAGGCCGAGGATAATCGTGACGATATTAATCAGGGCGTTTTGCGCGGTATCCGACAAGCGCTCTACCACACCGCACTCGCGCATCAGATTACCGAAGCAGAACATGCCCAGCAGCGGAGCGGCATCGGGCAGAAACAGCGCGACCAGAATCAACAGCACCAGTGGGAAGACCACTTTTTCCAGCTTGGAGACCGGCCGCAGCTGAGTCATCTTGATCTCACGCTCTTTCTGGGTGGTCAACAGACGCATAATCGGCGGCTGAATCAGTGGCACCAACGCCATATAGGCGTAGGCGGCCACGGCGATAGCCCCCAGCAGCTCCGGCGCCAGCACGCTGGATACGTAGATGGAGGTCGGGCCATCGGCGCCACCAATAATACCAATGGCGGCAGCCTGATTAAGCGAGAAGTCCATCACCCCCATCGAGGTAAGCAACACGGCGCCAAACAGGGTGGCAAAAATACCGAACTGAGCCGCTGCACCTAAAAACAGCGTCCGTGGATTGGCCAACAGCGGGCCGAAGTCGGTCATGGCGCCCACGCCCATAAAGATAATCAGCGGTGCAATGCCCGAGCCAATCGCGACCTTGTAGAAGCTATAGAGCATGCCGTCGCTGTAGCCAACGCCCACGGCAATATCCCGTGCGGCGCGAAGTTCATCGGGCGCCGCAGCATCGTGAGCGATGATATGCAACGCCTCCCGCCATGCGTCTGCGTTCGATAACGGATCGAGACTAGCACCCAATGCTGCCGCCATCTGCTGCAGTACCGCAGGCTTGGCCACCTCAATCGCTTGGTCGAGCGCTGAAATGGCCAGCCCGGCCTCAGGAATATTGGCGAGAATGCCGCCAAAGCCAATGGGTACCAGTAGCAGCGGCTCAAACTTCTTATAGATCGCCAGGTAGAGCAGCAATAGCCCCACGACCATCATGACCGCTTGGCCAAGCTCTAGGTTGTACAGCCCCGAGCCTTCCCATAACGTTACTAATTTATCCATTACTTTTTATCCATTACCGGGGGCCCTTAGAGCTCGATCAGCGTGTCGCCTACGACGACGCTATCGCCTTCGCTGACGTTAACCTTAGACACAGTGCCTGCACTGCTGGCACGCACCTCGGTTTCCATTTTCATCGCCTCAAGGATGATCACCACATCGCCTTCTGCGACGTTGTCGCCGGGGCGTACATTAACCTTGAAAATATTACCGGCCAGCGGTGCATCGATGCTCTCTCCACTACCGCCACCGCTCGGCGCAGGCGCTTCGCTAGAGGATGGCTGAGCCGACGCCGTGCCAGAGGCAGTTTGCTCTTGCACTTCGCCCAGCTCACCGCCTTCAGAGACCTCTACCACGAAGGCTTTGCCGTTGAGTTTCACGGTATAAGTTTCCGGGCCTTGGCTTGCGACCGGCGCTTTGCTTTCCACCTTGGCGGGCGTCTTTTCGGCGTTTGCTTCAGCTGCTTGGGGGACAGGCTCAAAGGCGTCGGGATTGTCGCGATTTTTGAGGAACTTCAGACCAATCTGCGGAAACAGGGCATAGGTCAGCACGTCATCCACTTCGCGCTTACCTTCGGCCAAGCGGATGCCTTCAGCGCTGGCTTTGTCTTTCAGCTCGGTGGCCAGCCTGTCCATCTCCGGCGAAAGATTATCCGCCGGGCGACAGGTAATCGGCTCACCGCCTTCCAGCACGCGCTTTTGCAGCTCGGCATTAAAAGGCGCTGGCGCGGCACCATACTCCCCTTTAAGCAGCGCCTGAACCTCCTTGGAGATCGACTTATAGCGCTCGCCCATCATCACGTTCATCACCGCCTGAGTGCCGACAATTTGCGAAGTGGGTGTGACCAGCGGAATAAAACCCAGGTCTTCGCGGACGCGGGGGATCTCGCTTAGTACGTCGTCCAGCTTATCGCCCGCACCCTGCTCTTTGAGCTGGCCTTCCATGTTGGTCAGCATACCGCCCGGCACCTGAGCAATCAGAATGCGCGAATCAATACCGCGCAGTGAGCCTTCAAAAGCAGCGTACTTCTTACGCACTTCGCGGAAATAACCGGCAATATCTTCCAGTAGCTCAAGATCCAGCCCCGTATCGCGGCCGGTATCTTTCAGCATTGCCACCACGGACTCGGTGGGACTGTGGCCGTAGGTCATCGACATGGACGAAATCGAGGTATCGACGTTATCAATGCCCGCTTCCACTGCCTTCAAAATGGTTGAGGTCGAGAGACCAGTGGTGGCGTGGCAGTGCAGGTGCACCGGAATCGATAGCTCTTTCTTGAGCCGGGTGACCAGATCGAATGCCGTATAGGGCGTCAGTAGCCCCGCCATATCCTTGATAGCCAATGAATCCGCGCCTAAGCCAGCAATGGTTTTGGCGAGATCAACCCAGCTATCCAGGGTATGTACCGGGCTCACGGTGTAAGAGATGGTGCCCTGGGCGTGACCTTCGACGTTACGCACCGCCTGAATGGCGCGCTCAAGATTACGTGGATCGTTCATGGCATCAAAGACGCGAAAAACGTCAACGCCGTTGGTTTTCGCCCGCTCAACAAACTTATCGACAACGTCATCAGCGTAGTGGCGGTAGCCCAGCAGGTTTTGACCACGTAGCAACATGGCCTGAGGCGTATTGGGCATGGCCTCTTTTAACGCACGAATACGCTCCCACGGATCTTCGCCCAAATAACGAATGCAGGCATCATAGGTAGCCCCACCCCAGGTTTCCAGCGACCAGTAGCCAACGCGATCCAGCTTTTCGGCGATCGGCAACATATCGTCCAGGCGCATACGCGTGGCAAACAGCGATTGATGGGCATCGCGCAGCACGACATCGGTAATGCCTAGAGGGCGTTTTATTTCGTTCATGGTCTTGGCTCACAGTAGAGAGTTGTAAGTTTGTAGTAAAAATAACAAAAAAATAGCCAAAAGAGGGCTGAAATGGAAAAAATTGAGAAAGTTAGCGACGCCGCGTTGAGCGGTAACGGTGCACTGCAGCACTGATAACGGCCATGACCTCATCACTTTGATCAGAGGGAGCCGAAGGTTGCGACGTTTTTTTACCCGTATTAATAGCGACGGGAACAGGTTGAAAACGCCCGATAAGCTTCGACATCAGCGTGACGCTAATAACTAAAACAGTAAGAAAAACAAACACTACGCCCATACCGAGCGCCATCAATGCCAACCCATCTTGTAATAGTTCTAGATCCTGCATAAGACGCTCTCCTTTCTTAAAGTACCGTTCAAGCACTGTTTTACGCACATCATTACGCCAATACATCGAAAGGCGCTTGGCGCAGTAAGGGGAATACACTAACCTGCCACACTCAGAATAGAATGCAATGGCGCGATAGTGGAAGTCATGGTTGTTAATTTACTACAAAACGGCAGAATCGGCCTAGCCCCGATGGAAGGGGTAATCGACGCGCTGACTCGTGACCTGTTAACCCGCCATGCCGGGTTCGACTGGACGGTTACCGAGTTTGTCCGCGTTGTGGATGCCCGCCTACCACCAAGAGTGTTTTATAAGCACTGCCCCGAGCTTACCCAACCGCCTGTCGCAACGCCGAGCGGCATTCCCGTGCACTTACAGCTGCTGGGCTCAGACCCTGCTGCTCTGGCCGCCAACGCGCGCCAGGCGCTTAGCTTAGGCGCAGTGAGTGTCGACCTTAATTTCGGCTGCCCTGCCAAGCTGGTTAATCGGCACGATGGCGGCGCTTCGCTACTACGCCAGCCGGATCGCGTCTATAAAGCGGTTAAAGCCGTTCACGACGCTTTAGAGGGAGCCATCCCGGTGACCGCCAAGATTCGCCTGGGCTTCGCCAATCGCCGCTTAGCGGTTGCTTGCGCCCAGGCCACTGAAGCGGGCGGCGCCGCGCAGCTAGTAGTCCATGCGCGCACCCGAGACGAGGGCTACCGCCCACCGGCGCACTGGGAGTGGATCGGCAAAATTCGCCGACAGGTGAATATCCCGGTTGTCGCCAATGGCGATATCTGGACGTTGGAAGATTACTGGAAGGCCCGCACGCTGTCCGGGTGCCGCGATGTGATGCTAGGGCGTAGCGCACTGGCCGACCCTTGGCTGGCGCCCCGTATTCGCCACTGGCTGCAAACCGGCGAGCGACTGCCCGCAAGCAGCTGGGCCATGCGCGCCAGCGTACTCAAAGAGTACGCCGCCCTGCAGCGCCAGCAGCTGCCTGACCGGGTCGTTGTCTCGCTAGTGAAGCAATGGCTCGCCCAAATGCGCCAAGGCAGCAGTGAGGCCGAAGAAAATTTTCAGCGTGTGAAGCGCCTCACCGAGTTGGATCAGTTGCTCGACAGCCTAGTGGTTGACGATCACCACGTCGCGCTAGCTTAGGCCACCACTTGATCGGGCAAAAAAAAGCGCCCTACCGCAAAGCGGGGGCGCTACACACGATCGCAAGACCGGGGTGCGAGCCTTATCCGGTCAGGCTTGAAAATAGGCGGTTAGGCTAAGAACAGGTAATAAAGCTGGAAACAGAAAACCCGCCCTCAAAGAAAGAGAGCGGGTTTTGGAATCTGGCGCGCCCGGGAGGATTCGAACCTCCGACCCCCTGATTCGTAGTCAGGTACTCTATCCAGCTGAGCTACGGGCGCGTAATAGTTTGCTAATACTTAAATTTACCAAGCAACCACTTATCGAGACACTGGCGATTTATCAAGACACTGACAATGGCTAATAAGCAGCTAACAGAAAGGTGGCGCGCCCGGGAGGATTCGAACCTCCGACCCCCTGATTCGTAGTCAGGTACTCTATCCAGCTGAGCTACGGGCGCATACCTTCTAACATGCAATTGGCGGAGAGAGAGGGATTCGAACCCTCGATAGGGCTATAAACCCTATACTCCCTTAGCAGGGGAGCGCCTTCAGCCACTCGGCCACCTCTCCTTAACGGCACGGCGCGAATATTACCGATTTAGCTTTCTTGTGTCTAGTCCCCTAAGGTTTTTTTTCGCACCGGCCATACCTTACATATAAACTTACGCTTTAAGCATCGTTTCATCATGCAAGCCTGCAAGTCTTATTCCACTTCGTTTTCACTGTCTCGTTCACGCTGAATTCGCTGGTAAATCTCTTCACGGTGAACTGCCACATCTTTCGGCGCATTGACGCCAATACGTACTTGATTGCCTTTCACACCTAGCACGGTGACGGTGATTTCATCACCGATCATCAGGGTTTCGCCAACACGGCGAGTTAGGATGAGCATGGCTGATCTCCTTTTCAGACGTTTTATGCAACGGGATATGTCAGCCGGAGGCAACACCATGCCATTATGCGGCATAGCGCTGCCTGTCACCAATGTCCGGCTCCATGACACCTTAACCTCCCGTTGAAAGAAAGCTCACCACCACACGGCAGCAAGTACCCCTTCAGCGTAGAAGGTTTAAGGCATTAATGTTATTCAGATTCGATATCTGACTTATCTAAACCAAAAGCTTTGTGCAATGCGTTAACAGCCAGCTCCATATGTTTCTCATCAATCACGACTGAGATTTTAATCTCAGAAGTGGAGACCATACGGATATTGATATTCTCGTCGGCTAGAACGCGGAACATTTTAGACGCCACACCCGCATGAGAACGCATCCCAACACCGACCAAAGACACTTTAGCAATATTGTCGTCGCCGCGCAGCTCACCGCCGCCCAAATCAGGAATCACCGTCTCTTCAAGCAGTTTCTTAGTGGCCTTGTAATCACCCTTAGCAACGGTAAAGGTAAAGTCGGTATAGTCACCGGCCGGCGCCACGTTCTGCACGATCATATCAACTTCGATATTGGCATCGGCAATGGGACCTAGAATGCGCGACGCTACCCCTGGTACATCCGGCGTATTGAGTAGGGTTAGTTTTGCTTCATTCTTGGTAAAGGCGATACCGGAGATCAGTGGTTCTTCCATAGCGTCCTCGTCTTGGTCAGCTTCTGCAACAATTAGGGTACCGGGGCCATCTTCAAAGCTCGACAGCACCCGCAGGGGTACGTTGTACTTACCGGCAAACTCTACCGCGCGGATCTGCAGCACTTTAGAGCCGAGACTGGCCAGCTCCAGCATCTCTTCCACGGTGATGCTGGTTAAGCGCTGCGCCTTGGAGCATACGCGGGGGTCGGTGGTGTATACCCCGTCAACATCGGTGTAAATCTGACACTCATCGGCGCCGAGAGCAGCGGCTAGCGCCACACCCGTGGTATCGGAACCACCGCGACCCAGCGTGGTGATATTGCCGTCTTCATCAACCCCTTGGAACCCGGCCACAACCACTACCTGCCCAGCTTCAAGGTCGGCCTTCAGGTCGTCGGTTTCGATGCGCTGGATACGCGCCTTGGTATAAGCGCTATCGGTGTGAATGCCTACCTGGGCGCCAGTGTGGGAAGTAGCAGGCACGCCGATTTGCTGAAGCGCCATGGCGAGTAGGGAAATAGTCACCTGCTCACCGGTCGACAGCAGCATATCCATCTCGCGCGGTGCCGGATCCTCGTTAAGCGACTGGGCCATATCGGTAAGGCGGTTGGTTTCGCCGCTCATGGCGGAAACCACGACCACTACCTGATGGCCTTGGTCGCGAAACCCCTTAACCTTTTCCGCTACGGCCTTGATACGCTCGACAGAGCCCACCGAAGTGCCGCCGAACTTCTGTACGTATAGTGCCATATGCCGTTTTTCCTATGCGTTCGGGAATGGAGGGTGAAAGTGTTATAAGTTTTAAATAATAAGGCCGGTAGCAATAATGCCACCGGCCTTAAGGTTTAGCTAAGAACGTTTTCCAACCATGCCGGTACGCTCTTCAACGCATCCGGCAAGGCGTCGGGTTGACTACCTCCCGCTTGGGCCATATCAGGACGGCCTCCGCCCTTACCGCCTACCTGAGAGGCGACATGGTTAACCAGCTCACCGGCTTTCACACGGCCAGTCAGATCCTGGGTGACCCCTGCGATCAGGCTCACCTTGCCCGCCGCCTGGTCGGCAACGCCAAGGATAATCACCCCGGAGCTGAGCTTGTTCTTAAGCTGATCAAGGACGCCGCGTAGATCTTTGCCTGACACGCCATCCAGCTGCGTTGCCAGCAGCTTAACGCCGTTGATCTCCTGCACCTGACTCAGCATGTCGCTACCCGCAGCGCTGGCCAATTTGGCCTTAAGCTGCTCAAGCTCTTTTTCCAGGCTCCGGTTACGCTCAACCAGTGATTCTACCCGCGCTTCAAGCTGCTCTGGCTTGGTCTTCAAACGTTCGCCAAGGCGCTCAAGGCGGGCTTCCTGCTCGCGGAAGTAGGCCAGCGCATTTTCGCCGGTGATTGCTTCGATACGGCGCACGCCGGAAGCAATGCCTACTTCGCTTATCACATGGCAGCAGCCAATATCGCCACTGCGTGTGACATGCGTTCCACCACACAACTCGATGGAGAAATCGTCTGCACCGATGGTCAACACCCGCACGTTCTCGGCGTACTTGGCTTCAAACAGCGCTGCCGCACCCTTGGCCTTGGCTTGATCCAGGCTCATTTGTTCGGTTTTGGTCGGCGCATTGGCCAGGATCTGCTCATTGACCAAGCGCTCGACTTCCGTCAACTGCTCAGCGGTCATCGGCTCAAAGTGGCTAAAGTCGAAGCGCAGGCGCTCAGCGTTAACCAGCGAACCTTTCTGCTGCACGTGATCACCCAGCACCATACGCAGCGCTTTGTGTAGCAGGTGGGTGGCCGAGTGATTGCGGATGGTGGCCGTACGCAGGCTGGCGTCCACTTCGCCGCGTACGCTGGCTCCGATACTTAGCGAGCCTTCAACCATTATACCCTGGTGAAGGTGATGTCCACTCTGCTTCTGGGTATCGGTGACCTGGAAACGGCCGCCATCGACATACAGATAGCCGGTATCGCCCACCTGACCACCTGACTCGCCGTAAAACGGCGTGCGATCTAGCACCACGACGCCCTTCTGCCCGGCTTCCAAGGCGGCCAGTTCGTTGCCTTCGCTGTCGACCAGCGCCGTTACCTTGGCCTGATCTTCCAAGCGGTCGTAGCCGGTAAAGGCTGTTTCGCCTTCCAGTTCAATAGAGGCACTGTAGTCGGCGCCGAACTGACTAGCCGCCCGGGCACGCTCACGCTGGGCCTCTAAAGCTTGTTGAAACCCGTCTTCGTCGAGGGTAACGCCGCGTTCACGGCACACATCGGCGGTGAGATCGAACGGAAAGCCGTAGGTGTCGTAAAGCTTGAAGACGGTTTCACCCGGCAGTACCTTGCCGTCCAGCTCCGCCAGGGCCGCGTTCAATAGCCCCATACCGTGATCCAGAGTACGCGCAAACTGCTCTTCTTCTTTTAGCAGCACGCGGGCAATTTGATCGCTCGCTTCACGCAGTTCCGGATAGGCATCGCCCATCTCAGCGTCCAGCGCCTCGACCAGCTTATGGAAGAACGGCTCCACCGCACCCAGCTTGTGGCCATGGCGAATCGCGCGGCGAATAATCCGACGCAGCACATAGCCGCGCCCTTCGTTGGAAGGCAGCACGCCATCAACAATCAGGAAGGCGCAGGAGCGGATATGGTCGGCAATCACGCGCAGCGAAGGCGTGGCGGTATCCGGGTGGCCGGTGGCTTTGGCTGCGGCCTGGAGCAGGTTCTGGAACAGGTCGATTTCGTAGTTGGAGTGCACGCCCTGCATCACAGCGGCGACCCGCTCCAGCCCCATGCCGGTATCGATAGAGGGCTTGGGCAGCGGGTTGAGCGTGCCGGCAGCATCGCGATCAAACTGCATGAAGACCAGGTTCCAGATTTCGATATAGCGGTCGCCATCCTCTTCCGGGCTGCCCGGCGGGCCACCCCAAACCTCTGGACCATGATCGAAGAAGATTTCAGAGCTGGGGCCGCAGGGGCCGGTGTCACCCATTTGCCAGAAGTTATCTTCATCCAGCTTGGAGAAACGCTCGGGATCGATGCCGATCTCATCTTTCCAGATGCGTTCGGCTTCGTCATCGCTGACATGCACCGTTACCCACAGCTTGTCTTTAGGCAAGCCCAGCGTTTCGGTCAGAAATACCCAGGCAAAGCGAATGGCGTCGCGCTTGAAGTAGTCACCAAAGCTGAAGTTACCCAGCATTTCAAAGAAGGTGTGGTGACGCGCGGTATAGCCGACGTTGTCCAAATCGTTATGCTTGCCGCCCGCACGCACGCAGCGCTGCGCAGAGGTCGCGCGCACGTAAGGGCGCGGGTCACGGCCTAGAAACACATCTTTAAACGGCACCATGCCGGCATTGGTAAACAGCAGCGTCGGGTCGTTACCCGGCACTAAGGAGCTAGTGGGTACAATCGTATGCCCCTGCTCTTCGAAGAAGGTGAGAAAGGCCTGTCTAATCTCTGCGCTTTTCATAGGGTATCCGTAACAAGAAAGCGTGATGTCCCAGGGCGCTGTTGCCGCTACCCTCAGGGGTCGCAAAGCAGCCATTATAGCGCAGTTGTCAAACGACTAAAGCCGCACTTAGTGGCAGAAAGGCAAACAACTGGCGACAGAAGGGCAACAACGATGTGAACAACCAGATCGACAAGCGTATTAGAGCGCTACTCGAAATGTAAGAGGGGGGTTGTTTTAGCGGCTGGAGAAAACGTACTACAGACAGGAGAGCGCGTAGCGGATTTGCTCAAAATCGAAGCCACGGTTGGCGAGAAAGCGCTCGCGGCGAGCGCGCTCTTTGGGTGTCTCACCGGGGCTATCGAAGCGCCGCGCCAGGGTTTCCCGGGCCAGCTCAAACCAGTCGACCTGCTCGCCCTCCTCTACCTCTTCAAAAGCATTATTAAGGGTTTCCTGGTCAACGCCGCGCTGGCGCAGCTCGCCTTTAATACGAATCACGCCCTGCCCACGCAGAATACGTGAACGGACGAAACTGGCCGCAAAGCGAGCGTCAGACTGCAGACCTTGTTCGATCAGAGCGTCTAGGCACTCATCAATAGCGTCGTCGTCGAAGGATTTTTTCTTTAGCCGTTGAGCAAGCTCGGCGCGGGAGTATTCGCGCCGAGCCAGCAAGCCAATGGCGATGTCACGGGGCGTAGCATCGCGTTGGGAGGTGAATGCCATTAAGCCGCCTTAAAGCAGATCGTCGTCGCCCGCTTCTGCTCCAGCCGCTGCTTCGGCAGGTGCGTCATCCTTGTCTTTTTTGGGGTCAGGCTTGGCTAGCAACTGCTCACGAATCTGCGTTTCGATTTCGAGCATAATGTCCGGGTGCTCTTCCAGGTAGAGCGCTGAATTGGCTTTGCCCTGACCGATTTTCTTACCTTTATAGCTGTACCAGGCACCGGCTTTATCGACAAGATTGCACTGCACGCCCAGGTCGATGACCTCACCGGCGTGGTAGATCCCCTTGCCATAAAGAATCTGGAACTCAGCCTGGCGGAATGGCGGTGCTATTTTGTTCTTGACCACTTTCACGCGGGTTTCGTTACCGGTGACTTCGTCGCCGACTTTCACCGAACCGGTGCGCCGTATATCGAGACGTACGCTGGCGTAAAACTTAAGCGCGTTACCGCCCGTGGTGGTTTCAGGGCTACCAAACATAACGCCGATCTTCATGCGGATCTGGTTGATAAAAATCACCAGGCAGTTGGCGTTTTTGATATTACCGGTGATTTTGCGCAGCGCCTGAGACATCAAACGCGCCTGGAGGCCAACGTGGGAATCGCCCATCTCGCCTTCGATTTCAGCGCGCGGCGTCAACGCAGCAACCGAGTCAATAACAATTACGTCAACACCGCCGGAGCGAACCAGCATGTCGGTAATTTCAAGCGCCTGCTCGCCGGTGTCCGGCTGCGAAACCAGCAGGTCATCCAGGTTAACGCCCAGTTTTTCTGCGTAGCTGGGGTCAAGGGCGTGCTCGGCATCCACGAAGGCACACACTTTGCCCTGCTTTTGTGCCTGGGCAATCACTGAAAGGGTCAGGGTGGTTTTACCCGACGATTCTGGACCAAAGATCTCGCACACACGGCCAAACGGCAGGCCGCCGATGCCGAGGGCGATATCCAGACCCAATGAACCGGTGGAAACCGACGGCATGACGACACGCGGCGCGTCGCCGAGACGCATAACGGTGCCCTTGCCGAATTGACGGTCAATTTGGGTGAGTGCAGCGTTTAGCGCTTTAGTGCGGTTGTCATCCTGAGCCATTCAGAGATTCCTCATAACAAGCTGTATAATTAGCCAGTAGTATGCCAAAGATTACGCCGTAAACAAATCCTTGATCGCGCTTTCTCTCATCTATTTTCATAAGGGCCTTTTTTCGTAAGGACCTTTTTCTTACGACGGGTTTGTCTTGCTCGCTTTCTCGCGCTCATTCAGCCGCGCCACCAGCCCTACCAAGGCCTGACGTACAGCCTGCTCGCGCACCGACTGACGGTCACCAGGAAAGTGGAAACATTCGGCCTCCTGGGCAGCGGTATCTCCCCAGGCCAGCCAAACCGTACCCACCGGCTTTGCATCGCTGCCGCCATCCGGCCCAGCCACACCGCTAACGGCAACGGCTAAGCCCGCGCCACTTTCACGGCAGGCGCCCGCCACCATGGCATTAACCACCGCTTCGCTTACCGCACCATGTTCGGCAAGCGTGGCCTCAGGCACTCCCAATAAGCGCGTCTTGGCGCCATTCGCGTAGGTCACATAGCCAGTCGCAAAATAAGCAGAGCTCCCCGCCACCTCGGTAATGGCACTGGCAATACCGCCCCCGGTGCATGATTCAGCAGCGGTCACTTCCACACCCAACTGTTTACACAACCGACCCAACCGCTGAGCCAACAGGGTCAAATCAAGGCTTTTCAGGCTAGTTTCGCTGGGCACTATCGTCGCTCCTTCAAGTGTGTCGTCTGTTCAGGTAAGTCGGGGTTGTCGAAGCTAAGCATTCATGCCAGCAGTGTAGCCAACACATCAGCCTGCTCGGCAAATTTCTTCGCATTGGATTTTTTCAGCTGCACTAAATTGCGCAGTTTCCAACGAATACCCGGAAGATGCTCTAGATGAGCAATATTCATCAGCGACCAATCAGGCTCCCCAGCCACTAGCGATAACAAAAATCGACGTTCGCTTTCGTCTAGCCCCATCCGAAGCTCGCTTATCATTCGCTCGCGTGTTGTGAGCAATGCTTCGAGCGTCACGGGCTGGGACGTCATCCCATCGAAATTTTGTTTATAGTCATAGCCGATATCCCTCCGCTGTGGACATAAAACCTCATGCACCGGACGGTTGTGACTGGCTAAGTAAACAACGAAGGCGCGGCGGATGCCGGGGGTGATCCCCTCATTTTCGAAAAGTTGAGCCACATCGAATAGATCACGTGGGTGCTGACGATCCAGAGCGGCGACCAGCTTGCCGCCATAGAGATCCTCCAACGAAGCGACGGGTATTTCCAGATCGGCCATCAATACATCACTGGCGACAGAGGTAAGAGAAGCTCGACGCACGGGCTGCACAGCTCCACGTAGCACAAAATTAACTTCGACTTTAACCTCTACGTCTCCTCGTCGCACCAGCAGCTTAGTCTCACCGGCTTCGGCAGGGGGTAAATGTGTTTGGAATCCCTGTTTATTCAACCGATCAGCCGACTGCCGAATAGCATCATTAATCCTCGCTAGTGCTTGCTGACGCGGTAGCCTGTAATCACAAAATAGCAAGTCGAGATCAACTGATAAACGCGGCATATCGCGCACAAAAAGATTGATGGCCGTACCACCTTTCAGCGCAAAGGTATCATCCACGAATACCAGTGGAGCGACTTGCGTAAGTAGGCGTGCTGTATCGAGATACGTAGGATTCATGGCTTTAGCACCAACAGACCATCAGCAGATTTAGACACCCAAGGCCGGTCACTACCAGTCGGCAGTATACTTGGATCAAGCTTGTCAGCCCACGGCAGCCCCCCTTCCCGGCCAAGCTGTAGGCAAAGCCTTACTGTTTTAACGCTGGAGCAACACTGCAAAAGCTCTTGCAGCACTTTAACGCGCAAACTATAGGAACTTTCAACCAGTTCCTGGGCTTCCTGCAAGGGCTGCCGCAAGCCAATTTCACTCAACAGCTCCAGCAACGCTCTTTCTGGCGACGAAACCAGCGGTGCCCCATCCCGCCTTTCAAAGGGGCGAACGTGCCGTAATGCATCGGGGTGTTCATCGAAAATGCGCTTGCGGTGATAATCGGCCGGGAAACGCTCTACAAACCAGCTCGGCAGGTGTCCGTCAGCCCAACCGTATAAGCGTAAAGTAGGCTGTTGCGCGAGGTACTGGCGCACTCCGTACCAGTCGAGCGCCGACTTACCGCCAACGTGAAGTCCCTTAAGCTTGTGTTGCAGCAAGAGCAGGCAAGGGTTCAACTGTAGCTCATCGTTTGGTCGGCAGTAGACGCCACGTGCCAAACGCAGTAGCCAGCCTGCTCGTACATAGTACACAGCAAGGTCTGCCGAAATACCCAGAGACATCAGATCGGCTGCGGTAAAAGGCGCCCCTGGAGTCAGCTTGGTATAGAGAGCTTTTAGTTTGCCTGAAATATTCGTAGCCATGCTACGTTTTATACACCTTTTCCAAATAGAGATCTATTTAGCTTAACCTTCATAATCGTAGTCTGGCTACGATAACCTGAATTTTTCCAAACCACCTTGGTAACACTCAAACACAGCATATTGGGGAGTCGAATATGTCGTCAGGCAAATAGCGGACATTTTTTCAGGCTAGTTTCGCTGGGCACTATCGTCGCTCCTTCAAGTGTGTCGTCTGTTCAGCGTAGAATACTGCGTTTAGCTTGCTTAAAGAAATTGCCCATGCCGTAAGCCGAGATGGCTTACGCCACGCTCAATCAGGACGCCCATGTCACAGGCCATTCCCCCCAACACGCCAATGATCACCCAGTATTTAAAGATCAAACGCGAGCACCCCGAGGTGTTGCTGTTTTACCGCATGGGTGATTTTTACGAACTGTTTTTCGACGACGCCAAGCGCGCCGCCGCGCTGCTGGATATTACCCTTACCCAGCGCGGCCAGTCGGGGGGTAAGCCGATCCCCATGGCGGGTGTACCCTACCACAGCGCTGAAGGCTATCTAGCCCGCCTGGTCGCTGGCGGCGAGTCGGTGGCCATCTGCGAACAGATTGGCGACCCCGCTACCAGCAAGGGCCCCGTTGATCGTCAGGTGGTGCGGATCGTCACCCCCGGCACGCTCCACGATGAAGCGCTGCTAGATGCCCGCCGCGACAACGTACTGGTGTCAGTCTCCCCCGGTAAAGAGAGCTGGGGGCTTGCCTGGCTAGAGCTCTCCAGCGGGCGTTTTAACGTGCTGGAAGTGGAGAGCGAAGCCGAGATGCTCGCCGAGCTTACTCGCCTCTCCCCCGCGGAGCTGCTGGTGCCCGAAAGCCTGACGCTACCCGATGCCTGGTCACAAAAACGCAGCCTGCGCCGTCAGGGTGAGTGGCTGTTTGACCTGGAAAGCGCCACCCGCAGCCTATGCGACCAGTTTGAAGTGCAGGATTTACGCGGCTTTGGCTGCGCGCATTTAACTACTGCGCTCATTGCTGCCGGGGTGCTGATCGATTACGCCCGGGACACCCAGCGCTCACGCCTACCCCACGTGACCGCCATCAGCGTTGAGAACCGCGACGACGCGGTGGTGATCGACGCCGCCAGCCGTCGCAATCTGGAAATCGACATCAACCTCGGCGGCAGTAGCGACAACACCCTGGCCAGCGTGCTGGATACCTGCACCACCGCCATGGGCTCACGCTTACTCAAACGCTGGCTCAATCGCCCGCTGCGGCAACGTGAGATCGTCCAGGCCCGCCACGCGGGTGTGGCGCTACTTAGTCTGGATGCGGCCTATATGGCGCTTCGCGAGACGCTAAGCGATGTAGGCGATGTGGAGCGCATCCTGGCCCGAGTGGCACTGTATAGCGCTCGCCCCCGGGATTTGGCGCGGCTGCGCGATGCACTGGTAACGCTGCCTGAACTGGAACAGCAGCTTAGCGAGGTAGAGAGCGGCAGCGCTTTGGACAACCTGCGCCCGCATATTCGTCCCTACCCGGAAATGGCCGATATGCTCAGCCGCGCGCTGGTGGAGAACCCACCGGTGGTGATCCGCGATGGCGGGGTGATTGCCGACGGTTTTGATGCTGAGCTCGATGAGCATCGCGGCATGGCTGAGAACGCTGGTGACTATCTTATTCAGCTAGAACTTCGCGAGCGTGAGCGCACCGGCCTTGCCAATCTCAAAGTGGGCTACAACCGCGTACACGGCTACTTTATCGAACTACCGCGTTCACAAGCCCAGCAGGCGCCTGCCGACTATATTCGCCGCCAAACGCTGAAAAACGCCGAGCGGTTTATTATTCCCGAGCTCAAAGAGTTTGAGGATAAGGCGCTATCGGCCAAATCTCGTGCGCTCACTCGCGAAAAATGGCTTTATGACCAGCTGCTGGGCGACCTTAACAACAGCCTTCACGCGCTACAAAGCACCTCTCAAGCGCTGGCCGAGCTGGATGTGCTGTGCGCCTTTGCTGAACGCGCCGAAGCGCTTAACTGGGTGCGCCCAACGCTGAGCGAAACCACTGGCATTCAAATCGATGCGGGACGGCACCCGGTAGTGGAGCAAGTCAGCGAAACACCCTTTGTGCCTAACGACGTAACGCTCAACCCTGACCAGCATATGCTGATTATTACCGGCCCCAACATGGGCGGTAAATCGACCTATATGCGTCAAACGGCACTTATCGCTCTGCTGGCCCACTGCGGCAGCTTTGTACCGGCTGATGCCGCCGAGATCGGCCCGCTGGATAGGATCTTTACCCGCATTGGTTCGTCAGATGATTTGGCGGGCGGCCGCTCTACCTTTATGGTGGAGATGACCGAAACCGCTAATATCCTGCATAACGCCACCCAGCAAAGCTTAATTCTGATGGACGAGATTGGCCGCGGCACCAGCACTTTTGACGGTTTGTCGCTGGCCTGGGCAAGTGCCGAGTATTTAGCCAAAGGGCGTGCCTTAACGCTGTTTGCCACCCACTACTTTGAAATGACCGCCCTGCCCGAACATGCTGAAGGGGTAGCCAATATTCACCTAACGGCCACCGAGCACGGCGACAGCATCGTGTTTATGCACCGCATAGAAGCGGGCCCGGCCAGCCAGAGCTACGGCTTACAGGTGGCGCAGTTAGCGGGTGTGCCTAATCATGTGATCAAACGCGCCCGTGAAAAGTTAATGAGCCTGGAGCAGCGCGATGTGGATAATACGGCGCAAGCGCCTCGCACCGCGCCGCAGCAAAACGATCTATTCGCCGCTGCGCCACACCCAGTGGTGGAGGCATTGGAAAACGTCGATATGGATGGTTTAACGCCAAGGGAAGCACTAGCGCTGTTGTATCAGTGGCGAGACCTGATCTAATAGTACTCATAAACTTGGAAGGCCGTAAGTGAGCTTCTAGTGCCAGGGCAGGTTGGAGCGAGGGTCTTTTTCCAAGGCCGGAAAATATTCCCGACAATTTCCGGCATTTCCGCCATCCATGGCGGTCAGATGGAAAAGTAGCGCCCAGGGATGGGTTTACAGCGCCCTCGCGGAAACCTGTACTGGCATTGCTAGCAACTGGAATCATATGGCGCTTGCCGACAGGTAGGCGCACCTCTAGAATGTCGCTCAAACTTTTAGCTTATAAAAAACGGCTGATTTATAACCATTCACGATTGACCATGGCTGGGAGTTACCCGGCCCTGCAAGAGGGATAGCAAGATGACGTTTGTCGTTACCGAGAACTGCATCCAGTGCAAATACACCGACTGTGTGGAAGTCTGCCCGGTCGACTGTTTTTACGAGGGCCCGAACTTCCTGGTCATTCATCCTGACGAGTGTATCGACTGCGCGCTGTGTGAGCCCGAGTGCCCCGCCGAGGCGATATTCTCCGAGGATGAGTTGCCGGATGGGCAAGAGGCCTTTATCGAGATTAACGCTGAAATGGCCGAAGTGTGGCCCAACATTGCCGAACGCAAAGATCCGCTGCCTGACGCCGAAGAGTGGGATGGCAAGCCTGGTAAGCTGGAGAAATTAGAGCGCTAAATTTCGCTCTACGCTTTTCAGCTCCATTTTCAAGTTCCATTTTTCTTAAAGCCAGCGTCCACGCTGGTTTTTTTATGGTTTAGACAAACACTTGCACTGGCAAATTCCAGACAA
>NZ_JBQSYH010000025.1:0-67687 GCF_052379125.1 Halomonas sp. AOP13-D3-9 | reverse complement strand
ATTGAAGGTGTCTACTATGCTAAAGATATAGGCTGAACTCAGATCACAATTAATTGAAAGTTAAGGAGTAGCCAACGATGCAACCGGTCTTAGCCTTCGATGTATACGGCACGTTGATCGATACCCAAGGGGTTACCGTTGAGCTTGAACGCCGCCTCTCGGATGCCTCCAAAGCAGGTGAGTTTGCCCGCCGCTGGCGTGATAAACAGCTAGAGTACAGCTTTCGCCACGGACTGATGGGGGCTTATGTGCCGTTTTCGGAGTGCACCCGCGAAGCGCTGGTGTTTATCGACCGCGCACTGCAAACCGGTCTTTCGGATAATGACCATGACCACCTGATGGCGGTATACGGCGAACTACCCGCGTTTGACGATGTAGTCCCTGCACTTGATCAGCTTCGCGATTCGGGCATACGCTGCGTGGCGTTTTCGAACGGCACTACAGAAGCCGTGTCCAAGTTGCTAACTCGCGCAGGCGTTGAGAGCCATATGGACGATGTGATTAGCGCCGATGAGGTGAAGCGCTTTAAGCCTGATCCGGCGGTGTACTCTCATCTGCGTAGCCGCTTGGAAACACGCCCCGAGCACACATGGCTGGTGTCCAGTAACCCCTTTGATGTGATTGGCGCCACCCATGCAGGGTTACGCAGTGCCTGGATACGTCGCAGTTCAGACGCACCCTTCGACCCTTGGGGTGTCGAGCCGGATATGACGGTTACTGATCTAGAAGCATTGGCTGAGCGCATCATCCGCTAGGTTGTTAACCTACGTCGACAAGCCGCATAATGATGCACGCTTAACGACTTAGGAGATGACCATGTCAGAAAAAATTTATTGTGTTGCTGGTTTTAAGCCCAAACCAGGTAAGGAAGAAGCGGTGTTCAAAGCGCTTCAGTCGTTAGAGCCAAATACCCACCGGGAAGATGCCTGTATTCACTACACCGTGACCCGGCAGATAGACAACCCTTTTGCTCAAGGCACCAGTTACCCAATTGTTTTTCATGAAATTTGGGCCAGCCGCGAAGAGTTTGAAGCCCACTGCCAGCGCAAAGAGATTCAAGACTTCTTTGCCAAGCACGTTGAAGCGCCGGATGGTGATATAGAAGATGCCAACGTGTGTGTTTACACCGATGAGCCCTGGAACTTTGACGCGCCCAAGGTTTAAGTGAATCAAGCTTTAAGCGAGAAAGGAGCTAACATGACCGATCAAAAGATGAACGTCGAGAGCTTTAACCTGGACCACACCAAGGTCAAAGCCCCGTACGTGCGCTTGGCCGATATTAAAGAAGGCCAGAACGGCGACCGTATTCATAAATACGACCTGCGTATTTGCCAGCCCAACAAAGCTCATATGGATATGCCCGCGTTGCACTCCCTTGAGCACTTAATGGCTGAGCTGTCGCGCAATCACACCGATAAAGTGGTCGATATCAGCCCCATGGGCTGCCAGACCGGCTTCTATATCGCGATGATTAACCACGACGACTACGATGACGTGATTACGATCATCGAACAAACCCTAAACGACGTGCTTGCAGCTACCGAAGTACCCGCCTGCAACGAAATGCAGTGCGGCTGGGCCGCCAGCCATAGCCTGGAAGGCGCCCAGGAACTGGCCCGCAACCTGCTGGCCAAGCGCAGCGAGTGGACCGAAGTATTCGCTTAAGCGCTATGTGAAAATGTAAACGCAGTAAACCCAACGCCTCCTGGGCTATATGTAACCCAGTGAGGCGTTTTTTATTGTCTCTGTATTAACGAATGGAAAACACCCGCCAACGGTGACATGCTGGCACAACACATGTGTTTTCCCACCGGTGAGGCATTAATATGCTGTTGGATACTTGGCTTTTATATCTTATCGCCTGCATTGGTCTATCGCTTTCGCCAGGGCCCAACGGCTTACTGGCGCTGACCCACGGTGCTATCCATGGAAGCCGTAAAACCCTGTTTACCATCATCGGCGGCGCCACAGGTTTTATGTTGATTATTGGCTTGTGCATGTTTGGGATTGGGGCGTTGCTTAAGTCGTCGGTGGTGTGGCTGACAGTGTTAAAGTGGGTCGGTGGGGCCTATCTTATTTGGCTGGGGATTCAAGTATGGCGTTCACCACCGATTACCGGTGAGATTGAGGTGAATGTAAGCCAAACGAGTGGCTGGCACTTATATCGTCAGGGCGTATTGGCTTCAATTACTAACCCCAAAGTGTTGCTGTTTTTCAGCGCCTTCCTGCCTCAGTTTATCGACCCACAGGGCAGCTTGATGCTGCAATTTTTCATGCTGGCAGGCACTTTCGTGACTATCGAATGTTTAGTAGAAGGCCTGCTCGCCAATATGGCTAACCGCATCCGTCACTGGTTGAAACGCGTGGGCCGAGGATTCAACCGCACCTGTGGCGGTATCTTTGTTGCCATTGGTGCTGCGTTGCCGCTAAGGGCGTGAGTTCATGATGGCTTGGTTTATATGATCAGGCCTCTCTGTTAATCGAAAAATGTATCTCAGCGCCGCTTTTGGCGACGATTTTCGGGAAAGAATCAATGTACAAGAGAGGTGAACTGCGCCTGATAACTCGCTGTCTTAGCGCTAAATGATCTATAGTGAAGGCGTTGAAAGTCAAATAAGGTATTAGGGCGTCTAACGCCTATATAAGGAGGAGAGCATGTCATTACGTATTAATGCGGTCGTACCTGATTTCGAAGCGGAGACTAGCCAAGGGCCGGTTCGTTTTCATGATTGGATTGGCGATAGCTGGGCGATCCTATTTTCGCATCCTAAAGACTTTACCCCAGTTTGCACCACAGAGTTTGGTGCCGTCGCGCAGCTGAGTGCTGAGTGGAAGAAACGCGGTACCAAAGTGATTGGTGTTTCCGTGGATGGCGTGGAAGATCACAAACGCTGGGGTAATGACATCCAAACCGTCAGCGGCAGCGAGGTCGATTTTCCGATCATCGCCGATGCCGGGCTAAAGGTGTCAAAACTCTACGACATGCTGCCAGAAGATGCCTACCTGCCCGATGGCCGTACGCCAGCCGATAGCGCAACCGTGCGCTCGGTGTTTATTATCGGGCCGGATAAGCAGTTGAAGCTTTCCATGACCTATCCGATGACCGTAGGGCGCAACTTTGCGGAAATCCTGCGTGCCCTGGATGCGCTGCAGACTACGTCGAAACACGGTGTTGCCACCCCGGCTGATTGGACGATAGGCCAGGATGTGATTATTCCGCCAAGCGTTTCTGACGCGGATGCCAAACAGAAGTATGGCGAATACGAAACTGTTCTGCCTTACTTACGTAAAACGCCACTGCGCTAATGGCGTTAATAGAGTTATGTAAGAAGCGAAAAGCCAGCGTCTATGCGCTGGCTTTTGCATGGTGCATCAAGCGGACTCTAGCGCAAGTTGTTCAATGGATGTTGAAACATTGCGTGCCCCAGTGAGTATCTCATTGACGATAATCTCAATTTCGCTCACGCTGGTTTGGCTAGATTTTCCCTGCTCGACCACCTGCTGCATGGCGTGAGTGGTGCGCTCTACCAAGGCGCTGTTCTCTTTTAGCACCCGGGTAATATCCTCCACCGCTTCACTGGAGCCTTTGGCCAAACGGCGCACTTCGTTAGCCACCACCGCAAACCCGCGACCCTGCTCGCCCGCCCGCGCGGCTTCCACCGCCGCATTGAGCGAGAGTAGATTTGTTTGATTGGCAATCTTGGCAATCGACTCGGTAATACTATTGATGCTCTGTGCTTGCTTATTAAGCGCGGCGATTAGCTGCTGTGCTTCAGCCAAGGTTAGCGCCGCTTGCTCTGAATCACGGACAACACGCTGCAGGTGGCTAAGACCGTTTTGGGCGATCTGCTCTGTTTGCGAAGAGGTGCTTTGGGCGGCAGTGATAGCCCGTGTGGCGGATTCTGCTGCTTGAACGGAGCGGGTAATATCGGTGGCAAACTTGACCACTTTAACGACGTTTCCATGGCTATCTTTAATCGGGTTGTAAGTTGCCTCTAGCCATACGCTGGCGCCGCGAGAATCCAGGCGCTCAAACTTCCCTTGCATGTATTCACCCTGAGCAAGCCGTTCCCAGAAATGCGGATTGGCTTGTGAGAAGTTGGCGGGACAAAACATACGATGGTGCGCGCCCACTAATTCCTCATTTCGGTACCCCATCGCCTGCTCAAAATTTGAGTTGGCATTGAGAATTTCACCGCTGGGGGTAAATTCAATCACCGCCATGGAGCTATTTAACGCTTCTAAGACAGCGTTTTTGCGCTGAGCCTCTTGGTGGACGGTGGTTACGTCATTGGCGATTTTGAATACCTCAACAACCTTACCCCGCCGGTTACTAATCGGTAAGTAGGTGGCCTCTAAGCAAATTTCCTCGCCGTGGGCATTGGAACGCCTAAAGCGGCCTTGTTGGCTATGCCCTGCTGCCAGTGATTGCCAAAACGCACGGTACTCATGGCTACTGCTCTCTTCAGGAAAGCAGAAGACCCGGTGGTGCTGCCCCTTCACTTGGTTCAGGGTGTATCCGACGGCGGTTAGGAATTGCTCACTTGCCTGCTTAATAACCCCTTCAGGTGTAAAAGAGATACAAGCGGTGTGTTGATATAGCGCACTGTGTAAACCATTAGGAGCGAGAAGTGTGAGCATTATTAATCCTGTCGATGGGGCTATTCAAGTCATGTGTACAAGGTTAGAACAGTCCCATTTTATAAGCATCATTTTGTATCCGTATGACACAAAATGTTGCAATTGTGAGGGTATTGGTTCTGTTGATTCTTAATTGCTTCTAATAATCAGGTTTTTATACGCAGCCTGCTAAGGCTATGCGCACTTAATGAACTAATCATTGGATGTAAATTTTTTGTGTATAGGTTGTGTATAGATAATATTATAGACGAGGCGCTAAGAAAAGCACAGCCGTGTACAGGGTTGGTGTAATATTTTCTCAGGCGTACCAGGCACCCCGCTTGTGAGCAAGCGAAGGAGGGGGACGTGACTTGCAGTGTCAGGTCGAGGAATTAGTCGCCTTGGGTTTGGCGAGAATCAACCAGAGAAGCGGGGTGATGTTTGCCAGCTTGGTGCAGCAGATCGAATTGGCGGGCGCAGGTGCGGCAGGCTCGGCACATTGATAGATGAATACGCAGAGCCATCCTTTCACGTAACGTTAGCGTTTTATCCTGCTTTAAAGACATTAACCCTGTGGCTTCGCGGCACATAAGCATATCAGGCTCCTTTTCAGCTAATTTAACCAACCATGATCCAAGCACTCTCTTAGCCGTAAACGCGCACGGTGTAAGATGACCCAGCAATTGGTTTCAGTAATGCCGGTTTCCTTACAGATATCGGCGGTGGAAAGCCCCATGAGTTCACGCAGGGTAAATACCCGTGCGATGCTTTCCGGCAAGGCGATCAAACAGGCATCAAATACCTGCCAAAATCGCTGGTTTTCCAACACCTGCTCCGGCTCGCCCCACTGGCTAGGACGGGCAGCGCTCTGCCAGTGACCATCCTGCTGAAACAGACGATCAAGGGTGTCGTCATCTAAGTCCTGGTCTAACGGTTGCCACGTTCCTTGACGGCGCTGTTGACGGAGCTGATTTAGAATTTTGTATTTCAAAATGCCAAATACCCAGGTCTCGAACTCGGAGCGCCCTTCAAAGGAAGCGCTTTTCTCAAAGGCGGTGAGCAAGGTTTCCTGCACCGCATCTTCAGCGGCGGTAGCATCACGCAGCTGCAACCGCGCAAAAGCCACTAAACGTGGTCGTAGCTGGGTAAAGTGGGCGGCGGCTAAGGTGGCGGAAAAAGGCACGTGGTTCCCTTTATTAAGGTCTCCTGGGCGCACGTTTACATCGTGCTCATAAACATCATCATTATTTATTCATTTGTCATTAATGCGTTAAAGTACGTGTTGATACCACGTTAGACAACAACGTGTCGTTCTCTTTGATGCCTTTCAGTTTGCCAATCGAGTTTATGCTGTCCATGGAAAATACATTGTTACTGGGGTTTTTGGGCAGCTTAATTGCTGGATTGTTGACGGCGGTGGGTGCGCTGCCGGTGCTGTTAGGCAAAACGCCTAGCCGTGGCTTTCGTGATTTAGCGTTAGGTTTTGCGGCGGGTGTGATGCTGGCAGCGTCATTTTTCTCGTTGATTATCCCCGCGCTGGACGCTGCAGAAATCTACTATGCCGGTGGCCCTGTGCCTGCCGGGATTGTTTGTGCGGCTATTTTGCTCGGTATGGGGGCCATCGCCCTGCTTAACGAGCATCTTCCCCATGAACACTTTGCCCAGGGGCGTGAGGGGCCGGAAGCCGCTTCGCTGCGCCGGGTATGGCTGTTTGTATTTGCGATTACCATTCACAACCTGCCGGAAGGCATGGCGGTGGGTGTCGGCTTTGGTGCCAATGGCTTAGAGGGCGGAATGCCGCTGGCTATCGGCATTGGCCTGCAGAACATGCCTGAAGGGCTTGCCGTTGCGGTCGCTTTGATGGGGGAGGGCTATTCAAAGTGGCGCTCCTGGTCGATTGCCGCCCTAACCGGCCTCATCGAGCCCATCGGTGGCTTGTTTGGCGCCAGTATTGTTAGCGTTTCCCAAATACTGCTGCCCTGGGGGCTGGCGTTTGCCGCCGGTGCCATGCTGTATGTCATCAGCCACGAAATCATCCCCGAAACCCACCGCTGCGGGCACCAGAAAAAGGCTACCTTTGGCTTGGCGATGGGGCTGGTGATTATGCTGTTTTTGGATGTGTGGTTGGGTTAGCCCTAACCTATGATTTCCGCGCCACCGTGCGGGCCCGCCTGATGGCACAGCCGGTGGTCGCTGAGCACGTCTATAATATGGCACTGGCCAACACTGCCCCCCGCGCACTGGTTGATCATGCGTTTAAGCTCATCGCGTACCGCAGTGAGTCGTGCCAGTCTTGCTTCCACCTCGGCAAGATGACGTTTTGCCAGCGCATCCACTTCCTGGCAAGGCATCGCAGGGTGGTCGGCCATTTCCAGCAATTCTCTTACCGCCTCCACTGAAAAACCAAAATCCCGTGAATGGCGAATAAACGTCAATCGGCGGATGGCTGCCGTGGTGTAGCGCCGCTGGTTGCCCTCGTTGCGCGGGGCTGAAGGCAGTAGCCCAATGTGTTCGTAATAACGCACTGTTTCTGGCTTGCAGCCAGACTCGCGCGCCAGTTCGCCAATGCCAATATAACGAGCAGTGGCGGATGGCTCAGGGTTTTGCTCTTTCATTGCTTGAACCTCTAGTAACTATAGGTATTACGCTGCTCTTAAGATAGACGAACTTGGAGCGAAGAGCGATGAATGACGCTACACATGCTAAGACCGCACAGCCCACCCCACAACCGACAACCCCATCCACCACGCTGCGCGTGCAGGGCATGGACTGCGGTGGCTGTGAGCGTAAAGTTGAATCAGCGCTAAAGCGCTTAAATCACGTTGAGCAGGTTTCTGCGAGCTCGCTGGCTGGGTCGGTTCAACTCACCCCACCGCCAGGGCAAGCGCTGCCACGTGCGGAGATTGAGTCGACGATTAACGCACTCGGTTACCGGGTATTGGACGAGTCGGCGGACACGGCGGAATCGCAAAAAACACCTTCTTGGTGGCAATCGCCAAAAGGGCGATTAGTGATAGTCAGTGGCGCATTGCTGGCGCTTGCTTGGGGGCTTAAATTTGCCTGGCCCGCCCTGGGCAGTTGGCCCTTTATTGCGGCGACGCTGGTGGGTCTAGTGCCGATTATTCAGCATGCCTGGCAAGCGCTCAAACTGGGCAACCCTTTCACCATTGAAATGCTGATGAGCATCGCCGCCTTGGGGGCGTTGGCAATCAATGCAGCCGCCGAAGCGGCGGTGGTGGTGTTTCTGTTTGCCGTGGGGGAGCTGCTGGAGGGCGTTGCCGCAGCCCAGGCACGGCGCAGTATCTCAGCGCTTTCTAAGCTGACACCCTCCACCGCGCGTCTGCTGGAACAGGGAGAAGTGCGCGAGATCTCTGCGGCCTCGCTTCAGCCTGGCCAGCGTGTGCAGGTACGCCCCGGCGACCGGCTACCCTGTGATGGACAAATTGTGTCTGGTCACTCTTCAATTGATGAGTCGCCCGTCAATGGCGAATCAGTGCCTCGGGAGCGTAGCGAAGGCGCAACGGTGTTTGCGGGCACCGTCAATCTGGATGGCGTATTAGAGGTCGAGGTGACCCGCAGCGCGGAAAACAACACTATCGCCCGGGTGATTAAGCTGGTGGAAGAGGCCCAGGCGGCGAAAGCGCCGGTGGCCCGCTTTATTGACCGCTTTGCGTTTTACTATATGCCTGCGGTGGTTGGGGTGGCGCTGCTGGTCGCTATCGTACCGCCGCTGGTGTCGACGATGCTGTGGTCTGAATCCATCTACCGCGCCCTGGCGCTGCTGCTGATTGCCTGCCCCTGCGCGCTGGTGATCTCGACGCCTGCGGCGATTGCCGCCGGGTTATCGGTGGGGGCTCGTAACGGTCTGCTGATGAAAGGCGGCGCGGTATTAGAGCAGTTAGGTAAACTCAAACGGGTTGCGCTGGATAAAACCGGCACGCTGACCGCGGGCAAGCCCACAGTGACAGATATAGAGAGCGTTGATGGCGTCAGTGATGATGAAATAGTACGCCTTGCCGCCGCCCTGGAGCAGGGTTCAAGCCACCCCCTTGCCGTGGCGATTAGTGACTATTTTCAAAATAATAACGGCCAGCAGTCAAAAGCTACGTTGCCTAAAGTGAACGGTGGCCGTGCGTTAGCGGGGCACGGCGTTGCCGGGCAGGTGGAAGGGCGTGAATTAATGCTAGTGAGTCCGCGCTACTTACAAACGCTCACCCAGCGCACCAGCAAGATAGACACCCGCATTACTGCGCTGGAAACCCAGGGTAAAAGCCTCGCAGTTCTATTAGAAAACCAGCGGCCTATCGGTCTAATCGCCTTGCGGGATGAGCCTCGTGAAGATGCTCGCAAGGGGCTTCAAGCGTTAGAGCGCCTAGGCGTGCAGGCCGTTATGCTCAGCGGAGACAATGCCCGCACCGTGGCCGCTATTGGTAAGCAGTTGGGCATCGAAGCAGAAGGCGAGCTGATGCCGGAAGATAAAGCCCAGCGCGTGCATGAATGGCAAGCGCAGGGGCTGGGGCCGATAGGCAAGGTGGGCGATGGTATTAACGATGCACCGGCGCTGGCGGCAGCAGAGGTAGGCATTGCTATGGGCAGCGGCACGGATGTAGCGCTTGAAACCGCCGATGCGGCGCTGCTCAAAAACCGCGTGGGTGGGATCGCCGAAATGATTGCGCTCTCCCGGGCCACTATGCGCAACGTCAAAACCAACGTAGCGTTGGCGCTAGGCTTCAAAGCGCTGTTCTTGGTTTCGACAGTGCTGGGGATCACCGGCATGTGGGTCGCGGTAATGGCGGACACTGGGGCGACCGTGCTGGTCACCCTCAATGCGTTATACCTGTTGCGTTACCGTTTTAACGACGTTTAAAACGCAACAACCCGCGTTAGCCCTGAACGTACTAACTCTGGACGTACTCGACCAGCGCCTGGGCGAAGGAGTCGGTGGTGCCGGTGCCGCCCATATCGGGGGTGACCATGTCGCGGCGGGTTTCCAGCACGTTACGAATACCCTGGCGGATGGCGGTGCCTTTCTCGGCCATGCCCAGATGGTCGAGCATCTGGGCGGCGGCGAGCAGCAGGGCACAGGGGTTGGCGATATTTTTGCCTTCGATATCCGGCGCTGAACCGTGTACAGCCTCAAAGATCGCGGCCTTTTCGCCAATGTTCGCGCCAGGCGCTAGGCCCAAACCGCCGACTAAGCCCGCACACAGGTCAGAGAGAATATCGCCAAACAGGTTGGTAGTGACCACCACATCAAACTGATGCGGGTTCATTACCAGCTGCATACAGGCGTTATCGACGATCATCTCTTGAAATTCGATCTCGGGGTACTCTTTGGCGATCTCCCGCGCCACGTCCAGGAACAAACCCGAGCTGGTTTTGATGATATTGGCTTTATGTACCGCGGTGACCTTCTTGCGGCCGTTGCTTTTGGCCAGCTCAAAGGCGTAGCGCACGATGCGTTCTGAGCCTTTGCGGGTGACTTTGATCACCGAAATGCCGGTGTTGCCGTCGTCGATCATCTCCTGGCCGTCGGAAAGGTACGCACCTTCGGTGTTCTCCCGAACCGTGATCATATCGATGTCGTCGTAGCGCGAGCGGGTGCCGGGGAAGCTAATCGCCGGGCGCACGTTGGCGTAAAGATCAAAGTGACGACGCAACTGTACGTTAATCGAAGAAAAGCCTTTGCCAATCGGCGTGGTCAGCGGGCCTTTCAGCGCGATGCCGTGTTTTTCGATGGCGTCCAGTGATTCCTGGGGAATCAGCGTTCCATGTTTCTCAAGTGCCCCCAAGCCCGCATCAATATGCTGGTAGGTTAAGCCGCAATCTAACGCGTCGAGTACTTTTAGCGTGGCATCCATAATCTCGGGGCCGATGCCGTCGCCCTTAATGACTGCAATAGATTGGCTCATGTACTGCTCCTCTTTAAATCGGCAGGCTTGTTGAACAGGTATCTGTTGGATACAAAGCATTGCCGCTTCAATGTGATAGATGGGACTAAGCAAGTCGTTATTTGCTGGTAATGGTACGCCATAATAGGCCCGCTGGGCACCCTGCGAAGGGTTTAGCAGCGGATGCAGAAAGGCAAAATTACTGGTAAAATCCTCCGGCTTATCACAACGTGATGTTGATTCGCGTTCTTCGGACGGCAAGGCATAATCGTAATGACTCTTTCAAATTCAACACAGGTACTATCTACTTTAGGGCTGATGACTCCGCCCTAGGTTTCCCCTCCCAAGCAAAATGTCTTGGCGCGTTTGTTGCGTTGTCATGGCGTTGCGGCAAGCTATTGCCACTCTTCCGCTAATTGGCGGGCCGACTATTTGATTGCTACAGCACTGACTCACTGGTCTTTTATTGCGCGCTATAGATGCGCCGCTGCGTTGCGTCAAAGGTTGCGATTTTCTCGTTCTTATTCTCTCAATCTCTAACCATGGACTCCCTGAATGTCTCTTTTCAGTAAGCAAGAGTGGTTTTCCAATATTAAAGGCGACACGCTCTCGGGAATTGTTGTCGCACTGGCGCTAATTCCCGAAGCCATTGCTTTCTCGATTATTGCCGGTGTTGATCCTAAAGTCGGCCTCTACGCCTCTTTCTGTATCGCGGTGGTGATTGCGTTTACCGGCGGTCGTCCTGGCATGATCTCTGCTGCTACCGGTGCGATGGCGCTGCTGATGGTAACGCTAGTGAAAGAGCATGGGCTTGAGTATCTGCTGGCGGCAACGCTGCTCACCGGTGTACTGCAGATAATTGCGGGCTATCTGAAACTCGCGGATTTGATGCGCTTCGTGTCACGCTCAGTGGTGACGGGGTTTGTAAATGCGTTGGCGATTTTGATTTTCATGGCGCAGCTACCGGAATTGACCAACGTCACCTGGCACGTCTATGTGATGACGTTGGCGGGCCTGGGTATTATCTACCTGTTCCCCTATTTACCCGTCATCGGAAAATCAGTTCCCTCGCCGCTAGTGTGCATAGTGGTGTTAACCGTGGTGTATATGGTCAGCGGCATGGATATTCGTAGCGTGGGTGATATGGGCGAACTGCCCGATACCTTGCCTATGTTCCTATGGCCAGAAGTGCCCTTGAACCTTGAAACATTGATGATCATCTTCCCCACCGCGATCATGCTGACCGTGGTAGGCCTGCTTGAGTCCATGATGACCGCCACTATTGTTGATGACCTCACCGATACGCCGAGTAATAAAAACCGCGAGTGCAAGGGCCAGGGCGTGGCGAACATTGGTGCAGGTTTAATGGGCGGTATGGCGGGCTGCGCCATGATTGGTCAATCGGTAATCAACATTAAATCGGGTGGCCGTACGCGTCTTTCCACGCTGATAGCGGGTGTCGTGCTACTGATGATGGTGGTCTTTTTAGCCGATTGGGTATCGCAAATCCCAATGGCGGCCCTGGTGGCGGTAATGATTATGGTGTCGATCGGTACCTTTAGTTGGGAGTCGATCCGTGATCTTAAAAAGCATCCGATCAGCACCAATATTGTCATGTTGGCAACGGTTGCAGTTACCGTCAGTACACACAACTTAGCGATTGGCGTTTTTGTGGGCGTGCTGCTGGCAGCGCTGTTCTTTGCTAATAAAGTGGGCAACATTCTCTACGTTGGTTCAACAGAAGTGGAAGCTGGTAAGCACCGTGAGTATCAGGTGGTGGGGCAAGTATTCTTCGCTTCTTCTGAGCGCTTTACGGCCGCTTTCGATCTAAAGGAAAGCATTGATCAAGTGACGATTGATCTTTCCCGTGCACACTTTTGGGATGTTACTGCCGTACAGGCCCTTGATCGGATCGTGATTAAATTCCGCCGTGAAGGTACCGAAGTAGAGATGGTGGGCTTGAGTGAAGCCAGCGCGACGGTAGTGGATCGCTATGCGGTACACAACGACCCCGAAGCGGTTGAAAAGCTGATGGGCGGCCACTAACCAACGCAAGGAGTGCAACATGACAGATCAAGTCTTAGCCGCTATTGACGGCTCCCAGTTTTCTGAAGGCGTCTGCGATTATGCTGCCTGGGCAAGCTTGGCTATGGATGCACCGTTAACCTTTGTGCATGTGGTCGACAATCACTCTGAAGTGCCCGAAGAGCAAAATCTTTCCGGCAACCTGCGTTTCGGTGCCCGCGAACGGCTAATGAAAGAGCTTTCGGAACTCGACGGGCAGCGCGCTAAGGTGAATCGCGAGCAGGGTAAGTTGATGCTGGAAGCGGCCAAAGCGCGAGCTTTGGAAGATGGAGTAAGCGCCCCCATTACCCGTCAGCTCAACGGTACCCTGGTTGAAACGCTAGCAGGGCTTGAAAAAGATATGCGTTTGCTGGTGGTGGGCAAGCGCGGAGAAACTGCTTATCAGGCCAGTGGCCATCTCGGCTCTAACCTTGAGCGGGTGGTGCGTGAACTGCACCGTCCTATCCTGATGGTGCCAAAGACCTTCAAGCGGCCTGAAAAGATCTTGATGGCCTTTGACGGCAGCAAAACCGCCCGGAAAGGGGTTGAGATGCTGGCCCGTTCACCGCTCTTTGCAGGCGCCGAGTGCCATGTGCTGATCGTGGGAGCGGAAACGGCTGAACGCCGCTCTGAGCTTGAGTGGGCGTTGAGCACATTGCGTGAAGCGGGCCATCAAGCCGAAGGTGCTATTCGTGCAGGCGAGGTTGATGAAGCCCTACAAGCCTACGAAAAAGAGCACAGCATTGACCTGCTGGTAATGGGCGCCTACGGGCACTCGCGTATTCGCCACTTATTGGTAGGTAGCACGACAACAACAATGCTTCGCGGTAGCCGCATACCGGTACTGATTCTGCGCTAAGGCTCAATAAGCGGTAACGCATAACCGTCTAGCTCGCATTGCGATTTATTTCCCGCAGCCGGCCCTCGTTTCTTGAGCGCGCCGGCTTTTTATTGCCTTAAGGGGCTAAAAAATTATTTATCAAATAATGCTAATATTGCAATGCGCTTCTATGCTGATAGATAGGTTGTGACCTATTCACTCACTGGAATAGCGAGAGGAGCCTGTTGTGAACATGCCCATGTTGGAAAAATCGCCTCTTGGCTTCGATGAAGCCTCCCCCTCCCACCGTTTTGTCGCCGAACTGCTGGCCCAAGCCGATATCAGGCTTGATGGTCATCGCTCTTGGGATATTCAGTTGAATGCGCCAGGCGTTATTGATAGCGCCCTTGCGCGAGGCAATCTGGGGTTTGGCGAAAGCTACATGAAAGGGGAGTGGGATGCTGAACGGCTGGACGAACTGTTTTACCGCTTAATGCGTGCTCGGCTAGGGCAGCGTATCAAGCCCACTCAATTAGCCTATCACTCGCTGCGTTCGCGCCTGCTGAATCGTCAGACGGCCAAGCGCGCCTGGGAAGTGGGCGAAAAGCATTACGATCTAGGTAATGACTTCTATGCGGCGATGCTTGATCAGCGTATGACCTACACCTGCGGCTACTGGAAAAATGCCCAAACCCTTGATCAAGCCCAGGAGGCAAAACTCGATCTGGTCTGCCGCAAATTGCAATTAAAGCCTGGCATGCGGGTGCTGGATATTGGCTGCGGCTGGGGCAGTTTTATGGCCTATGCCGCTGAGCATTATGGGGTGGAGTGCGTGGGCCTGACGATCTCCAAAGAGCAAGCGGAGTTTGGACAGCGGCTGATCAAAAAAGGGCTGCCGGTTGAATTCCGGTTAAAGGATTACCGTGATGAAACCGAGCAGTTTGACCGCATTGTCAGCATCGGCATGTTTGAGCATGTTGGCCATAAAAACTACCGCGAATATATGAATGTCGCCAACCGCTGCTTAAAGGATGACGGGCTTTTTTTGCTGCATACCATTGGCAAAAACATCGCCAATACGGTGACTGACCCGTGGATTGATAAGTATATTTTCCCCAACGGCGAGCTACCCGCCTTGGGGCAAATAACAGATGCCGCTGAAACGCTGTTTGTGATCGAGGATCTGCATAATTTTGGCGCCGATTACGACCGTACCCTAATGGCGTGGCACGACAACTTTGAGACGCACTGGCCGACCTTTGAAAGCCAATATGGCGAGCGTTTTTATCGCATGTGGCGCTACTACTTGCTGAGCTGCGCCGGTGCCTTTCGGGCCAGGGAAATCCATCTTTGGCAACTGGTGATGAGTAAGCAGGGAGTGCTGGGAGGATACACCCGGGTTAGTTAAGTTTTTGCTCTGGTATTAGCTTACTAGGCACCCAACGTAAGAACGCCACCATGCCAAATAGCTCTACCAGTGATTGAAAAACCACGACCACCACGGCTGCCTGCCAGGCGCTAGGTAGCGTCAAGGCGATGGGGAGCATCACAAAAGAGTTACGCGTGCCAAAGCTAAACGCTAGCGTTCTAGCGCTTTCGGTTGGCAGTTGAAATAACTTGCCCAACCCCTTACCCAGCAGTGCCGCGAAGATTAAAAAAACAATAAAAATCAACACCACCTGAACCAACACCTGGCTAAGGCCAAACACTGTGTTGACCTGGGACGCGGCAATCATAAATACCACCAAGGCCAGTAGGGGAACCGGCAGTAATCCCAGGTAATGCACGCTTCGCTTTACCGCTTTGTGGCGCTGGGCGGCGTACTCGGTCAGCCAGGCGAGCGCTAAAGGGGTCAGAATAAGCCCTGCAAAAGCACTCAGCAGCTCGCTGGAGAGAGTCAGCCCAAACCACTCACTGCCCAAGAACAGCCACAAATAAACCGGTAGCGCGATCATCTGCACCAGCAGCAGGAGCGGGGTGGCGGCAATCGCTTGAGCGGTATCCCCCTTACCTAAATGCGTAAAAGTGATAAACCAATCAGTACAGGGCACCAGCAGTACCATTAACACACCTGCCAGCACGGCAGGGGAAAGCGGTAGCCACACAACGATAAGGATTAAAAAGGCCGGAATGGCAATAAAGTTACCGACCATAAGGGCTGCCATAAAGCGCGTGTCTTTAAAGCTACTGGCAATACGCAGTAGGGGGATCTGGGTGAAGGTGGCGTACAGTAACAGGCCGAGCAGCGGCCATAGCAGTTGTTCCAGCGGCTCTGACAGCGCTGGCAGCCATACACCCAGCCCTAGCCCCAGGCAGATAAATGCCAGATAGATCCAAGACTGTTGCTGTTCTAACCGATCGCGCATGAACGATCCTGTATTGGGTGGTTAGGATGGTTGATGAGCAAGCGCGATACGCTCGCCGACGATGGCTGCCAACAGCCATAGCGGCAAGCTGACGATGATATATGTCAGCGCCATGCCTATCTGGCCTTGCTCTAGAAAGTGCATGGTTTCTAAGCTAAACAGCGAAAAGGTGGTAAAGCCGCCGCAAAGCCCGGCCACCCAGAAGGGCTGCCAACGAGCCATGTGGCTGTGAGGGCTACGGCTAATCTTTGCCGCCAGCCAGCCAATCAAGCAAGAGCCCAGCACGTTAACGGCCAGCGTTCCCCAGGGGAAGGCTCCCCCAAGCGTTGCGAACGCGCCAAGCGAAACGCCGTAACGCAATACGCTGCCAAGTCCACTGCCCAGTCCTACGGCTAAATAGGCTTTCCAGGCGTTCATAGAGAACCCCCAGCGACGAGCCAGCCCAGTACGACCATGGCTAAACCGAGTAGTAGAGTGGCACCCATATTGAGCGCCGCCCGCAGCGCTTGGCCGCTTTGCCATAGCTCAATGGTTTGCAGACTAAAGGAAGAAACCGTGGTGTAACCCCCCAGCAGCCCGGCCACCATAAATAGCCAAAAAAGCGAGGGTTGCTCGCTGGGTATGCCCTGACTGCCCAATAAACAGCCTGCGATAAAAGCACCGCTGGCGTTAACCGCCAGTGTTCCCCAGGGAAAGGCTTTACCCAGCCAGCGCGCCATCAGGTTAGAAATTCCAAATCGACCCATGCCACCCAGTGCGCCGCCCAGCGCCACTAGCAGTACGCTTACTAAGCCATGCCCCATGCCCGCCTCCTCCTTGGGTCACTTAATAATAGGTCACTCAATGAATAGGCTGCTAAGTGTAGCACGCACGTTTTATAGCGTCAGAACAGCATGAAAGAACGTTTTAGGGTGTTGCAGGTCAATGAGTTCGTGTAGAAAAGGAACAGAATAACAATAAGGTTGATGCACCCGCTCAAGGAGAAGTAACCCATGTCAGATCGCGTGTTGGCAGCTATCGATAGTTCTCAGTTTTCAGAAGGTGTGTGTGATTACGCAGCATGGGCTGCCAAAGCACTGCATGCCCCGCTCAGTTTTATACATACCGTGGATAACCATGCCCAGATAGCCGAACCCGATTTAACCGGTAATCTAGGCCTGGGTACCCGCGAACACCTGCTGGAAAAACTCTCAGGGATTGAAGAGCAGCATGCCAAAGTTTCCCGTGAGCGCGGTCGATTGCTATTAGACGCCGCCAAGGAACGCGCGACCAACGCCGGTATTGCCGACCCGCAGTGTTTGCAGCGCAACGGCACTCTGGTGGAAACCCTGGTCGAGAACGAAAAAGACGTAAGGCTTTTAGTGGTGGGCAAGCGTGGTGAGACAGCGCACCAAGCCAGCGGTCATTTAGGCTCCAACCTTGAGCGCGTGGTGCGGGAAATGCACCGGCCGATTCTTATGGTGCCGAAACAGTTTACTCAGCCGCATAATGTGATGATGGCGTTCGACGGCAGTAACACTGCGCGTAAAGGCGTTGAAATGCTGGCCAAAAGCCCCCTGTTTGAGGGCGCCACCTGTCACGTGGTAATTGTCGGTGCGGAAACCGCTGAAAACCGTTCGCAGCTAACCTGGGCGCTGGAAACCCTGCGTGAAGCGGGGCACACCGCGGAAGGAGCGATACGCGCGGGCGAGGTGGAAGAGACGCTGAGGACCTATAAGCAAGAGCATGATATAGACATGCTGGTGATGGGCGCCTATGGCCACTCGCGCATTCGCCACCTGTTAGTTGGCAGTACCACCACCACGATGTTGCGTAAAGCGCAGTTGCCGGTCTTGATTCTGCGCTGATAGTGAATGCCGCCATTTCACCCCATGCTTAGCGACACGGCGCCACTAAGCATGGGTACGTTATAGCGTTCGTTAGAGTGCCAGTGCAGCAGCTTGGGATTGAGTTTCTTGACCGGTTGTCTTAGCCGCGAGATTGATACCCGACAGCAGGGCTTTCAGCGATGCACTTACGGTGTCGCTGTCCTCGGCCACTGCGCAGAGCCGCTGGCCATCGATATTGAGCTGCACAAAGGCGATGGCATTGGCTTCACTGCTGGCACCCAGGGAGTGCTCGCTGTAATCGATAATCCCCACGCTGCTTCCAGAGTGGCGCTGCCACGCATCGGTGAACGCGGACATGGCGCCGTTACCTTTACCTGAAAGACGCAGCGTTTCATCGCCCTGTTGCAGCGTGACCTCAATGCCTTCCTGCTGACCTTTGGAGAGTTGGTAATCGATAAGCGTTAGCGGCGCTTCCTGGGTGAAATTATCGAACATCACCTGGCGAATCATTCCGCTGGAGAGTTCGCTGGCGCGTTTTTCGCTCTCTTGCTGCACGTAAGGCGCCAAGGCCAGCATCATCCAGCGCGGCAGGTTTATACCGTAATCCCGCTCAAGCAGGAAGGCCATGCCGCCTTTGCCGGACTGGCTATTGACCCGAATCACCGCCTGGTAGTCGCGGCCGATATCGTGGGGGTCGATAGGCAGATAAGCCACCTGCCACGGCTCGTCGGGCTGTTGATGCTTGAGGGATTTGCGAATCGCGTCCTGGTGGCTGCCTGAGAAAGCGGTATAGACCATCTCGCCCACCCAGGGATGGCGCGGATGCATGGCGATACCGGTGCACTCATTGACCACTTGAATAATTTCATCCGGGTTGGAGAGATCCAACTGCGGATCGATGCCCTGGCTGTAGAGATTCATTGCCAGGGTGACGATATCCATATTGCCGGTGCGCTCGCCGTTGCCCAGCAGGGTGCCTTCCACCCGCTCGGCGCCGGCCAGCAGGGCGAGCTCCGCAGAGGCCACCGCGCCACCGCGGTCGTTATGGGTATGCACCGAGATAATCACGCTGTCGCGACGGCTGATGTGCTGGCAGAAGTACTCAATCTGGTCGGCGTGATGGTGCGGCCCAGCCACTTCCACCGTGGTGGGCAGGTTGAGAATGCACTTGTTATCCGGCGTTGGCTGCCAGACATCCATCACCGCTTCGCAGATTTCCAGTGAGAAATCGATCTCGGTGCTGGAGAAACTTTCCGGGGTGTACTCGAAACACCACTCAATATCGGGGTATTGGTCGGCATAGGTTTTGACCCAGGTGGCGCCCTGCACCGCGATATCGATAATACCAGCGCGATCCATCTCAAACACCCGCTCGCGCTGAATGGTCGAGGTAGAGTTATACAGGTGAACAATGGCGCGCTTGGCGCCGACCAGTGAGGCAAAGGTCTTTTCGATCAGATGTTCGCGGCACTGCACCAGTACCGCAATGGTGACATCCTCGGGGATCTGATCCTCTTCGATCAGCCAGCGCACAAAGTCGTAATCGGGCTGGCTGGCCGAAGGGAAACCCACCATGACTTCTTTAATGCCCACTTTAACGATCTGCTGCCAGAAGCGCTGCTTCTGCTCAACGGTCATCGGCTCAAGCAGCGCCTGATTGCCGTCGCGTAGGTCTTCGCTCACCCAGATCGGGGCGTGATCCAGATCACGATCCGGCCATTGGCGATTGAAGGCAGGCACGCGGGGCGCAGGACGATATTTGCGATGATCGAAAGCAGGCATGGCGGTGTTCCTAAAGTAGTGGTCGTCACAGTGTTATCGATAGCGGCTGCTTGTGGCGGCCATGCTAAGTGATTCGCTGCTTTTGGCAACTTGTATAGTGTAAAGGGTTTGCAGCGCTAGGTTCTTGCGAAGATAGGGGATGTTAGATGATAATTGGCAGGAAGTTTCTTTAATATTTTATTTTCTGGCAGGAGCTGCCTTTTATGTCGGTGTCGCCACTGGTGTTGGATCGTTTTGATCGCCATATCCTGGATATTGTCCAGCAGGAAGGACGTATCAGTAACCAGGAGTTAGCCGATCGCATAGGGCTTTCGCCTTCGCCCTGTTTGCGCCGGGTGCGTGCCCTGGAAGAGCACGGCCTAATACTGGGCTACCGTGCGGAGGTCGATTCCCGCCAACTGGGCTATCAGTTAATGGCGCTACTGCATATTTCCATGGATCAGCATACGCCGGAGCGCTTCGATAATTTTGAGCGCCATATTCGTGAGATACCTAATGTCATCGAGTGTCTGATCATTACCGGTCAGGCGGCGGATTTTCAGCTTAAGATCCTGGTTCGCGATATGGATGACTATCAGCATCTGCTACTGCATGTGATTAATCGCATCGAGGGGGTAACGGGCGCGCATACCAGCTTTGTACTGCGGCGGGTGTTTGAACACCGCCCGGTGCCGACTGATCGGCTTTGATACAGAAGGCATGGTCAAGGGTAGGCCAGGCGGTTTAGACTGCTTTTTTTCAATCTGTTAGGAGTTTTCCCTATGACCATTCAGCGTCACGATACAAAAGCTCGCATGAGCCGTGCGGTGACTCACCAGGGGGTGGCCTATCTGTGCGGTCAGGTGACTGGCCCCGAGGCCCGCGAGGGCGATATCACCGCCCAAACGGAAAGCATGCTGGCGCGGGTGGATGCGCTACTGAAAGAGATTGGTTCAAGCCGTGAGCAGCTGCTTAGCGCGACTATTTACCTGAAAGAGGGCAGCGACTTTGCCGCCATGAACGAGGTGTGGGATGCCTGGGTACCCGCAGGCTACGCACCGGCGCGCACCTGCGTCTGCGCACCGCTGCCTGCCGATGAACTCAAAGTGGAAATTACCGTGACCGCCGCGGTGAGCTAACGGCTTTCTATGCACTCCTCACCATTTACCATTCACCCCTCACGATTTCCCATTCACTTAACGGGCTTTTCCACCGGAAAGCGGGTATCGCGCAGGCTGTCTTTGATTTTCTTGAGGTGGGGTAAGAAGTCTTCGCCGCGCCTCAAGGTCACCCCGGTAGCCAGCGCATCAATCAGCGTTAACTGAATCACTCGCGAGGTCATCGGCATGTAGTGGTCGGTATCTTCGGGGGTGGCGACATCCAGCGTGGCGGTGCACTCGTTGGCCACCGGCGAGTTGGGCGCGGTGATACCGAGTACCACTGCCCCGGCTTCTCGCGCCAGGCGGGCGATATCCACCAACTCACGGGTGCGTCCGGTGTAGGAGATAATCACCACCACATCCCCTGTGTGACAAGCGGCGGCGACCATGCGCTGCATCAGCACATCAATATAGGCCATCACGGGTAGGTTGAAGCGGAAGAACTTGTGCTGGGCATCCTGGGCCACCGCGCCCGAGGCGCCCAAGCCAAAAATGTGGATCTGCTTGGCCTGGGTGAGGTAGTCGACCATGCGTTCGACGGCGCCCATATCGATTTCGCGCTGGGCTTGATCGAGGGCGGCGATGGTGGCGCCAAAAATTTTGTGGGTGTACTGAGTGGCAGAGTCGCCGGGCTCCACCGCGCGGGTCACGTAGGGCGTACCACCGGCTAAGCTCTGGGCCAGTTTGATCTTGAAATCAGGGTAGCCTTTGGCGCCAAAGTTGCGGCAGAAACGGTTAACCGTGGGTTCGCTGACGCTTGCCGCCTGGGCCAGGCTAGCGATGCTTAGACTGGTGGCGACCGTTGGGTCTTCAAGAATTACATTGGCGACTTTACGCTCAGAGCGGTTGAGTTCTTCTAAACGTTCGCGTAAGCGGTCAAGTAAGTCATGAGCCATTAACGGTCTCCGTATGGGAAATTAGAGGTGTGGAGCAAAGCGGTTGCCATTCGCTACACCACGTCACAAATGCTTCGGCAGGCAGCGGGCGGGCGTAGAAGTACCCTTGCGCGGCTTCACAGCCGATAGAGCTTAAATAGGCTGCCTGGCCAGAGGTCTCGATGCCTTCCGCCACCACATCGCAGCCCACGCTATGGGCAAGCTGGGTAATGGTATGTGCCAGTTGACGGTCAATCGCGCTGGTTTCCAAGTCCATCACAAAGGCACGATCTATCTTAAGCGTCGAGAAGGGCAGCGTTTTAATATACGCCAGCGACGATTGGCCGGTGCCAAAGTCGTCAATGGCCACGGCGATATTCATGTCGGCCAATTGGGCGAGCTGCTGACGAGCGTGATTCATATCGCTCATCAGCCCCGATTCAGTCACTTCAAGGGCCAGGAAGCGCTCGGGGATTTGCCGCTGTTCAAGCCGAGCAAGCAGCTGTTGGGCAAAGTCTTTGCGGGACAGCTGGCGAGCGGCCACATTCACCGCAATATGAAAATCGTCATTGAGCACTCCTTGTGCCCGCCAGGTGCTGATATAGCGCATGGCTTCATCCAGCACCCAGTCGCCTATGCAGAGAATATCACCACTGGCCTCTGCCAGCGGAATAAATTCACCTGGAGAGATGAGGCCGAACTCCGGGTGCTGCCAACGTAGCAGCGCTTCCGCGCCGAGAATCTTATGGTCAGCCAGGGAGAGCTTGGGCTGAAAGGCGAGCGACATCTCGCCACGCTCGGTGGCGCCGCGGATCGCCTGCTGAAGTTGCAGCCGATGCCGCTGCTTGGTCTCAAGCGCCGGTGTGTAGTACTGAACCTTGAGCGATTCCTGAGGTGGCAGTGCTAGGGCCGCCATATGTACCAAGCGTTCTGTCTCAAAGTCGCCTGCTTCGGCGCTAATGCCGATACGGGCACTAAGGGGAAGCAGCAACTCCTCCAGCGCCTGATCCTGTTCGAAGCACTCGAGCAGTTGCTCGGCCAAGTGCAGCAACTTGGTTGGGGTTGCCGTAGGGGTAATGACCAGCAGCTCGCTCCCTCCCCATATCCCGAGCAGGCACTCAGCGTCGAGCTGTTGGCGCAGCCGTTGGCTAATCAAACACAGCAGTTGATCGGCAACCCGGTAGCCGTGCAAGCGCACCACATCATCGAGTTTATCAATCGCGATAAACAGTAGCCCCGTGCCGGAAGCTTTAAGGGCCGCCTTACGCAACGCCTGGTCTAATCCACGCCGGTTAGGCAACTGGGTAATAGGGTCGGTGCGTGACTGGCGATCTAACTCTTGGGTGCGTTTGGCGACCATCTGTTCGAGGGTATCGGCCTGCTTATCGCGCACCTGGTAGCGGTGTTCAATGTTTAAGGTATTGCGTATGCGTTGCAATACTTCATCTTGCTTAAACGGTTTGGTGATGAAATCGCGTACGCCCATACTCAGAGCCCGATGGCGGGTCACGTCATCAATTTGCGCCGTCAGCACGATAATCGGCGGCATCTGCTCGGCAAAATGTGCACTGAGCTCTTCAATCACTGCGTAGCCGTCTAGGTGCGGCATACGTATATCCAGCAGCAGTAGATCAGGCAACTGCTGTTGGCAGTGAGCAAGCACCTGTCGCGGGTCGTTGATGCCGTGAACGTTCTCGAAACCATACTCATCAAGAAGATCGAACATGAGCTCGATGTTAACCGTGCTGTCATCCACAATTAGCAGGTGTTTTTCAGTTAGGCTCATGCTTCCTTCCCTGACGCAGTCTGAATAAACTGGGTAATGGTGGCTTCTAGTTTATCAAGTTCAAGCGGTTTGGTGAGGTAGGCGTTGAAGCCTGCTTCCAAACCGCGCTTGATGTCGCCCGGCAGAGCGTTGGCCGATAGGGCCACCACTGGTAAGGCTTGCAGCTGTGGATCGCGGCGCATCGCTTCCAATGCCTGATAGCCGTTCATACCCGGTAGGTGGACATCCATTAGCACCAGAGCAGGCGAGCAGTGGCGCATAATTTCCAGGCCAATTTCAGCGCTGGGCGCAATTTGCAGCGTTATTTCGTCCAAATCTTCAATGATGTCTTCCATCAAGCGCTGATTGGCAGGGTTGTCTTCAATATAGAGCAGCGTAAAGGCGTTGCTGGGCTGGGCATGAACCGCACTGGGCGTTGGGGAATCTTCGGCAATCGCGTCTGCGTCAGTAGTGGGTAACGTAAACCAGAAGGTGGCGCCCTGACCGGGTTGGCTGTCTACCCCCATTTCGCCCTCCATACGTTCCACCAGCTCGCGGGTAATTGCCAGGCCAATACCGGAGCCTTCGATGCTGCCACCTTCTGCATCAAGGCGGTTAAAGGGTTCGAATAGCTCGTGTTGGCGTTCAGGGGCAATGCCAGGGCCGGTGTCGGTTACGCTGATGCGCACATAGTCGACTAAATGCGCCACGGTAATATTGATCGATCCGTTGACACTGTTGTACTTGATTGCATTGGAGAGCAGGTTTAACAGTATCTGTTTGGTGCGTGTGTAGTCGGCATTGACCTGCCAACGATCATTCGGTGGGGTATAGCGGAACTGAATGCCCGCCGCCTCGGCGGTGGATTCCAGGGTAGAGCAGGCGTCATTAAACACATTGGCGAGAATAATCGGCTCGATGGAGAGCGTCATATGACCCGCTTCGATCTTGGCCAAATCCAGTACTTCGTTAATCAGACTGAGCAGGTGCTGGCCACTCCGTTCGATTTGAGAAACCTGGCGGTGCTGCTTTTCGCCCAGCGGTTCGCGGCGGCTATTAGCCAAAATCTGGGAGAAACCAATAATCGCATTGAGCGGGGTGCGTAGCTCGTGGCTCATCGATGAGAGAAATTCACTTTTTGCCCGGCTGGCGGTTTCCGCCTGGTCGCGGGCTGCGGCCAGATCCCCCATGACCTGTTCGCGTTCGGCCATTTGGCTGTAAAGATTGATCAATAGCGAGCAGGTATCGGTAAACGGCTGTAGCCAATCCAGCAGCGCCTGATTGAGCGACTGCGTGCTGTTGGCAATGGCGTACATACCAATTAGCTGCTCGCCGCTGAAGATGGGCACACCCAAATAGTTATGCAACGGCGGATGCCCAGGAGGAAAACCACCGCGTTTTACATGGCTATCAAAATCGTTCGTCAGGATGACCTCGCCAAACGCGAACACACGACCCAACAGTGATTTGGGATTGGTTAGGGTCATGTCGCCGCTACGCAGTTGCTCCATCAGATAACGAGACTCCTCGCTCCAGGACAAATCAGTAATGGCATGAATTTTGAGCGCGTTGGTGGTGTTGGTAGGCAGCACTTCGCCAATCAGCGCGTAGTCGCTATCGGTCAGATCGCGCAGCGCCTCCATGAGAAATATCCACAGCCGCTTTCCCGACATCAGCGCTTGATAGTCGGTAATACCTTGATGAAGTACTTTGAGCAGTTGCTGCTCTTTTTGCATCCTGCTAGCGGTCTGGGTGAGTTCCAGCTGCAGCTTGTGTTGGCGAAGCAGCTCTTCAACCTGACTCGCTAAACTGCCGAGGAGCTTTAAATCCCGCTCGCTGAACTGGCGCGGTTGGTGGTCAATAATGCACAGGGTGCCGACTGCCATGCCTTGTAGGGGCCGTATGGGAAAGCCCGCATAAAACCTGATGCGCGGCGAATCTGTGACCAGTGGGTTGTCTGCAAAGCGCTCGTCCTTATGGGTGTCTTCAACCACAAGCGGTGCGTCATGGGCGATGGCGTGGGCACAGAATGAGACCGCACGCTCGGTCTCACACACCTCTAGTCCTTGGTGCGATTTAAACCACTGGCGCTCTTGATCAATTAATGACACCAAGGCGATAGGCACATCGAACAGATCGCGGGCCAGTTGCGTCAAGCTCTCAAAAGCCGAGTCGTGAGGCGTATCGAGCACCTCTAGAGCATGCAAGGCCGCCAGGCGCTGTGTTTCATTATGAGGAGTGTCTGGGGCGTGCATGGCCATTCCAAAGCTGAGAATTAATAAAACATTCTATAAGGTCGTTAGACTAATAGGTAATTACATATCGGACATTAATCTACAAGCTTTAGCCAAGACCTATAAGTTTTATTAGCCAGCGTCGGTAAGGTGGATACAGCATGCGGCTAGCCGAGCGTTTAGCTTGATAGAAGATGCCACGCAAATGGCTAAAACGTTCAAAGCCATGACGGCCATGGTAGGCACCTATGCCGCTTTCGCCGACGCCGCCAAAGGGCAATGAAGGCACTGCGTGGTGGAGCAGCGTAGCATTAAATACCAGCGCGCCAGAGCGAGTCGTTTGCAGCAACTGCTGCTGTAAGCCCTTTTCATGTGTGAAGGCATACAGCGCTAGGGGGTGGGGACGGGCATTCACATAGCGTATTGCCGCCGCCATATCGCTAACGCCAATGACCGGTAGGCAGCGGCCAAAAATCTCTTCCCGCATCATCTGAAGCCCCTGGTGGGGGTCGATAATCAGCGCCGGGGCATGAGGGCCGTGATCGATGATTCTACAGCCGTGGTCTTGGGCTTCTTGTAACATGGCATCGAGCCGCTGCTGGTGAGCAGCATTAATCGCATGGGTAGCCGCATGATCATTGGGGCGCTGCTGTTGAATAGCCTCGCTCAACGCTTTCACCAGGGTGCTAAGATGGCGGCTCTCAACCAGCACGTAGTCGGGGGCGATGCAGGTTTGCCCGCCGTTCATGCCTTTGCCAAAAATAATATCCGCAGCCGCTTTATCAATATCCGCACCGCCCGCCACAATAGCGGGTGACTTACCGCCTAGCTCCAGTGTCACCGGGGTTAAATTTATCGCCGCCGCCTGGGCTATCTGGCGGCCCACCGCCGTCGAACCAGTGAATACCAAGTGGTCGAACGGCAGCTCGCTAAAACGACGTGCCACGTCTATACCGCCTTCCACTACCGTGAACTCTTCGGAGGTGAAGTATTGCGGTACCAGCCGTTGCAGTAGGGCGCTGGTGGCGGGAGAGTGCTCGCTAGGTTTGAGCATTACCACATTGCCCGCTGCAAAGGCATCCACGACCGGCATTAGCGCCAGGCTCCAGGGATAATTCCACGGTGACAACACCCCGACAACGCCCAGCGGCTGTGGCGCGATGCGAGCACGGGCAGGCATCAAACGCCAAGGCATACTGACCGACCAAGGGCGCATCCAGCGCCATAGATGCAGCCTGGCGTGGCGAATAGCATGGAGCAGCGCGCTGATTTCAGCCATGCGTATTTCCACGTCGCTGCGCTGACCAAAATCCGTTTGAATCGCGCGGATAATCTCAAGCTGATGATGCTTGGTCATACGTGCTAGGCGGGCCAGTCGGTCACGACGCACCGTTAGCGTCGGGTAGGGCATTTGATCGGCCGCTTGGCGCTGCGTTTGAAAGTCACTCGTTAGATCGCGCGTCATGGCCTCTCCTTATGTGCCGTTCCCGGCGTGGCATTAACGTTAAGTACGGCAGTTCAATCGCCGCATCTGCTTTCGTTGGCAGAGCCCTTGATTTAGCCCGTTGATCTAGTCAGTGGGTATAGATGATGAGTGTAAACGGTTTATATAAACAGTTAGTGTAAAGTGGTCTTTTAGCCTCTATACGCTCGGGAAGGTGCTATGCCGTTATCCCCACCAACGATCACCATTCTACCCACCATTGAGGCCGTTACGGCAAGCCAGTGGGATTCACTGGTAGATGACGATCAGCCATTTTTGCGTCACGCGTTTTTACACGCCCTGGAGGCCAGCGGTTCGGTCAGCGAGGCTACGGGCTGGGAGCCCTGCCACCTGAGTGTATGGCAAGACGAGCAGTTGGTCGCGGCCTTGCCCATGTACCGCAAGCATCACTCTTACGGTGAGTATGTATTCGATTGGGGCTGGGCGGAAGCGCTGGAGCGCGCCGGGGGACGCTACTACCCAAAAGCCCTCAGCGCAGTGCCGTTCACGCCGGTGCCAGGCGCGCGCACGTTAATCGCCAAGCACGCCGATGCCAGTGCCGTCCGTACGTTGCTGGCCGAGGCATGGCGCGAGCAGTGTGAAAGCCTTGAACTCTCAAGCTGGCACCTGCTGTTTGCCGACGAGGCAGATGTCACTGCCTGGCAGGCACAGTGCCCGGAGTTGATCAGCCGCGAAGGTGTACAGTTTCAGTGGCGTGATCGCGGCTTCGGTGACTTTGAGGGCTTTTTAGCTAGCTTAACCTCGAAACGGCGCAAAATGATCAAGCGCGAGCGACGTTTGGTCGCCGAGCAAGGCTTGAAGGTTGCCTTTGTAGAGGGCGACGCGATTACGCCAGCGGATGTGGCGCATTTCTATCGCTGCTATGCGATTACCTACCATGAGCGTGGTCGTCCACCTTATTTAAACCATGACTTTTTTGAACGCCTGCGCCAAACCATGCCCGAGGCGCTGGTGTTGGTGCAGGCCTATGTGGAAGATCGCCCGGTGGCGGCGGCGCTCTATTTTCGGGGCACTAAGTCACTTTACGGACGTTACTGGGGAAGCGAAGTGGTGGCTGATTGCCTGCATTTTGAGGCGTGTTACTACCAGGGCATTGAGTACTGCTTACAGCGTGGCTTAACGCTATTTGATCCAGGCACCCAGGGCGAGCACAAGCTGGTACGCGGCTTTGCGCCCCAGCGGGTGCGTTCGCTGCACTATATTAGCCACCCTGGGCTTGCCGCCGGTGTCGCCCAGTTTTGTCATCAAGAGGGGCAGCATGTCAGCGCCTACCGTGAGGCGGCCCATCAAGCGTTGCCCTTTAAATAGTCATTTAAGCTGCCATTTAAATGAGGCACGGCTCGCTGGTGTTGCGCCTTGATGGCATAATGCGCGCCAATCAGCGTGTCTGTTTGATAAAACTGCTGTGTTAAAACGTGATTTTTACCTGCAGCCTAATCGAGAGTGGGTAAGAGATAGGTTGTAATAGATAGGTTATCGGAGAGCAGCGATGCGCAAATGGTTAGTGATAACGTTGCTCGCGGTGCTAGCGCTGTTTCAGTATCAATTATGGCTAGGCAACGGCGGCTGGCGCGATTTACAGCACGTGGAGCAACGGGTGGCAGTGCAAGAGGCGGCCAATGTGCCCATGCGCGAGCGCAATGCGCGGCTGGCGGCCGAAGTGACGGATTTAAAAACCGGTTTAGACGCGATTGAAGAGCGAGCGCGTAGCGATATGGGCATGGTACGCACCGACGAACAGTTTTTCTGGGTGCCGGGGGTAGCGATCCAAAATGAGCTCATTGGTATTAATGCCGGTCTGGTCGCTCCCCAGGAGCCGCCGCAGTGAGTCAAACCTGGTTGATTGTGCCTGCGGCGGGTCAAGGCCGCCGTATGAAGGCCGACAAGCCCAAGCAGTACTTGATCTTGTCCGACGAGCAGCCGGTGTTGGCGCATACCTTGGCACGCCTTCATAGCGCCTTTCCAACTGCTCGCTTGGTGCTCTGTTTAGACGCCGCTGACCACTGGTTTTCACCGCACTGGGTGCCGTTCGCCCAGTGGCAGCGGGTGCCGGGGGGCAGTGAACGAATGGACAGCGTATTAAATGCCCTGCACGCCATGGCGGCTGAAGATGATGACGTAGTGATGGTCCACGATGTGGCCCGCCCCTGTATTACCGTGGATGACCTTCAGGCGCTTTATCACGCTGTGGCGACACACCCTGCGGGCGCGCTCTTGGCGATGCCGGTAGCCGATACCATGAAGCGTGCCGATGACCAATACCTGAGCGTGCGAACCGAACCCCGGGATGGCTTGTGGCACGCGCTAACGCCCCAAGGCTTTCGCTATGCGCTGCTGCGACGAGCCTTGGAAACCGCTCGCCAGCAGCAAACGCTGGTGACCGATGAAGCCTCGGCGGTTGAAGCCTTGGGTGAGTCTCCTCAGCTGGTAAGCGGGCGTCGCGACAACCTGAAAATTACCCACCCGGACGACTTGGCGCTGGCAGCTGCCATTATGGCGGCGCAAGCCGCTAACACGCCTGACGGGTTTTAATCATTAGGAGCTCTTAGTAATGCGTATCGGCCACGGATTCGATGTACACCGCTTCGGCCCCGGCGATCATTTAATGATTGGTGGCGTTAAGCTGCCGTTTGAACACGGCTTTGTCGCCCACTCCGACGGCGATGTGCTGCTCCACGCGATTAGCGATGCGCTGTTGGGTGCCTGTGCGCTGGGCGATATTGGCCGCCACTTTCCCGATACCGACCCAGCGTGGGCAGGGGTCGACAGCCGTGAACTACTGCGCCATGTGGTTACGCTTGTGCAACAACAGGGCTATGGGGTGGTCAATATCGACACCACTTTGATGGCCCAAGCGCCTAAAATGGCGCCGCACATCGAGGCTATGCGGGAAGTCATTGCCGCCGACCTAGGCGTTACGCTGGGTCAAGTCAACGTTAAAGCCACCACCACCGAACGGCTAGGTTTCACCGGGCGCGGTGAAGGCATCGCTGCTGAGGCGGTGGTGCTTCTTAACCGTGCTGAGGCGCTTAATGATTAATATGCCTGAGTGGCAGCGCTGCTTGGATGCTCAGTTCGGCCCGCCTAAACCGGGCCAGTATCGTGCCCAGCCGGAAGATTTTTGGGTCGACGAGCAGCTTGATTTCACCCCCGAAGCACACGGGGAGCATCTGTGGCTGCGAGTTGAAAAGCGTAATCAAACCACGTTAGATGTGGTTAAGACTTTAAGTCGGCTTTGCGGTGTGACGCCCCGTGATATTGGTTACTCTGGCATGAAAGACCGTATAGCTGTCACGCGTCAGTGGCTGAGCGTGCATTTGCCCGGCCGTGACGCACCGCCTGAACTTGAGCAGTCGCTTACTGCACTGGGCATCACAGTGGTTGAACAGGCGCGCCACCCGCGTAAGCTCAAACGTGGCGTTCACCGTACGAATCGGTTTGTTTTACGCTTGAGCGGAGAGGCCATTGAGGGCGACGATTTTATCGCCCGCTGGGAGACACTTTGCCAGCAGGGCGTGCCCAACTATTTTGGCCCCCAGCGCTTTGGCCCGGAGGGGCGTAATCTTCAGCGTGCCGAGGCATTACTTAACCGAGGTTGGCGCAAACGCGACGATCGCCAGGGTATGATGCTCTCTACGGCACGCAGTTTTTTGTTTAACGAACTGCTTAGCGCGCGAATCGCGGATGGCACCTGGGCGCAGCCGCTGGCAGGCGATACGTTGATGCTGGACGGCACGCAAAGCGTGTTTCGTATCGACGCCACCGATCCGACGCTTCAGGGCCGCGCCGCTGAGCTGGATGTTCACCCCACCGGGGTGCTTTGGGGCGTTGGCGAGTCCGAGCAAGGCGACGCTGCTGGCTACACAGCACGTTTGTTGCAGCACTACCCCGAGCTATGCAGCGGTTTAGAGCGCAGCGGGGTAAAGCAGGCGCGCCGTGCACTGCGTATGCGGCTGCTGGAACCTCAGCTTGCTTGGGAACCTGGCGCCGTTCGGCTTGCGTTTGCGCTGCCGCGGGGGAGTTTTGCCACCGCCGTGCTGGGTGAGCTGTTATTCGCGCGCTGATGTTAGTGAACCGGCAGCGGTGGGCTGACTCAGCCGTCAGTGCCTGGATAACTAATCAGGCTTAGTGGTTAGTAAAAGTGATGGATATGAGTCGTCACGTTACGCGCTTATGATCAAGGAGACCCGCCATGCGGCGACTACTGCTTTCCAATGATGATGGTGTGCACGCGCCAGGACTGCGTGCGCTGCACGATGCGTTGTTGGCTCATGCCAATATTCGCGTAGTGGCGCCTGACCGAGACCGTAGCGGTGCCAGCAACTCGCTCACTCTGTCACGGCCGCTCTCGCTGACAGCGTTGGATAACGGCTTTTATAGCGTCGATGGCACGCCCGCAGACTGCGTTTATTTGGGTGTGCACGGGGTGTGGGATGAAAAGCCCGATTTAGTCATCTCAGGTATCAATCATGGCAGTAACCTGGGGGACGATGTGCTCTATTCAGGCACCGTCGCAGCGGCAATGGAGGGGCGCAATTTGGGCATGACCGCGATTGCCATGTCGCTATGCGGTGAGCGCCATTTCGCCACCGCCGCCAGGGTGGCCGCCACCTTGATCGGCGCCGCGGATCAGCTCTCGCTACCGCCGCGAACGCTGCTGAATGTCAATGTGCCCGACGTACCCTGGGAGGAGATTAAAGGCGTTAAAGTGACGCGCTTAGGCTATCGAGGACCGGCAGAGAAACCGTTAGCGGTTAAAGACCCGCGGGGGCGTACGCGCTACTGGATTGCACCGGTGGCGGCCAATGCTGATGACGGCGATGATACCGATTTTGCTGCTGTCGAGGCGGGCTATGTGTCGATTACTCCCCTACAAACAGACCTGACGCGGCACCCCGCGCTTAACGATGTGCAGGAATGGTTGGATGTTTTTGCCTGATATCTCTCCAGGAGAGCTGCGTGGTCGCGGTATGACCTCCCAGCGCACCCGTGACCGTATGGTCGAACGCCTCATGCAACAGGGTATTAGCGACGCCCGGGTGCTGGAGGTGATGACCAGCGAACCGCGTCATCTGTTTGTGGATGAAGCGCTGGCTCATCGTGCTTATGAAGATACCGCGCTACCGATTGGCTTTAGCCAAACGCTGTCGCAGCCGTTCATTGTGGCGCGGATGACGGAGCTTGTGCTGCGTGCTGAGCCGCGAAGAGTTCTGGAGCTGGGCACAGGGTCCGGCTATCAGACATTGATACTGTCGCGGTTGGTAGAAGAGCTCTACTCCATTGAGCGCATTGGTGCGTTACACGAGCGTGCGGCGCAGCGCTTAAGACGGTTAGCAGCGCCCGCCACGCTGGCGGTGGCGGACGGCGGCTATGGTTGGCCTGAGGTCGCGCCGTTTGACGTTATTTTACTCACCGCCTGTGCTCAGACATTGCCCACAGCGCTACTTGAGCAGTTGAGCCACGACGGGGTGCTGATCGCCCCGTTGGAAGAGCCCGACGGCAGCCAGTGGCTTACCCAGGTAAAGCGCATCGGCGGTGCTTATGAAAAACGTCGGCTTGAACCCGTGCGTTTTGTACCCTTACTACAAGGAGTAGTGGATTGAAGCGGCAACCCTTAGGACTTTTTTTACGCGGCGCAGGGATGGGCGCCGCCGACGCGGTGCCTGGCGTGTCGGGAGGAACGATTGCGTTTATTAGCGGTATTTATGAAGAGCTGATTAACACCATCAAACAGTTTGGCCCCAGTGCCATTGGCGTATGGCGCCGCGGTGGCTGGCGGGCCTTAAGCAAGCATTTAAATCTCGCCTTTCTAGTGCCGCTATTGGCGGGGGTCGCGGTTAGTCTGTTTAGCGTGGCACACTTGGCGCTCTGGTTGATGGAAGCGCATCCACTGCTGCTGGATGGGTTCTTTTTTGGCCTGGTAGCTGCCTCTGCCCTGGTGGTGGGGCAGGCGAGTAACGGCTGGAAACTATGGTATTTATTGCCGCTACTGGTGGGGGTAATGCTGGCCCAGGCGTTGCCCGGCATGATGCCGCTGGTGTTATTAATGGGTAATGAAGCACTGGTAATAATGGTGGCAGGCTGTATTGCCATTAGCGCCATGCTGCTACCGGGCGTGTCAGGCAGCTTTCTATTGCTGACCATGGGACTCTACGGCACCATCATGGGGGCAATTCGCAGTTTGGATCTGGGCATCATTGTGCTGTTTGGCATGGGCTGCATAGTCGGCTTAGCGCTGTTCTCACGGCTGTTGTCCTGGCTGTTACGGCGTCACCACACCTCAACCATGCAACTGCTACTGGGGTTTATTGTCGGTTCGCTACCGGTTCTCTGGCCATGGCGCGAACTGTTACGCTACCAAATCGGGCCAGAAGGGCAAATGATTCCTCTGGAGCACCGCTATTTATTGCCCGCTGACTATGCCGTATTGACCGGTGCTTCGGCACAAGTGGCCGGTGTTGTCGCGCTAATGGCCGTGGGCGCTCTGATTGTCGTGTTGCTCAACCGACACGCGGATCGTCGGCCAATCGATACCCAGCTTGGCGCTGAAAAGGAGTAGGTTTGTATGTGTAAAGGTTATCTTCCTAAAGTATTGATGATGTCGGCGCTGGCACTCTCAATCGCTGGCTGTGCCAGTCAGCAGGGCAGCCCCCAGGTGCGCGATTTAAGTCAGGCTCGCCAGGCGGTGGAAAACTCGCCCCAATATACGGTCAAAGCCGGCGATACCCTGTATGGCATTGCGTGGCAGCACAATTTGGATTATCGCCAATTGGCGGCAATCAATAACATTGAGCCGCCTTACCAAATTCGACCAGGGCAAACCATTGCTCTGCGCGAAGGCGCCTCGTCGGCGTCAACTGCCAGTAACCAGCCCGCGAAGAATACCTCAAGCGGCGCCGTAGCGACCGGGTTGAGCCCCCAGACGGCTTCAGTGGCAAGTGACGACCAGGAGTTGGATTGGCTACTGCCCGATGAGTCGGCAATTGAGCGTAATCGGCGCCTCACTGCTGAACGCAATGCGGCAGAGCAGGCGGCTGATGAGCCCTCTTCAACACCTGAACCTGAAGTGGTTGCGGCGGCTGATCCAGCGCCTGAGCCCGCTCAGCAGCCGGCACCTCAGCCGTCATCAGAGCCCGAACAGGCGCCCGAGCCGGAACCTGAACCCCAGCCTGAACCTGAACCCCAGCCCGAAGCTGCACCTGCCACGCAAAGTGCCAGTGTGGATCGCTCTTCGCGGACCTATACGCCCGCTGAAACCATTGCCTGGCAGTGGCCTGCCGATGGTAACGTCGTTGGCGCCTTTGGTCAGGGCGATAGCATCACCGCCGGGATTGATATCGCCGGGGAAAAGGGGCAACCTGTTAAAGCGGCAGGCCCCGGCATCGTGGTATATGCGGGCAGTGGCGTAAGGGGCTACGGCAACCTCATCCTGCTTAAGCACAACGATCAATTCCTGAGTGCGTATGCCCATAACGACAGCTTACGGGTCAGTGAAAATGATGTGGTCGAGGCCGGAGAGGTGATAGCCACAATGGGGGATAGCGATGCAGAAAACGTCAGATTACACTTTGAGGTTCGCCGTGATGGGCAACCGCAAGATCCCATTGACTTTCTGCCTTCCCGCTAATGCACTCAGCAAAAGAGTGAGCCGTCAGCGTATAACCTGGACGTTGCCCGAATCGCTGTATTCGAGCGTCATATAACAATCCATAACAATATGGTGTGCGTCCTGAACGCACCCCTTTGATTTTTAAATGGCGGGTAGGCGACAAACGAGGGGTAAGGCCATGAGTATGTTGGAGAAAGATCTACAGGAGGTTGACCTGGATGCTGCTGAGGAGGCGCTTGATGATACCGATGACGAGGTCACGGTAGAAGAAGACGCTTTCGAGAAAGCACTAGGGCGTGAGGATCGTCAATCGACCCAAAGCTTGGATGCGACGCAAATCTACCTCAACGAAATCGGCTTTTCGCCACTGTTAACGCCAGAAGAGGAAGTTTATTACGGCCGCCTGGCACGTAAGGGCGACCCTTTGGGCCGCTCGAGAATGATTGAATCCAACTTGCGGCTGGTGGTAAAGATTGCCCGCCGCTACCTAAACCGCGGCTTAACGCTGCTGGATTTGATCGAAGAGGGCAATTTGGGCTTGATCCGCGCGGTAGAGAAGTTTGACCCCGAGCGGGGCTTCCGTTTCTCGACCTATGCCACTTGGTGGATTCGTCAGACCATCGAACGGGCGCTGATGAACCAAACACGAACGATCCGGCTGCCCATTCATGTGGTCAAAGAGCTTAATATTTATCTGCGTGCGGCGCGGGAATTAACCCAGAAGTTTGACCACGAAGCCACCGCCGAAGAGATTGCCGATCATCTCGACAAACCGGTCGAAGTGGTCAAGAAAATGCTCGGCCTTAATGAGCGTGTGTCGTCGGTCGACTACCCCATGGGGGGCGAGAGCGATAAGCCGCTGATCGATACCCTGGCGGACGATGAAGTGCAGGGCCCTGAAGCGCGCCTGGTGGATGGTGACGTCAAACAGCATGTGGATCTTTGGCTGGACGAGCTGAGCGAAAAGCAGCGCGAAGTGGTGGTGCGCCGCTTTGGCTTGCGTGGCCATGAATCGGCTACTCTTGAAGAAGTGGGCGCCGAAATCGGTTTAACCCGCGAGCGGGTGCGCCAGATCCAAGTCGAAGCGCTCAAGAAACTACGCCGTTCGCTGGAAAAGCAGGGCCTGTCTCTGGAAGCTCTGTTTGAGACCTAATACATAAGCGAGACCACGCATGCGCCCCCTTGTGGCCGATATTGATCTGGACGCGCTGCGTCACAACTATCAATTGGCGTGCAGCTGCGCGCCCCAAAGCCGCTCAGTGGCGGTGATTAAAGCCGATGGGTATGGGCATGGTGCGCTGGCTTGCGCCCAGGCGCTGGCAAGCCAAGCGCCGGCGTTTGCCGTCGCCTGCATTGAAGAAGCCCTTACCCTGCGTGAGGGCGGCATTACCCAACCCATTATCCTGCTGGAAGGCATCTTCAGCGCTGATGAAATATCGCTGGTGGATACCCACGGCTTTTGGATCGCGGTACACAGTCAGTGGCAGGTCGATGCCCTGCTAGCCGCTTCACCTAATAAGCCAATTCCCGTCTGGTTGAAAGTTGACTCCGGCATGCACCGCTTGGGCTTCGCCATCGACGAGGCCGATGCCATCTGGCGTCAGCTTAGTGATTCACCGAATGTGGCCTCGCTCCACCTTATGAGTCACTTTGCCAGCGCCGACTCCCAAGACAACCGCTACTTCAATCAACAAATGTCTCGGCTGCAGGGGCTTGCCAGTGAGCTAGAGGCGCCGCTGTGCTTGGCCAACTCACCGGCCACCCTGGCGTGGCCAGTGGCCCACGGCGACTGGAACCGACCTGGGGTCATGCTCTACGGCAGCGACCCTTTGGAAGTGGCCAATGACATCACCCAGCAGTTGCAGCCGGTGATGACCCTGCGCTCGGAAATTATTGCCCTGCGCGAGCTGGATGAGGGCGAACCCGTGGGCTATAGCGGCCGTTGGCGGGCGCCGCGACGTTCACGCATTGCCGTGGTCGCCTGCGGTTATGGCGATGGCTATGACCGCCATGCCCGCGATGGCACGCCGGTATTGGTCAACGGCCAGCGCTGCGCGCTTGCCGGTAAAGTCTCCATGGATATGCTCACCGTTGATGTAACGGACGTCCCTGATGCCGCGATTGGCAGCGACGTCGTACTGTGGGGCAGAGCCAGCAACGGCGAAGTGCTGTCGGTGGATGAAGTAGCCCGTTACTGCGATACCATCAGCTATACGCTGCTCACAGGGGTACTGCCTCGGGCGCCGCGGCGTTATCATGGGCGCTCTGTTTAAACGGTTGTTTCCATGTCGAAATCACGTTACCCGCGCTCCTTCGCCCACCCGCGATACTGGCCCACATGGCTGTCTATTGGTGCTATGTATATCGCTGCCTGGCTACCCTGGCGATTGAAAATGGCCATTGGCAAAGGCCTTGGTTTAATTGCTTGGCGTTTTGCAAAACGGCGTCGGCATATTACCGAAACCAACATAGCGCTCTGTTTCCCTGAAAAAAGCACTGAACAGCAGTGGCAACTGGTCAGAGAAACCTTTATTGCCAATGGCATCGGCCTGATTGAAACCGCTACCGGCTGGTGTCGCGATGGCGAAAGCCTGCGTCACCGGGTCGCTTACATCGGCGAAGAGCACATGGCCCGCGCCGAGGCTCAGGGTAAAGGCGTGATCATTGTGGGCGTTCACTTCTCCTCTCTCGATTTAGGGGGCGCGCTTCACGCGCTGTTTTTCTCTGCCGATGCGGTCTATCGCCCGCATAATAACCCGCTGTTTGAGCGCTTTATGACCCGAGCCCGTGGGCGCAATTTTGGTGTCGCCATTGACCGTTATGATCTGCGCGGCGCGGTGCGTCAGCTTAAGATGGGGCGCATGGTGTGGTACTCCCCAGATCAGGATTTTGGTCGTGATGTGAGTGTGTTTGCACCGCTGTTTGGCCAGCAGGCAGCCTCTATTCGTTTGACGGCCAAACTGGCGCGTATGACCGGCGCACTGGTGGTGCCAATGATGTTTCACCGCAACCCGGATAACGCGACTTATACGATTGAAAGCCTGCCCGCCCTGGAAGGCTTTCCCAGTGGCGATGAAGTGGCCGATGCCACGCGGATCAACCAGTTTATTGAGTTGGCCATTCGCAAGCACCCCGAGCAGTACCTCTGGCTGCATCGGCGTTTTAAAACCCGCCCCGAAGGTGAGCCCAGCGTTTATTAATCTCACTGTTGTTAGCCATAAAAAAAGCCAGCGTTAGCTGGCTTTTTGGCATTTCTGGGCGGCGCTTACTCCAGGTTGCGGGAGTAGAAAATTTCCAGCATCTCTTTACGCAGCCGGCCCTCAATGTCGCGGGCTTCTTCAAAGGTAATGTCGCGACGCGATGTGCCGAATAGGTAGTTATCCAGCGCGAAGTCTTTGAGCAGCATTTTGGTGTGGAACATGTTTTCCTGATACACGTTAACGTCCATCATTTGATACGCATGCTTGGTGTCTTCAGCAAGGTAGTCTTGGATGGAGGTAATGCCGTGATCAATAAACAGTTTTTTGCCATCCACATCGCGGGTAAAGCCGCGCACCCGGTAATCCATGGTAACAATGTCGGAGTCGAAACTGTGGATCAAGTAGTTCAGTGCCTTTAACGGGCTGATATGACCACAAGTGGAGACATCGATATCCAGACGGAAGGTGCTGATGCCGTTGTCAGGGTGCGATTCAGGATAGCTGTGCACGGTGACGTGGCTTTTGTCCAGGTGTCCAACCACCGTCTCAGGCAGCGGTCCGGGGCCCGGCTTCACTTGTTCGGGTGCCGCCTCGTCAAGCTCATGTTCGGCAATCAATATCGTCACGCTGGCGCCATGGGGCTCGTAGTCCTGGCGGGCGATATTAAGCACATGGGCGCCGATAATGTTGGTGACGTCTTTAAGAATCTGCGTTAAACGTTCGGCGTTGTAGAGCTCATCGATATAGTCGATGTAAGCCGCCGTCTGCTCTTCGGTTTTGGCATAACAGATGTCGTAAATGTTAAAGCTTAACGAGCTGGTCAGGTTGTTAAACCCGTGGAGTCGGAGATTGTCGGTCACGTCCGAACCTCGTCAATAATCTCAAAGGAATGGGTGATCTTAACGCCGCCGTTAACGAGCATGATCGATGCACTACAGTACTTTTCAGCGGAGAGTTCAACCGCGCGGGCAACCTGCTTCTCTTTCAGCGCGCGTCCGGTTACCACGAAATGGACGTGGATCTTGGTAAAGACAGCGGGCACCTCATCGGCGCGTTCGGCGTCTAGCTCAGCGACGCAGTCGGTCACATCGGCACGCGCTTTATCCAGAATATTCAAGATATCAAACGCGGTGCAGCTGCCCATGCCCATTAATAGCATTTCCATTGGGCGAGGCCCTGTGTTGCGGCCGCCGTGGTCGGGCGGGCCGTCGATCACAACGCTGTGCCCGCTACCGGATTCCGCCACGAATTGGCGGCCTTCTGTCCATTTTACCCGTGCTTTCACGCTGCTCTCCTCATCTAGGCGACGAAAGGTAAGTCGCGCAGCATAACATTTCTTGGCCTGCGCGCCTCTCCTCAGCGCCGCTGTTGAACATTGTTAATGTTCGGCATGTGCCAGCCACCTTGAACAATGGCTGGTTTACCCACCACGCTGGGATTGTATAGATACACCCAGGCAAGGCCAAAACAGGTGGTTATCTGCTGGCGGTCATATTCGCCCAGGGTCGGGGCATCAACGCGGTAGTCCTCTAACCGGTCTAGCTGGGCCAAGTGGTCAATGTTGATCCGATAGACCTCAAGGGTGACTCCTTTTGACGGCTGCCATTTGGCACCGGGGTAGGGGCCAATATCGTAGAGCGTGAGCGCTGAGGCAACGTCGCTCCCTAGCAGTGTGGCACCATTCAGCCAGTGGGCATTGTTGCAGCCTTGTTTCAGCGTGCCGTAGACCGCTACCAGTGGCGTGTCAGCGATTGCCTCACTTAAATAGCGCGGATGCATAGACTACCTCCCTTTGCCCTGTAGCTGGCTTTCCAGCGTGGCCAGGCGTTCAGGGGTGCCCACATCGACCCAGAGGCCAGTGTAACGTTCCCCGCTTACCCGTTGGTTAGCAATGGCAGCTCGGAGCAGTGGCGCCAGTGCAAAGGCGCCCTGGGGCTGACCGGCTAGCAGGGCGGGGTGAATCACACCGATGCCTGAATAGGTTAAGCGCTCAGCGCTGGTTTGGTTAACGCGCCCATCCTCGAGGCCAAAATCCCCATTCGCGTGGTGTGGCGGGTTTGCCACCAGCACCAAGTGCGCCAGATAGTCGCCTTGCAACGCGTGTTTGCCGGGAAACGCTGTGCACCAAACATCACCGTTGACGAGCAGAAACGGCGCATCGCCCAGCAGTGGCAGCGCTTGCTGAATACCGCCGCCGGTTTCCAGCGGCGCTGTTTCCCGGCTCCAGTGAATCCGTAGCCCGTAGGCCTCTCCGTCGCCGAGTGCTGCGATAATCTGCTCTGCACGGTAGCTAACGTTGATGACCACTTCATGAATACCCGCCTCACGAAGACGCTCAAGATGGTGCACAATCAGCGGCTTGCCCGCCACGGGCAGCAGCGGCTTGGGGCAGTGGTCGGTGAGCGGGCGCATCCGCTTGCCCAGACCCGCGGCTAAAATCATCGCTTTCATGACGGTATTTTCGCTAGTCGTTGCATAATGGCAGGCCGTAAGGTGAGTTTAACCCACTCCGCGAACTCCGCCTGTTCGGTCAGGAACGACAGACTATCTTCCAGATGATCCAGAAAGTGCGGTAAGCGCTCCAGATAGCCACTTTTTTGATCGCGCAGGGTTAAACGGCAGAAAATTCCCAACACTTTTAGTGTACGTTGGGCGGCCATGGCGTGGCACTGGGATAGAAAAGTGGCAAAATCCACACTGCTGGAAAGTCGGCCGTCGTTACGGGCCTGGCGATAAAAAGTATCGACAAAGTCGGCAAACTGCTCGCTGCTAAAGCGGCAGTAGCGCCCCCGTAGCAGCGAGATTAAATCGTAGCTAAGCGGGCCCGCCACCGCGTCCTGAAAGTCGATCATAAACAGCCGCTGGTCGTGCATCATCAGGTTCATGGCATCAAAATCACGGTGCACAGTCACTACCGGCTGCGCTAAAGCGTGCTGGATTAGCTGCTCGCGAACGGCGTGCCAGCTTTCCGGCGGCGGCAGCCTTAACCAGGCACTAAGACACCACTCGGGAAACAGGTCGAGCTCGCGGCCCAGCAGTGCCGTATCATAAACCGGCAGTGAGTCGGGGCCTACGCGGTTTTGCAGCTCGGCGATCAGCGTGAGAGCCTGTACATGGTAGGTCTGTGTGGTCGCGTCGTCGCTAAATAAACGCTGCAGTGGCGTATTGCCCAAGTCTTCAAGCAGCAGAAAGCCGTCCGCCAGGTTAGCAGCGTGCACCTTGGGGACCGGCAGTCCGGCGCTGCGCCAGCGCTGGGCGATGGTCACAAATGGCTGGGAGTCCTCTTGCTCAGGCGGGGCATCCATAACCACCTGGGTGGTGCCGTCGGGTAGCGTAAGGCGAAAATAGCGCCGAAAACTTGCATCGCCCACGGCAGATGAAAGTGAAATATCGGCCTGGGATAGGCCATTTTGTTGGGCAGCCCACAGGGTGAGGGCGTTAATCCGATATGAGGACATGCAAGCTCCTTGCTGGTCGGGCATCATGCGGGCTGTATAATACCGATTCTGGATGCCAAGGATAACGAACATGGGCAAGCGATTTTCGCGCACCTTGCCGGTTGCGCATACGCTGATGGGCAGTTTGCTTGCTGGCGCCTCGTTTACGGCGGTGGCTCAGGGTCAAACCATGTCCGCTGAAGCGTTGGATTGGCAACCCTGGGGGGAAGAGGAAGCGGCTAACCAGTTGTGCCGTGGGCGCTACGTCATGCCCAACTACCGCTTGCCAGCGGCAGATAACCCGGAAACGCTCTCGCTAGAGGCCAGCGACGTCGATTATGCCGCCGACGGCGAGGCGTTGTTACGTGGTGATGTAGTGCTGCGCCGCGGCAATGAAGAAGTGGAAGCCGAGCGTGTGTTTTTACCTGCTGACCGCCAGCAGGTCGATGCAGAGGGTAATATCGCCATCCGTGATGGTCGCGCTTTAGTGCGTGGCGAGCAGGCGATGCTGAGGCTAAACGAAGACCGCGCCACCCTGGGCAATAGTCACTATGTGCTCTACGAGCAGCATCTGCGTGGTCAGGCCAGTCAGCTAGAGCAGACCGGGGAAAATGAGTACCGCCTGCAAGACGCAAGCTTTACCACCTGCGACCCGGGCGCCAATAGCTGGCAGCTGGTCAGCAGTGATATTCGCTTGAATCAGGCCGAAGGGTTTGGCACCGCGCGGCATGCCCGCTTGGAGGTGAAAGATGTGCCGGTATTTTACTGGCCTTGGCTACGCTTTCCCATCGACGATCGCCGCCACACGGGGCTGCTGTCCCCGTCGATTGGTTTTTCAACGGACGGTTTCGACTACGCCCAACCGTTTTATTGGAATATCGCCGCTAACCACGATGCGACGATCACACCGCGCTGGATGAGTGATCGCGGGCTGCTAATGAACGGTGAGTACCGCTACCTGTTTGAGGAGAGCGCAGGCATCGTTGAAGGCGGCTATTTAAATAGCGATAACGGCGGCTCTGGCGGCAATGAAAACCGCTTCGAGGGTGATGATCGCTGGTATGTAGATGCCCGTCATGCAGGACGGGTAAACGAGCGCAGTAATTACCGGCTGCGCTACGGGGCGGCCAGTGACGGGCGCTATTTCGATGACTTTGGTGGCGAGTTTGGCGACAGTGACCGCGTCAGCATGGAGCGGTTGGCCCAGGTTGATTACCGCGGCCAGCGTTGGCAGTTGGATGCCCGCGCCCAGGGTTTCCAACGCTTGGAAGACCCGCTGAGCGATAGCGATAAACCCTTCTATCAACTGCCGAGTCTGAGCGCGAATGCCAATTGGCAGTTCGACAACGGGCTATATACCCAGTGGCGATCGAACGCGACCTATTTTTGGCGCGATGTGGATGAGCGCCGCGTGCCAGAGCGTGAAGCGGCCACCGGTAGCCGTTTGCACCTATCGCCTGCGGTTGGTTGGCGTTTTGAACGGCCCTGGGGGCACCTTGAGCCGCGCACCGAGCTATGGAACACCGCCTATGAACTGGATTATGGCGAGCGCGACACCCAGCGTAGCGACTCACCCAGCCGCAGTGTTGCGTTGACCTCCATTGACAGCGGGCTCGTCTTTGAGCGTGAGCTCGCCCTGGGAGGGCGCGACTATCGGCAAACCTTGGAGCCGCGCTTGAACTACGCTTACGTGCCGCGTACCGATCAGAGCGAACTGCCTGACTTTGACAGCCGCGAGCGCGCTTTCTCCTGGGATCAGCTCTGGTCAGCCCAGCGCTTTTCCGGCACCGACCGGGTGGGCGATCTCAACCGGCTCTCATACGGGGTGCAGTCGCGGCTACTGGAAGATGCCTCCGGTCGTGACCGGCTCTCGTTCGGGGTAGGCCAGAGTGTTTACTTTGAGGATCGCCGCATCGATAGCGAAGGCGATGCTGATACGCTGCCGGATCGGCCAGAAGATAATGCCAGCGTCAATCCGGAAAGCCGCTACCAAGCCACTCGGGCTCGTTCGCCGTTGGTGTCACGTCTTGATTGGCAGATCAATGATCGCTGGAGCAGTGGAGCAGAATGGCTCTACGATGATCACCGTGAGCGTACCGAACGTTCAAGCATTGATGTCGGTTATCGGCACCCGGAAGGGCATGTAGTGAACCTTGGCTACCGTTGGGAGATCGAAGGGTTCGACCCAGGCGTATTGCCGGGCGACGATGGCTTCCGCGACTATAACCGCGAAGAGTGGGATCTCTCGTTTGCCTGGAAAGCCACGACCAACATTGATTTGATTGGCCGCTACCTGCACGATCAAGCCAATGAGCGCTCCCTGGAGCAGTTGGCAGGCGTGCAGTGGAACAACTGCTGCTATGGTCTGCAGTTGGTGTGGCGCGAATGGGTAGACGACAATGACACCGCCCCCATTGATGATGATTTTAATGATCGTGGGCTATTTTTGCGCTTCGTATTCCGTGGTCTAGGCGGCGTTGGTCAGGATGCGGATAGCTATTTTGAGCAGACCATTCCTGGCTATCGTCCGACTGCCCTGTAAATGACTTCCATCGAATGGCTAATGAAGCTAATGAAAGAGACGTTTGTTATGAAAATGAGAAAGCCCCTGCTAGGCCGTATGAAACAGCTCTCTGCTGGTAGCCTGCTCGCGTTGTGTGTAGGCGCAGGCCTTGCGCTGGCCCCGCTAGCCCTACAGGCGCAGAACTTCCAGTCCACCCAGCGCCAGGCGCTAGACAGCGTTGTTGCCGTGGTTAATAACGATGTGATCATGCGCAGCGAGCTAGATGATCGCATGGCGCAAGTCGAGCAGCAGGCACAAGCCCAGGGTGGTAATCTTCCGCCGCGCTCCCAGTTGGAGCGACAGGTGCTTGAGCGTATGGTGATGGAAGATATTCAACTGCAGATGGCCAAAGATGCCAATTTGAGCATCGATGACACCGAGCTAAACAGACAGGTTCGCTCAATCGCCGAATCCAATGGCATGACGCTGGATGAGTTTGCCGATGCCGTGGAAGCAGACGGTATGACGCTGGCCAGCGTGCGAGAAGATATTCGCCGCGAAATGCTGATGCGCCAGGTGCAGCAGCGCCAAATCAGTAACCGCGTATCGGTCAGTGACCGTGACGTTGAGCGCTTTCTAAACCAGCAGCCAAGCCAGTCCGGTGAGCAGAACTTTATCGAAGAGACCCGCGCCCGCCACGTGCTGATTACGCTGACCCCGAACCGTGATGAAAACCAAGCCCGGGCGCGAGCGGAAGAAGTTCGCCAGCAATTGATGCAAGGCGAAGATTTCGCCTCGGTGGCACGTGAGTATAGCGATGACAGTGGCACGGCCCTCAACGGCGGCGAACTGGGCTGGGTTCGTCCAGGGCAGACCGTTCCCGCCTTTGAAGAAGCGATGCGTGAACTGGACGTTAACCAGGTATCCCAGCCGGTACGCTCTCAGTTTGGCTACCACGTGATTGAGGTAGAGGAGCGTCGTCGTCAAAACGTTACCCAAGAGAGCCAGCGTGAGCAGGTGCGTCAAGCGATCTTCCAGCGTCGCGCGAACGAAGAGTTAGAGACCTGGCAACAAGAGATTCGCTCCCAAGCCTTTGTTGATATTCGACTCTAATGGTAGTGGGCACTTTATCTTCCGATAGCGAGCTGCCGGTAGTGGTGACCACCGGCGAGCCGGCGGGCATTGGCCCCGAGCTAATGCTGTTGCTAGTGGTCCAGGGGATCCTCCCCGCGGGTACCGTAGCGATTGGCGACCCGGATATGCTGCGCCAGCGCGCAGCCGCGCTTAAGTTAAACGTTACGGTGATTGAGTGTTTGCTAGGCGAGTGTCCATACGGCACCAACGTGCTGCCGGTTTGGCCGGTGGCGCTCCATGCGCCTGCTGTGCCAGGGGTTCTTGATTCGGCCAACGCTGACTATGTATTGGCTACCCTGGCGTTGGCTGTGGATGCTTGCCAAAGGGGCTTGGCGGCGGCCATGGTCACGGCACCGCTGCACAAAGGCGTAATTATCGAGGGTGGCTATCCAGACTTTACCGGCCACACCGAGTGGCTGCGCGATGCCTGTGGCGTCGATGAGGTGGTCATGATGCTGGCCACCGACGCGGCACTGCATGCCAGCTCCCCAGGCTGGCAGGGCAGCGGAGATTTACGTGTGGCACTGGTGACCACCCACTTGCCGCTGCGCAATGTTGCCGACGCTATCACCTTTGAGCGGGTAACCCGTATCAGCCGTCTGCTGGCGGCCGATTTGCAGCGCCAGTTTGGGATTGCCCAGCCACGCATTGCGGTGTGCGGCTTAAACCCTCACGCTGGAGAGGATGGCCACCTGGGGCGCGAGGAGCTGGATGTTATTATCCCCGCCCTTGATGCGCTGCGTGCGGAGGGGATGGATATCCTTGGCCCCTTGCCTGCCGATACGCTGTTTACCCCCAGGCACCTGGCCGGTGTCGATGCAGTGCTGGCGATGTATCATGACCAGGGCTTGGCGGTGTTAAAATACGCAGGCTTTGGCCAGGCCGCTAACATTACCCTGGGCTTGCCATGGGTACGCACTTCGGTCGACCATGGCACCGCGCTGGATCTGGCTGGCAAAGGCGTGGCAGATCCCGGCAGCCTAAACGTCGCTATCACCCTTGCGCGCCGTCTAGCCGCGCAGCGGCTGTCTGTAAAATCCCCCGATTGAATCCGCACTCCAAGGAACACCGTTTGATGTCTACTGTGCCCCAACACCGCGCTCGTAAACGCTTTGGTCAGAACTTTTTACGCGACCTCGGCATTATTTCGCGGATCGTTCGCGCCGTTGGTCCGCGCTCAACCGATCGCCTGGTCGAAATCGGCCCAGGCCAGGGAGCGCTGACTGAGCCGCTGCTGGAAGCCGCAGGGCATTTAGAAGTGATTGAGCTGGATCGTGACCTAATCCCGGGCCTGCGAGTGCAGTTTTTTAACTACCCTGACTTTATTATCCATGAAGGCGATGCGCTGAAGTTTGATTTTGCCGCGCTTAAGGGCGACGGGCCTGCGCTACGCGTGGTGGGTAACTTGCCCTATAACATCTCCACACCGCTGATCATTCATCTGCTGGCGGCAGGAAGTGCCATAGAAGATATGCACTTTATGCTGCAAAAAGAGGTAGTTGAACGCTTAGCGGCAGAGCCGGGCGGCGCTGACTGGGGGCGCCTCTCGGTGATGGCCCAATACTATTGTCAGGTCGAACAGCTGTTTATTGTGCCACCGGAAGCCTTCGTGCCACGCCCCAAAGTCGACTCGGCTATCGTGCGGCTAACCCCCCATGAAACGCTGCCCCATACCGCGGATGATCCAGCGCTGCTGTTTGAACTGGTCAAGTTCGCCTTTGGCCAGCGGCGCAAAACGCTGCGCAATAATTTTAAAGGGCGGGTGAGTGCCGCTACCCTGGAAGACTTGGGCATTGATCCCATTCGCCGTCCGCAAACCTTGACCGTAGCGGAGTACGTGGCCATTGCCAACCGTGTTGCCGCCGACGGGCAAGCAAGCGGTGAGCGGGGCAGCCAATCGTGAGTGATCTAGCGATCAAAGTAAGCGTTGTGCCGGGCTACCGTGCCGATGAGTCGAACGATGGCGAGTCACGCTACGTGTTCAGCTATACCGTGACCGTGCACAATCAAAGCCCCCACAGCGTTCAGCTTATGGCGCGCTACTGGAAAATCACCCAGGGCGGAGGCGAGTACCAAGAAGTGCGCGGCAAAGGCGTCGTCGGCCAGCAGCCACTGATCGGTCCTGGCCAAAGCTTTCGCTACACCAGCCGGGCGATTCTCCAGACCCCGGTGGGCGTTATGGAAGGCGCCTATACGCTGTTAGACACCTCCACCCAGCGTGTTTTTGAGGTGGCGATTACGCCATTTAGATTGGCCGTACCGCTCCAACTCCACTAGGCGCTCCGCGTTAGTTCACTCTCTAGATGGTCGCAAAGCCGCAGAGCCAACTGCACTAGCGTCAACGTGGGGTTGGCGTGCCCCGCGCTGGCAAACACGCTGGAGCCCGCCACGTAAAAGTTATCCTGGGCAAATAGGCGGCAGTCGGCGTTAACGATACCTTCCGCGGCATTTAGGCTCATGCGCGTGCCACCCATATGGTGACGCCCTGCCAGTTCGCCATCGGTGGGCAGTTCCACAGGCGTAGCGGCTAGCCAGTCGGCAAGTTGCAGCCTTCCTACCTCGTGATCGCGAAGATACTCTCCCAGCAGCAACATGCTCTCGCGAATGGTGCGGCGATCTAACTCAGATTGCCGCCATACCAAGCGGCTCCTGGGTACCCCCAGTTTATCCAGCTCATCGCTTAGCTCAATACGGTTTTCATAGCGCGGTTCCTGCTCCCAGGCGGCTCTTAGCACTGCGCCGTGGATGACCCGGCCTTGAGCCTGCCAGACTCGCAGTCGGCCAGCCAGCGTGGGCGCCTGATCAGCGAGCTCGTCAATCAGCTCCTGGGTGGCTTCAGCGTTCATGCGGTGCAAACGCAGCCCACAATTAAGTATTTGCCGTGTGTTGATGGCGTCAGCGGTAGGGGAGAGGAAAACATTGTACTCGTCGTCCAAGCCCAGGGCGGCGGGCTCAAATAGCAGCGCCTTGCCCACCGTGGCGTGGGGGTGCTCCATCCAGTAGCGCCCTAAGGTGTTAGCTTGGGGGATTAGCTGGCCATTTAGTTGCTGGTTGCACCACAGCAGCAGGCGCGAGTTTTCGATGCCGCCGCAGGCGAGTACAAAGTAGCGCGCCTGAACACTTCGAACGTCGCCTTGGTAGTTTTTAAAAGTCGCACCAGTGACCTTGCCAGCCTGGGTTTCCAATGCCACCAAGTTGGCTGTTAGGCAGCACTCCAGAGTGACCGAATCGCTCAGCGTTGCGGCATACTTCTCTTTCATGCGGGTGGGGTGACCCAGCGAAAAATAGATGCGCTTTAACCCTGCCTCAGGGATCAAATGATCGGCTGGCGTGGGCTCCAGACCAAGCATGTTAACGGCCGCGCTGTAGTAAGGAGCTAGCGCATTGCGGCCTATTGGCCAGGCGGTTTCGCTGGCGGCGGCTTTGGCATTGAAGTCGTAGCGATCCAAGGGGCGACAAATACCGCCCCAGTGGTTGGTCGACCCACCCAAATGTCGCAGCCGAGCGCCATACAGAGGAATATAGGGGTCGCCGACGACGTCGCCTTGGTAGCACTCTTGGGAGCGTTCGCTATAGTCCGCATCGCCACCTTCACAGAGCAGTACGCGATGCCCCCTATCCGCCAGGGTAACAGCCATGGAAATGCCGGCCGCACCCGCGCCGATAATGCAGACATCCCAGGCGTCGCTGTGTTCGCTGATATCCTCAAAGGCGATATACATCAGCGGTCACTGCTGTTCAGTAGCCAGCCATTAACCGTCACCGCAACGTATGGCGGGGCAAGCTTGGGAGCAGCGGCACGTGCGGCAGGAAGAAGCGCTGTGCCGGGAAGTATGAGGGCACCCAGGCCCGCCAGCGTTGCCGCCCGCAGCAGCCCGCGTCGAGAATGATCCATTGTCATAGGCGTATCGTTTTCCCTAACAGTTATTACCAGGTGGCTAAGTATCGAATGGCTTAAGAACGTCAAAGCGTACTTTTTATAGTGATCCAGGTTAACCCTTTTCACCAGTGCTAATCATTAATATACACCGCCCACAACAGGCAGAGGGTATCGGTGAAGTGGTAGTATTAGTCCACTTATTTTATGAAGAAGGCCTTGCGCATGAGCACCTATGCGATCGGCGATCTGCACGGCTGTCACGCCGAATTTGTAGCCCTGCTTGAAAAGCTCAGCTTCAACCCCGCGCGGGATACGCTATGGCTAGTGGGCGATTTGATTAATCGTGGGCCAGGGTCGTTAGCGTGCCTGCGCGAAGTGCGCGCGCTGGGTGGCGCCGCCCGCAGCGTATTGGGCAACCATGATTTCCATTTGCTGGTGGTGGCCCGTGGCGGCGGCAAGCTGAAAAAAAACGATACCCTGAGCGGTATTCTTGATGCCCCTGACCGCGAAGCGCTGCTGGATTGGCTGCAGAGCCAGCCGCTTAGCGTGTTTGAAAACGGTACGCTGATGACCCACGCGGGGCTGCTTCCCCAGTGGAGCATTCCCCAGACTGAGGCGCTTGGGCGGGAAGTGCAGACGGCGCTTGCCAGCGAAACATCCGGTGAGTTTTTAACCCAGCTATTTGGCAACCAGCCGGATGTCTGGCGCGACGATCTAGACGGCATGGATCGCCTGCGCCTGACGGTCAATGTACTGACCCGGATGCGCTTTATTGATGCCCAGGGGCGTTTGGAGTTTGCCGCCAAAGAGGGGCTTGATAGCGCCCCGGAGAGCTTTTTGCCCTGGTTTCAATATCCACGGAGCGATGACACCCGGCTGCTCTTCGGCCACTGGGCGGCGCTAGAGGGGCATACTCCTCGGGCGCAGGTGCCCGTTGAGGCGCTGGATACGGGCTGCGTTTGGGGCGGTCGCTTAACCGCACTCAATCTGGATAGCGGCGAGCGAACCAGCGTGCCCAGTCAACAGGGAAGATAAAATCTGAATGGAAAAAAAACATACTCAGCAACGTGCTGATTCCCGCTTGGCGGGCCTAAACGTCTATCGGGTCGGCGGTGCCGTGCGCGATGCGCTGCTGGGCTGGCCGGTTTACGACAATGACTGGGTCGTTGTGGGCGCCACACCAGCCGACATGCGCAAGCGCGGCTTTAAACCGGTGGGGCGCGACTTTCCGGTCTTTCTGCATCCGGATACGGCCGAGGAATACGCCCTGGCACGCACCGAGCGCAAGTCTGGCCATGGCTATGCGGGGTTTGAAGTACACGCCAGCCCCGATGTCAGCCTGGAAGAGGATCTGCTGCGGCGTGATTTAACCATTAACGCCATTGCCCAGAGCCCCGAGGGTGAATTAACCGACCCGTTTAATGGTCAAGGCGATATCGAACAGCGCGTGCTTCGGCATATTTCCGCAGCGTTTAGCGAAGACCCGCTGCGGGTACTGCGTACCGCGCGCTTTTTGGCCCGCTATGCAGCGTTGGGCTTTACCATTGCCCCTGAAACCCTGGCGCTGATGCGTCAAGTGAGTCACAGCGGTGAACTTGAGCATCTGGCCGCCGAGCGGGTCTGGGTTGAAACGGAGAAAGCGCTAGGCGAGCCGAGTCCAGAGGTCTACTTCACCACCCTTGAGCGCTGCGACGCTCTCACCGTTTGGTGGCCAGAATTGCTGGGCGAGGCGCTCATAAAGGGCTTGGCAGCGTTAGCTCAGGCGCCTGTCAGCAGCTCGCTGGCAGTGGCTCACTGGCGCTATGCGCAGTTGGTGTCGCCGTTAACGGCTGAGCAGCGCGAGGCTTTGGCAGCGCGACTCAAGCTGCCCAACGCCGTTGCTCAGCTTGCTCGCCATACCGCGCTTACGCATGCATTGCTTGCCGCCACACTAGATGGCCCTAACGTGCTGCGCTGGCTGGAGCGTTTGGATGGCTGGCGTAAGCCCGAGCAGGTCGAGGCGCAGCTAGCGCTAGTCAAGGTGCTGGCGCCTGAGCAGGTTGGGCAACTCGCAAGCGCCTGGCAGGCTGCCCGGGAGGTTAGCCCTCAGGCGTTAATAGCCGAGGGGTATCAAGGGGCCGCGTTGGGAGAAGCCTTGCGTGAGCGGCGCGGGCAGGCGGTGACGACTGCGCTAGCGTATTAGTTACCGGCGTGCCGCCGCAAGAAGGGGCTGTTGGTCGGCTTGGGAGATCCAGCGGCCACGCCAACTAAAATCGACGGCCCATAGGCGCTGGCTGCCTAGTTCGAAGGCGTTCCATAGCGCGGCATAAGGGGTGCCGCAGCGGGGATGGCGCTGTTCAGGCAATAGCTCTGCAAGCGGTTGCAAAACAAACGCATTATGGGTGATTTCGCCGCGCGGCAGGGCAACATCGTCAACAGTGCCACAAAGACTGCCCACGGTGAGCAAGTCGATATCCAGCGCACGAGGGCTGAATTTAGCAATATCGGGCAGGCGGCCATGCTCAATTTCCAACTGCTTACCCCACGCCTGAAGCTCGCCGGGCGTCCAAGCGCTGTGAAACGCCACTACCAGGTTGTAAAAATTGCGACTGTCGGCGAAACCGACCGGCTCGCTTTCAAACACCCGAGAGATTTGTAGGGGGCCGAAGGTATCGGCAAGCGCATCAAGGCAGCAGCGAATATGCCGGGTGGGGTGGATGTTGCTGCCTAAACTGACCGTCACCAGGTTCATGCGTTGGTCTCCTGGGCCGCCTCCGGCAGGCAGCCGCGGGTAATTTCCAGGCCGACGCTGGCGGCGTTGGGGACTGCCCCCGGTTTACGCACCGTTAAGCGCAGCCAGGTGATCGGAAAATCCGTCCGCAGGCACTCAGCGAGCCGTTCGGCAAAGGTCTCGACCAGGGCGAATTGATGGGCGTCGGCAAACTGCTGAATGCGCTGGCAGATAGCGGCGTAATCCAGGGTGAGGTGTAATTCGTCGGTGGCTGCCGCCGAGCGAATATCGGTCGCCAGCACCAAGTCTAGGCTTAGCGACTGTTGAATCGAGCGCTCCCAATCGTAGACACCAATGACGGTGTCGACGCTTAACGCTTCAATAAAAATACGATCCATCCAGCTTCCCCCTACGGTAACAAGCGGGCGATTGTACGTTAGGATGGGGTTTAACGACAGTCAGCCGGGTTATCGAGATGGCCTATAAAGCGAGCATACAGCCATGGGTTGGATAGTGGTGGGGTATTTTAGCGGCAGTTGGCTGGCAGCGCTGAGCGTTTGTCGACTGGCTGGCGTGGGTGACCCTCGTCACCATGGCTCGTTTAACCCTGGCTTTTCCAACGTGCTGCGCCTCTATGGCCCCCGCTTAGCGGCAGCGACACTGCTATTAGACGCCTTAAAAGCGATGCCCGCCGTACTCGGCGCAAAGTTGACCAGTTGTCCGGTATGGCTGCAGGGACTGGTCGGGTTGGCGGTATTGCTAGGTCACAGCTTTCCACTATGGCATGGCTTTCGCGGCGGAAAGGCGGTCGCCAGTGCCTTTGGTGTGCTGCTGGTGTTGGTGCCTTATGTGGCGCTACTAAGCGCGGTTGTTTGGTCGCTGTTGGCGTGGCGACTTAAAACGGCGGCGCTGGCCTCGCTGTTGAGTGCCTTAGTGGCGCCGCTAGCTTGTATCTGGTTAGCCCCGGAGTATGTCATGGTGGTGGGTGGCTTTAGCCTGCTGGTACTGGCCCGCCATGGGCTTAACATTCGCCGACTGCGAAGCGGCGAGGAACCGCCGTTTCGCGGTTCTTAGCGTGAGGCTGGCGGTGTCAACTGATCCAGCGGCCAGCGGGGCGTCGCCTGCATCATGCCGGGAATATCACACTCGCCCGCGGCTAGGCGTTGAGCGCCTACGTAGGCAATCATGGCGCCATTGTCGGTGCAGAAACGCCCGCGTGGGTAGTAGGCACGGGCCTGCCGTTTTTCACACTCAATTTGCAGCCGTTCGCGCAGGCGATGATTGGCGCTCACTCCTCCCGCGACCACTAAGCGCTTCAAGCCGGTTTGATCCAACGCTCGACGGCACTTGATCACCAGCGTATCGACTACCGCCTCTTCAAAGGCGCGGGCAACGTCGGCGCGGGCCTGATCGTCGAGTTGATAGGCGGTTTCCAATTGGCGAATAGCCGTCATGGTGTGGGTTTTTAAGCCCGAGAAACTGAAATCAAGCCCTGGGCGGTCGGTCATGGGGCGCGGGAAACGAAAGCGCTTGGGGTCGCCCTGTTCTGCTAACTTGGCGACCTGGGGGCCGCCTGGGTAGGCCAGCCCAAGCATCTTGGCGGCTTTGTCAAAGGCTTCCCCTGCGGCATCGTCCACCGATTCGCCGAGCAACTGATAGCGGCCCAGCCCCTGAACTTCGACGAGCTGGGTATGGCCGCCGGATACCAGCAGCGCCACAAAGGGGAACTCGGGGGGCTCATCTTCCAGCATCGGTGCCAGCAGGTGACCTTCCATATGGTGTACGCCGAGCACCGGGATGTTTAGGGCGCGGGCCATGCCGTGAGCGGTGCTGGCACCCACCATTAATGCGCCGACCAAACCCGGCCCAGCGGTGTAAGTGATGCCATCCAGGTCGCGGCGCGTCAGTTTGGCGTCGCTGAGCACCTGCTCAATCAGCGGCAGCAGTTTGCGGGTGTGATCGCGAGAGGCGAGTTCGGGCACCACGCCGCCAAACTCCGCGTGCATGGCGATTTGGCTATATAGCGCGTCGGCAAGCAGCCCCTGGCCGCCAGTTAGCGAGGTGTCGTAAAGCGCGACACCCGTTTCGTCGCAGGATGTTTCAATGCCCAGAACACGCATAAAGAGGGACTCTCAAAGGCTATTCAAAAGATGTAAAAGTGAAAATCATAAGGGCAGTAGTCTAACATTGTCGCAGCAGGTCAGCGTAAGCATTTGCAATGATGGCCAACGGCGACTAAACTACTGTGCGCTGTAAAACTGGGTCGTACACCGCGTTGCTAGTCGCAATATGAATCGCGATATCGCAGTGTACGTACTATCCGAACTCAAGACTCCTTAAGGTAGGTGAGTGCTTAATGCCTTCTGTAAAAGTACGTGATAACGAGCCGTTTGACGTCGCCCTGCGTCGCTTCAAGCGTTCTTGCGAAAAAGCCGGTGTTCTTTCTGAAGTACGCCGCCGCGAGCACTATGAGAAGCCGACTGCTGAGCGCAAGCGCAAAGCGGCAGCTGCCGTAAAACGCCACGCTAAGAAAGTGCAGCGTGAGCAAAAGCGTTTCGAACGGCTCTATTGATCCGTACCCGAGGGGGCCGGAGCAGTTAGCTGGTCGTCTCAAGAGGGATGCCAAGCGGCCGCCACTAGGTGGCCGTTTGTTTTTGACTATTGTTTTTAAAGCCGTTGTTTTTAAAGCCATCGTTTTTCAAAGCGATCGTTCAAGACCGTCGCTGTTTAAGGTGATCGGGCAATGGGTCTGATGACGTTAAGCAGGGTTGTTAAGAGCGGTTTTTAAAACAGACTCGAAAGTTAGCGCTTTGCGCGAGGATGCCCGTAGTTCATGGCAGGCCAAATTCCACAGCGTTTCATTGATGACCTGTTAGGCCGCGTTGATGTGGTCGAGGTGGTTGGTGAGCGTGTGCAGCTTAAAAAGGCTGGCCGCAACTACTCTGGGCTATGTCCCTTCCATCAAGAGAAAACCCCATCGTTTACCGTCAGTGCTGATAAGCAGTTTTATCACTGCTTTGGCTGCGGAGCTAATGGTAATGCACTACGCTTCTTGATGGAGTACGACAAACTGCCGTTTCCTGAGGCGGTAGAGCAGCTAGCCGGGCGCTTGGGGATTGAGGTGCCGCGTGAGGGCGCTGATGACCCGCGTGCTCAGCAGCGTGAAAAGAAACGTAAAGAGGGCGTTAACCTGCTCGAACTCGCCGCCAGTTTTTATCGCGAGCGATTGAAGATGCAGGAAGGGCAGTCTGCCCAACGCTATCTGTTGGGTCGTGGCCTCTCGGACGACGTGATCAAGACCTATGGTATTGGCTATGCCCCGGCAGGCTGGGAGGCGCTTAAACAGCACCTTAGCGAGCGCGGTATCGGTGAACCGGTTCAGGTGGAGTATGGCCTGCTGATTCACCGCGAAGATACCGGACGTACCTATGACCGCTTTCGTGATCGGGTCATGTTCCCGATTCGCGATCTGCGCGGCCGCACGATTGCTTTCGGTGGTCGAGTGATGGGTGATGATCAGCCCAAATACCTTAACTCGCCGGAAACGCCCGTGTTCCATAAAGGTCGTGAGCTATACGGCTTGTATGAGGCGCGCCAAGCCTCGAGCAAGCTTGAGCAGTTGGTTATGGTCGAAGGCTATATGGATGTGGTGGCGCTGGCGCAATACGGTATTCATAACGCCGTGGCGACGCTGGGTACCGCCACCACGGAAGATCATTTGACCCGCCTATTTCGACTGGTGAGTCGCGTGGTGTTCTGTTTTGACGGTGACCGTGCGGGAAGACAGGCGGCCAGCCGGGCGCTGGAAACCGCGCTGCCACAAATGATTGATGGCCGTGAAGCGCGCTTTCTGTTTCTGCCCGAAGGTGATGACCCGGACACCCTGGTGCGCCGTGAAGGCACCCAGGCATTTCAGGATCGTGTGACTTGTGCCATGCCGCTGTCGGAGTTTCTATTTGAGCAGGCAGCCCAAGGGCGCGACTTGAATACAGTGGAAGGGCGTGAGCGATTTGCCAGTCAGGTGCTTGAAGCATTGAACAAAGTGCCTGAAGGCATGCTCAAATCGTTACTGCTGGAATCATTGGCAAAGCGAAGTGGGCTGGCACAAGAGCAGTTGAAAGTGCTGCTCGAAAAGCGTGTCCTGGCGTCGCGGCGATCCGTCGCCCAAGTTGATGCTTCGCAGGCGCAGGCAGAGCAGTTGGAGCCCGATTCGGCCTCATCCGCGCCCGGCGCTGTTTTGGCCGCGCCAGCCCGCTCATCGCGCTCACGTTCCCAGGCGCTCTCCCCGGTTGGGCGTATAGTGCAGCTGTTACTGCATGAGCCCAATCTGGTGGCCACGCTGCCTGATCATTTGGAGTGGTTGCCGGAAGATGACGATGCGCCGCTGTGCCGCGAGCTGATCGAATTGCTCAAGGCGGGGCGCTACCGCAGCCCACAAGTGGTATTGGCGCATTTTCAGGGCAGCCAGCAGGGGCAGGCCTTAGCGGTTTTCGCCAAGCGCGAGCTGTTGATTCCCAAAGCAGATCGGGAAGAAGAGCTGAAGGGCTTGGTGGAGCACTTGCAGTACGTTCAGCGCCAGCGTTCTCCCCAAGAGGAGTACGCGGCGTTGCTGGCGCAGGAGCGCGCCGGGCAAAAGTTAGATAAGGAGCAGCGCCGACGTTTGGCAAGCCTGGTAATGGAGCTTGCCCAGCGCCAATGAGGCGGTGTCTTGGGCGATGGGGGTTGAATTCCTAGCGTTTCAGCACCAGATATAGGGTCAGCCACCGAGCGCTGGCCTAACCGAACAAACTAACACACCTGAATTACCGCGCAAATACGTCATGCTGGAAAATTTCCTGCTATTTACGCTATACTGTACGGCTTGTTGAGTTTAATCGATTCAGCGCACCAGGTGTTTCATTCTTCTTCGTCGAGATAGGGTTTCTATGGCTGGAAATGCGCAGCAGCAGTCGCGTCTGAAGGAGTTGATCGCTCGAGGCAAGGAACAGGGTTACCTGACCTATGCCGAGGTCAACGACCATCTACCTGAGGATATCGCCGACCCGGATCAAGTGGAAGACATCATTGGCATGATCAACGACATGGGTATAAGTGTCGCTGAAGAAGCCCCTGATGAAGACACTTTGATGATGTCGGATCAATCCACGGACGAGTCCGCTGCGGAAGAGGCCGTAGCGGCTCTTGCCGCCGTGGAAAGCGATGTAGGCCGCACCACTGACCCGGTACGTATGTATATGCGTGAAATGGGCACGGTTGAGCTTCTGACCCGTGAAGGCGAGATTGAAATCGCCAAGCGGATCGAAGAGGGCACCCGTGAAGTGATGTCGTCTCTGGCCTATTTGCCGGGTGCCGTCGCGTCCATTCTTGACGCCTACGACGCTACTCAGGATGAAGAAGCGCCAGGGCGTCTTTCGGATCTGTTTTCTGGTTTCATCGATCCCGATGAGGGGATTCCCGGTGTTGCCGAGGCAGAAGTACCCGAACCGGAGCCAGAGCCCGAAGTTGGAGAGGACGTTGAAGGCGACGGCGACGATGAGGATGAAGACGCCACGGCCAGCGAAGGTGGCCCGGATCCAGAAGAGGCGCGTGCGCGTTTTGAGCAAATTCGCGAGCAGAACGCCTTAGTCGAAGCGGCGTTTGCCAAGCATGGCCGTGGCAGTGCCGAGCTCAAAGCGGAGCAGGCCCGTTTAGCTGTGCTCTTCTCGCCGATCAAGCTGGTGCCCAAACACTTTGAGCGCTTAGTTGGTCAGGTGCGTATCAGCGTTGAGCAGGTGCGCGCCCAAGAAAAAGCGGTCATGCAGCTGTGCGTCAAGAAAGCCAAGGTGCCGCGTAAAACGTTTATCAAGTCGTTCCCAGGCAATGAGTCACGTAAAACCTGGTTGGATGACTTCCAGGCAGCGCAGAGCAAATACGCTGACCGTCTTGAGCCGTTACGCGCTGATATTGCCCGTGCCCAGCGTAAGATCGCCTTTGAAGAGGACATGGTGCAACTCTCGGTTGCCGATCTTAAAGAGGTCAATCGTAAGCTCTCGATTGGTGAGGCAAAAGCTCGCCGCGCCAAGAAAGAGATGGTTGAGGCCAACCTGCGTCTGGTTATCTCGATCGCCAAGAAGTACACCAACCGCGGTTTGCAGTTCTTGGATTTGATCCAGGAAGGCAACATTGGTCTGATGAAAGCGGTCGATAAGTTCGAATATCGCCGGGGTTATAAGTTCTCGACTTATGCCACATGGTGGATTCGGCAGGCAATAACCCGCTCGATTGCTGACCAGGCGCGCACCATTCGTATTCCGGTACATATGATTGAGACGATCAACAAGCTCAATCGCGTATCGCGCCAGATGCTGCAGGAAATGGGCCGTGAGCCGACGCCGGAAGAACTCGGTGAGCGTTTGGAAATGCCGGAAGATAAAGTACGCAAGGTGCTCAAAATCGCCAAAGAGCCGATCTCCATGGAGACGCCGATTGGTGACGATGATGACTCACACTTGGGCGACTTTATCGAAGATGGCACAATGCTGCTGCCCATCGATATGGCCACCGGTGAAGGTCTTATCGAAGCGACCCGTAACGTGTTAGGCGGCTTGACCGCCCGCGAAGCGAAAGTGCTGCGCATGCGCTTCGGTATTGATATGAATACCGACCATACGCTGGAAGAAGTAGGCAAGCAGTTTGACGTAACGCGCGAGCGAATCCGTCAGATTGAAGCCAAAGCGCTGCGTAAGCTGCGCCACCCCAGCCGCTCTGAGCCGCTGCGTTCGTTCCTCGACGAGTAAATGTCGTAAGCAGTGAATAGTGATTGGTAAATAGAAAGTAAAAAGCCCGCCGTTTTTTGAACGGCGGGCTTTTTGTTGGGGTGATCGAGGCGGTTGTTGAGATCGTTACTGCGCTTAAGTGGCTATCTGCCGGGCTCGATAAATGCGTCGGGCAAGTAACAGTAATTCCAGTGTAGCGATCAAAATTAGGCTGTAACCGAGTAGTTCAACCACTTCTTCTGCGACGCTTTTAAAGGTTCCCGAGTAGCTGTCTTCTAGAATGGCTTGCCAAAATTCTTGCCGCCCGTAAAGGCGCGAGAAAATGTAGGTAGTCAAAACACCAGCCGTAAACAAACCAAAAGCAAGCGTATTACTGTAGTAGGTAAACTCTTCAAGGAATTGATGACGCTGCTTAACCACCCAATAAAGCGTGGGGAGAATAATCAGTGCAACAAGCACCTTCCAGGTGTTATGCGCGACATAGTTATCTAAAAAGTGATCTTGCTCACGCACCAGTGAGGCGGCCAAAAACGCCAGTAGTAGCAGGGTGAGGGTGGGCCAGACTCTCAGTACTTGACGAATATAAATCAGCATTGCACAGCAGGTGGCAAGCACTAAGGTTTGAGTAAGCTCGGTAAAGCCCAGCTCAGAAAACCTTACCTCAGGTAGATAGAGTGCTTCCAGGTAAGCGCCTTGCGCAATCGCACCGATAAACAGCACGTACAGCACTGCACGCACTAAGATGATTTGAAACCCTATTGGCCAGGGAGGGGGAGAAGACATACCAACATCCTTTGTGGGTAAGTAGCATCGCAATTTGTAGGCACAAACATGCATGGGTGAATGTTCATTATATCGTCACACTTGTGTGTTGGCACGCCCATATTGCGGTAAATCGCTCGACGTTTGGTCGTCACCCCTGCAAAGTATCTAATAGACAGGCAATAACTACGTTTCGAGGCTTAATTGGCATGGCAATTAGTGTGTTTGATCTTTTTCGTATCGGCATCGGACCTTCCAGTTCCCACACAGTGGGCCCAATGCGCGCCGCCCGCGACTTTGCCCTTGCGCTTGGCGATAGCCGCGTCAGCCAGGTGGTAGTTCGACTGCATGGTTCGCTGGCTGCCACTGGCGTGGGGCACGGGACGGATCAGGCGGTGATCATGGGGTTGATGGGCGAAGCGCCAGAAAGTATCGACCCAGACACGATTGCAGCGCGGTTAAAACAACTGGAGGAGGGTGATCTGCTGTTATTAGCTAATGGTCAGCAGATCGCCTTTGACGCTTCAAACGACGTACAGTGGGATGAGACCTGCCTGCCGTTTCACCCTAATGCCATGGTGCTGAGCGCCTATTGTGATGACGCGCTGGTAGCGACCAATACGTTTTACTCCCTTGGCGGCGGCTTCTATGTCGACCAAGCCAAGGCGGATCTTGGGGAAGTAGGCGAAGACAGCACTCAGTTGACGTACCCTTTCAATACCGCTGCCGAGCTGCTTGCCCTGTGTAAGCAGCATCAGTTGCGCATTAGCCAACTGATGCTTGAAAACGAGAAGGCTTGGCGGAGCGAGTCGGTCATTCGAGAAGAGCTGCTGACCATTTGGCACGCCATGAGCGATAGCATTGAGAATGGCCTACGTGCGACAGGCCATTTGCCCGGTGGCTTGAATGTACGTCGGCGTGCGCAACTGCTCCATCAACAGTTGCTCCATCCACCGGAAAATCAGCGCTTGATCGTGTCGAGCTTTACCGTGATGGATTGGGTCAATGTGTTTGCGCTGGCAGTGAATGAAGAGAACGCCGCAGGTCGGCGCATGGTCACCGCGCCAACCAATGGCGCGGCGGGCATTGTGCCCGCTGTGTTGGCGTACTACTTGAAGTTTGAGCCCGACGCGAGCGAGGCCGATGTGGTCGATTTTCTACTTACCGCTGGGGCGGTCGGTATTTTATGCAAGAAGAACGCCTCTATTTCCGGCGCAGAAGTAGGCTGTCAGGGCGAAGTGGGCTCTGCTTGCGCGATGGCAGCCGCTGGGCTAGCCGAAGTGCTGGGTGGCACGCCGGGGCAGGTGGAAAACGCGGCTGAGATCGGCTTGGAGCATAACCTGGGCTTAACATGCGACCCGGTGGGCGGGCTTGTTCAAGTGCCTTGCATCGAGCGTAATGCGATCGCTTCCGTTAAAGCGATCAATGCAGCGCGTATGGCACTGCACGGCGATGGGGAACACTTTATATCGCTGGATAAAGTGATTCGCACCATGCGCGATACGGGCCGTGATATGCAGGATAAATACAAAGAAACATCCAAGGGCGGGCTCGCCGTCAATGCCATCGAGTGCTAGTCCAAAGGGTTAATGGGTAGCAGGGTGTCTATATTAGCCACCAGGTAGTCGACCAGTTGGCGGATTTTGGGTGAAAGATGGCGGTGGCGAGGGTAGACCGCCCAAACGGCGGTATCGTGGTGTTGAAAAGGCTCAAGTACGGCTACCAGCTCACCGCTGGCCAAGTAGGGAGCCACATAATAATCAGGCAACTGCGCTAAGCCCAACCCTTTGCGTGCGGCGTCTAACAGCGCTGGGCCGGAATTGCTGGTCCAGCACCCCTCGACGCGCACTTCGCGGCGTTGGCCGTTCACTTCAAATAGCCAGTTAGGTCGAGAGCCAATCAGGCAGCGGTGTTGACTAAGTTCGGCCAAGGTATGGGGTCGCGGCGCTTGGCGAAAGTAGCTTTGCGAGCCGACGATATACTCACGGCGGTCGCATAGACGCCTGGCGATCAGGCTGGAATCCTTTAACACCCCCATGCGAATGGCAATATCGTAACCCTCTTCAATCAATTCAACCGGTCGATTAGTGAAGTGCATGTGAACGTCCAACTGAGGATGTAAACATTGAAAGTCATTCACCAGTGGGGCGATAAAGCGCTCGCCAAAGGTCGTGGCCGAGGTCAGTTTAAGTAGCCCGCTAGGCTTGGCCTGGAGTTCGCTAAGTGCCTGCTCGGCATCCCGCAGCCCATCAAACAGATGGCGACAGTGCTCCACGTAGGTAGTCCCCGCGTCGGTTAAACGAATTTGACGGGTGGTGCGATATAGCAATTGAACACCTAGCTGATTTTCGAGCTGGCTAACCAAGCGGCTAATATGCGAGGTCGATACCTTTAGGTGGCGGGCCGCAGCAGAAAACGTGCCTAACCGCACTACCTCGACAAACGCTTCGATCCGGCTCCAGTGCTGCATGCTAACTCCCTGGGTCAATAGCAATTGTTGCTGTGTGGCAATAATCTTATGAGTGTATCCCGCTTTATCTACTGCGCCTAGCTGACCTACACTGCTAACATCGTTAGCGTATCAATGGAGCGTATAGCTTATGTCTAAATCTTTATCCCTGTGGTCGCGTGGTGCGCTGGCCGTTGCTATTAGTGCCGGTTGGGCAGCTAGCGCCCAGGCAGAGCTACCTACGCAACAGCAGGAGCAGGCGCCAGGCTGGTTTCGTATGATGGTCGGCGATTACGAGGTGACCGCTCTATACGATGGCCACACAGCCATTGATACATCGTTGCTGAAAGGCATGGAGCAAGAAGAAATTCTCCGCCATCTGGACGCACTATTTATTGATGCGGAAAGCGGCATGCAAACGGCGGTCAATGCTTTTCTTATTCACACCGGTGAGAACCTAGTATTGGTCGATGCCGGTTCAGCTGCCTGCTTTGGCCCATCATTGGGGCAAGTGGAGAGCAATCTGCGCGCATCGGGCTACTCGCCCGAGGATGTTGACACTGTACTGATGACCCATTTGCACCCTGATCACGTGTGTGGGCTAGCCAATGACGATGGTGAAGCGGTCTACCCCAACGCTGAGCTGCGTGCCAGCCAAGCCGATGCCGATTTTTGGCTGGATGAGGAGCGTGCAGCCGAGGCTCCTGAAGCTAATCAGCCCTTCTTTACCATGGCCCAAGAGGCGGTAGCGCCTTATCAGGAAGCGGATCGCTTCACCCCTTTCATTGCCGGTGATGAAGTGCTGATGGGTATCGTCGCACAAGACACTCACGGTCATACTGTTGGTCACTCAAGCTTTATGCTCAATAGCGATGATGACGCTATGCTGGTATGGGGTGACGTGGTGCACAGCTACGGCGTTCAATTTGCCGACCCCACTGTGGCCATTGAGTTTGACTCTGACCCTGAACAGGCCATTCGCACGCGAGAAGAAGTCCTCGAAAGTGCGGTTGAAGATAAGCATTGGATAGCCGGTGCCCATATGCCATTTCCTGGTATTGGTCATATCGTAGAAGATGACGAAGGCTATCGCTGGCTGCCGATTGAGTTTGGCCCGGTGGCAACTGACGAGTAACGCCTCGGTTACTATGTTTGAAGTAATGAATATCTAGGAGTCAAAATGAAGTCACGCGCAGCTGTTGCATTGGAAGCGGGCAAGCCGCTTGAACTGGTTGAGATTGATGTCGAAGGCCCGAAAGCCGGGGAAGTGCTGGTAAAAATGGCCGCGACAAGTGTTTGCCATACCGATGCTTACACGCTTTCTGGTGCTGATCCGGAAGGTAATTTTCCTGCCGTCTTGGGTCACGAAGGGGCAGGCGTTGTTCAGGAAGTAGGCGAGGGCGTTACCAGTCTTAAGCCGGGCGACCATGTCATTCCGCTCTACACCGCTGAGTGCGGTAAGTGTAAATTCTGTTTGTCGGGTAAAACCAACCTGTGCGGCAGCGTGCGCGCTACCCAAGGCAAAGGGGTTATGCCTGACGGTACCTCGCGTTTTTCACTAGACGGCAAGATGCTGCATCACTACATGGGCACCTCCACGTTCAGTGAATACACGGTGCTGCCCGAAGTCTCCCTGGCGGTGGTGTCCAAAGAAGCCCCCATGGATAAAATTTGCCTGCTGGGCTGTGGCGTAACCACCGGCATTGGCGCGGTGCTCAATACCGCCAAAGTAGAGCCGGGTGCTACGGTGGCGGTGTTTGGTCTGGGCGCGATCGGTTTAGCCGTTATCCAAGGCGCGGTGATGGCTAAAGCAGGGCGTATCATTGCTATCGATGTCAACGAAGATAAATTCGCGTTGGCCAAGCAGTTTGGTGCCACCGATTTTGTGAACCCGAAAGAGTACTCAGACCCGATCCAGCAGGTGATCGTCGACCTGACCGATGGCGGTGTCGACTACTCCTTTGAGTGTATTGGCAACGTCAATGTGATGCGCTCGGCGCTGGAGTGTTGCCACAAAGGCTGGGGTGAGTCGATCGTGATCGGTGTCGCCGGGGCCGGTGAAGAGATCTCCACACGGCCGTTCCAGCTGGTTACTGGGCGGGTCTGGAAAGGCTCCGCATTTGGTGGCGTAAAAGGGCGCAGCGAACTGCCGGGCTACGTTGATCGTTATATGAACGGTGAGATCAATATCGACGATTTTATTACCCACGATATGCCGTTTGAGAAGATCAATGAAGCGTTTGATTTACTGCATGCGGGTAAGAGCATTCGTACCGTGCTGCATTACTGAGTATCATTACCGAGATTGATAGCTAGCATGTTTAAAACGCGGTGGGGAGACCTGCCGCGTTTGCTGCATTTAAAGGAACCTGCCCATGAGCATGAGTGAAACTTTAGAACTGGTGTCTGCTAACCGTAGCTTCGGTGGCTGGCATAAGCGCTACCGCCACTACTCCCGTGCGCTGGACTGCGACATGGTCTTCGCCGTTTACTTGCCGCCCCAGGCGGAAAACGAGCGTGTGCCACTGCTTTGGTGGCTCTCTGGGCTGACCTGTAATGATGAAAATTTCATGCAGAAAGCCGGTGCGCATCGTATTGCCGCTGAGCTGGGTGTGGCGATCGTGTGCCCCGATACCAGCCCACGAGGAACCGATCTGCCCGGCGAGCACGAAAGCTACGATTTAGGGTCTGGGGCCGGGTTTTACGTCAACGCCACTGAGTCACCTTGGAAGTCCCACTATCGCATGTACGATTACGTGATTGAGGAGCTGCCTTCCGTGGTGCGTCAGCACTTTCCAGTCAATGGTCGCGAATCTATTAGCGGACACTCGATGGGTGGGCACGGTGCACTGATCTTGGCACTGCGTCATCCAGGGCGTTTTCGCTCGGTATCAGCCTTTTCACCGGTGGTTAATCCGATCAATTGCCCCTGGGGCCAGCAAGCCTTTACGGCTTATCTGGGTGAAGATCAGTCACGTTGGCGCCAATATGACGCCTGTGAACTGGTTGCCAATGGGGCATCACGTCAGCGACTGTTTATTGACCAGGGTGAAGCGGATCAGTTTCTTGAAGAGCAGCTCCAGCCAGAGCGTTTAGAAGCCGTTTGTGAAGAGCACGATCATCCATTAACACTGCGGCGTCAGCCGGGCTACGATCACAGTTACTTCTTCATTGCCTCGTTCATTGAGGATCATCTGCGCTATCATGCAGATCACCTCATGAAGCGTTAAGGATAACGGGATGCTCAATCGCTCGCTGCGCCGCTTTATGCGTCTGCTTTGGCGGATTGTTTGGCGCGGCGTGTTAGCGTTTGTGCTGCTGTCAGTCGCGCTGGTACTACTGTTTCGCGTCGTTCCACCACCGGGGTCGATGGTGATGGTCGAGCGTAAAATACAGAGCTGGATCAACAGTGAGCCGATTCGTATACAGCGCGAGTGGCGAGGTTGGGATTCGCTCTCTGTAAATGCCAAACTGGCAGTGATTGCCTCAGAGGATCAGCGCTTTCCGCATCACAGCGGGTTTGATCTTGTCGAATTGCGCCGCGCGTGGCAGGCCAGCCAAGATGGTGGGCGGCTGCGGGGTGCCAGCACCTTGACTCAGCAAACGGCTAAAAACGTTTTTCTGTGGACAGGCCGCAGCTGGACGCGGAAGGGGCTGGAGGCGTGGTTTACGCTGCTGATCGAGGTGCTCTGGAGCAAGCAGCGCATTTTGGAAGTCTATCTTAACGTCGCCGAGTGGGATCGTGGCGTGTTTGGCTTAGAGGCCGCAGCTCAGCACTACTTTGGCGCCTCTTCAAGCTCGCTGACTGAGCGCCAGGCAAGCCTTCTTGCGGCTATTTTACCCAGCCCGCTAACGCGCAGTGCCTCCCGGCCCGATGCCCAGGTTGAGCGACGAAGCCAGTGGATTCGCCAGCAGATGCGTAACTTAGGTGGGGCGGATTACTTGCAGCATCTATAGCTGTTTTTAGCCCCGTTAGTCATATTTGGCGTCATCAATCTCCGCCAGTGCTTCCAAGTTTGGGTAAGAGAAGTAATAGCCCTGCTGCCTAGGAATACCCAGTGCCAGCAGGCAGCGCGACTCATCGCGGGTTTCAACGCCTTCGGCAATCAACTGTGTTCCCAATGTTTTTGCCAGCGCTACCAGGCTACGCAGTATGGCTTGACGGCGCTTATTGCTATCGCACTCCATCACCAGGTCGCGATCAATTTTTAGCGTATCTGGGCGCAGGTCAGTGAGTAGATCAAGGTTGGCATAGCCGTTACCAAAGTCATCCAGTGAGGTGGTAAAGCCCATTTCACGATAACTCTCAATAATAGTGCGCATATGCAGGCGGTCATTGACGCGCTCGGTTTCGGTAATTTCGAAATTGAGGCGCTCGGTGGGCCAGCCTACACGGTTTGCCGTTTCAAGCGTCGCTTGAATACAGGCTTCCGGTTCGTAGACTGCATTGGGTAGAAAATTAATCGAGAGCCGTTCCTGCATTCCCAGTTCGCTGGCAAGCTCTATCGCTTTAATGCGGCAGGCCTGATCAAAGCGGTAGAGTAAATCATCAGTGACCTGCTCAAGAATTGAAAATGCGGATTCTCCATTGGGGCCGCGAACTAAGGCCTCGTAATAGATAATTTTCCGCTGACTAACGTCAACAATCGGTTGAAACGCCATTGTAAATGCAAAAGGCACCGGCGAATCGCACCGGTTACAGTGCCCTTTCACCCTGGCACAGTGGTGTTGTGCTGACATGTTTATCCAAGCCCTTGAATAAAATTATCGTTATCTCGCCTTATTGGCGGGTTTGCGAATAACCATCACCACTCCGGTGATGGCAACGAACATTCCCACAAGCCCCAGCAGGGGGAGACGTTCGTCAAATAGCCACCACGCTTGAAGCGCGGTGACGGGCGGCACAAGATAAAAAAGACTCGCTACCCGCGAAGCTTCCCCCTTTTTAATCAAGGCCATAAGTAACAGAATAGCGGCAATCGAGAGAATCAACACGAGCCAGGCGAGTGTTAGTACAAAGGTGCTGCTCCACTCCACCTGCCGGGTCTCAAATAGCAGTGCCCCGCCCCCCAGCAGAGCCGCTGCCGCCAAGTACTGAATAACCGCTCCGGAAAGCAGTGGCATGCTGGTGCAGTATCTTTTCTGATACAGCGTACCTAAGGAGATGCCGATCAACGCAGCGGTGACACACAGTAGAGCGCTAACCCCGAAGCCATCAAACAGCGATTCACCAATCTCAAGCTTACTGCCCAGCACTAAACTGATGCCTATAAGGCCAAGCCCTAGTCCCAGCCATTGGCGCCAAGAGAGCTGCTCGCCTAATAAAGGCCCGGCGAAGGCGGCGGTCAGCAGAGGCTGGAGACCCACCAGTAATGCCGCTAAACCGGCGGGCATACCCAGGTAAATGCCGTAGAAAACGCCACCTAAGTAAGCGCCGTGGACTAGAAAACCTGATACGGCGATGTGTGTCCATAACCTAGGTGATGAAGGCCAAGGGATACGCATCACTACGACCAGTGGTATCAGCAGCAGTAGCGTGAGAACAAAGCGAATAAACAAAAACGTAAAGGGTTCTGCGTAAGGCAGGCCGAACTTGGCACCGATAAAGCCGGTACTCCAAAGCAGCACAAAAAGCACTGGCATGGCGGTCAAACCTACCGAGGGCAGATCATTGGCACGTAACTTGTTGAAAAAGCTTGGCATGTTATTTCCGTAGTAGAGTGTTTTAGCTATATTTTTGATACATAAAGTTCTTTTTGTTACTAGTTTTTACATAATAAATTGAACCTGCTTGAAACGGGCGCGTCACAGTGGGCACATACATAACGCAATATTGAGGTTCCTTACTATGCAACGTTTAACTGCTCTGTTCTCTGCTGCCCTACTCGCGACTGGCTTGATGACGGCTACTGCCCACGCCCAGGAAGAGCAAGGTGCTGCACAAGATCCAATGGCGACCCAGCAAGCACCCGCCCAGGATTTTTCTGACGACCAGCTCCAGCAGTTTGCCGATGCTTCTCAAGAGATTGCGGTTATTTCCCAGGAATATACCCAGCGTCTGCAGGAAGCAGAAGATGAAGCAGCACAGCAGGAAGTGCGCACCGAAGCCAATGACCGCATGATCGAAGTGGTCGAAGACAGCGGCCTAGATGTTGATACCTTCAATGCTATTGGTCAATCTATTCAGCAAGATCCAGAAATGATGCAGCGCGTTCAGGAAATGGCTAGCCAATCGTAAGCCTTGCTGTTGATATCGGCTGATAGCGCTTTTTATGTAGCTAGCTTATTAAATTAACTAGTCACATTATTATCAGCTTGGCTTCGGCCATCAAAACCCGGTGCATACTGCACCGGGTTTT
>NZ_JBQSYH010000024.1:0-83957 GCF_052379125.1 Halomonas sp. AOP13-D3-9 | reverse complement strand
GCTCCTACAAAACCCGCTCCAAGCACCCAGCCAATGTAGGAGCCCGACTTGTCGGGCGATCAGGCCATCTAGCAGCAATGACCTGCAGTACCTCGATATTTCCTAATCGCCCAATAAATTGGCCTCCTACAAAACCCGCTTCAAGCACCCAGCCAATGTAGGAGCCCGACTTGTCGGGCGATCAGGCCATCTAGCAGTAATGACCTGCAGTACCTCGATATTTCCTGATCGCCCAATAAATTGGCCTCCTACAAAACCCGCTTCAAGCACCCAGCCAATGTAGGAGCCCGACTTGTCGGGCGATCAGGCCATCTAGCAGCAATGACCTGCAGTACCTCGATATTTCCTGATCGCCCAATAAATTGGCCTCCTACAAAACCCGCTCCAAGCATCCAGCCAATGTAGGAGCCCGACTTGTCGGGCGATCAGGCCGTCTAGCAGCAATGACCTGCAGTACCTCGATATTTCCTAATCGCCCAATAAATTGGGCTCCTACAAAACCCGCTCCAAGCATCCAGCCAATGTAGGAGCCCGACTTGTCGGGCGATCAGGCCATCTAGCAGTAATGACCTGCAATACCTCGATATTTCCTAATCGCCCAATAAATTGGGCTCCTACAAAACCCGCTCCAAGCATCCAGCCAATGTAGGAGCCCGACTTGTCGGGCGATCAGGCCCCCTCAGCAGACCACCCCTCAAATCTTTAAGATGAATGCTGCTCATGTACGACCTGACGAGGATGCGATGAAAGTCGCGTCAGGCTGCGTTATGATGGCGCCCTCGCTTTTCCCATGATGACCCTTTCTCGTTACGAGGTTCCCGCCGATGTTCAGCCGCGATATGACAATTGCCGGATTCGATGATGTGCTGTTTGATGCCATGCAGAAAGAAGTGGCGCGCCAAGAGGCCCACATTGAGCTGATCGCTTCCGAAAACTATGCCAGCCCCCGCGTACTCGAAGCCCAGGGCAGCCAACTGACTAACAAATACGCCGAAGGCTACCCCGGCAAGCGCTACTACGGCGGCTGTGAGTTCGTCGATATCGCTGAGAATCTGGCCATCGATTACGCCAAAGAGCTATTCGGCGCTACCTACGTGAACGTTCAGCCCCACTCGGGTTCGCAAGCTAACAGCGCGGTGTTCCAAGCGCTCGTTAAACCCGGCGATACGATTTTAGGCATGAGCCTGGATGCGGGTGGCCACCTAACCCACGGTGCCAAACCTAACTTCTCGGGCAAGCACTACAATGCCATTCAGTACGGCTTGAATGAGCAAGAGCTGATCGATTACGAGCAAGTAGCCCAGCTTGCTCGTGAGCACAAACCCAAGATGATCATCGCCGGTTTCTCCGCCTACTCGCAAATCATTGATTGGGCCAAGTTCCGTGAAATTGCCGATGAAGTGGGCGCTTACTTACTGGTTGATATGGCCCACGTCTCCGGCCTGGTCGCCGCCGGTGTTTATCCCAGCCCCTTGCCCCATGCCCACGTGGTCACCTCCACTACCCATAAAACACTGCGTGGACCCCGCAGCGGCGTGATTCTCTCAGCGGAAAACGACGCTGATATCGAGAAAAAGCTGCAGTCAGCGGTTTTCCCTGGTGGCCAGGGCGGCCCGTTGATGCACGTGATCGCGGCCAAGGCAGTGTGTTTCAAAGAAGCCATGGCGCCAGAGTTTAAAACCTACCAGCAGCAGGTGGTTAAAAACGCCAAGGCGATGGCTAAGGTGTTTATCGATCGCGGTTATGACATCGTTTCCGGCGGCACCGAAGACCACCTCTTCCTGCTCTCGCTGATCAAACAGGGTGTAACGGGTAAAGATGCGGATGCGGCGTTGGGACGTGCCCACATCACCGTCAACAAGAACGCTGTGCCTAACGACCCGCAAAGCCCGTTTGTCACCTCCGGCTTGCGCATTGGCACGCCGGCAGTGACCACGCGCGGTTTTGGCGAACAAGAGTGTACCGAGCTAGCAGGCTGGATCTGTGACATTCTCGATGTACTGGCCAAAGGCGAAGACACCAGCGCCATCGAAGCCCAGGTGTTGGATAAAGTAGCCGAGGTTTGTGCGCGGCTGCCAGTTTATAAGTAAGCAGCCATAACCAGTCTCCTTGGCTAAGGAAGGCCCAAAAAACGGGTGGCCCATGGGGCCTCCCGTTTTTTGTTGGGCGCCAGTCATGGCGCGCAGCGCCTTGACTGGCGCTGTTACTGGGGGGCTCAGGATTACTTGGGGGTGAAAGTCCCCTGCACGCCCGGCAAGGGGAAGTGCTAGCCGACGGCAAGGGGGTCCCTCGCGTGGGGGGAATCTGAAGGAGGCCCGATGCAAAACGCTGGCTCGACGGGGGCGCCTAGCCGAACAGAAAGAGGATACGAGGCGCCATGGCGGGGTAAGGTGGCAACACTCACCAAAGCCCAATACTTGCACGGAACGCCATAACGTAAATCTGATAGGCATAAGCGGGACAAATTCGTCGGGAACGAATTTGAGCGTAAGCCTGAAAGGTGAGGCGCATGGATGCGCCGAACAACGTCGCGCGTCTTACCCTGGGAGGTCTGGTGGTCTGCCACGGTGCTACCGGTGTCGAGAGGCGACGGGGTGGGTCATCAGACGTCAGCCGAGGTCATAGTAAGTGTCGATTCACCCCGGCACCAAGGGCCGAACATGAAGAACCACGAGTAGGCGATAACGTCTCGAGGATCGATCATGAAGACAGAAACCGACGCTAATGCCGTCACTTATCCAGAGGGGCAGGGGCAGTACCCCGAGTTCCGGCCGGTGAGCGTCGAGACGAGCCGGACGTCGTTATCATGGACGAAAGCGGAGTCAGCCTCGCTCATGGAACGGGTCGTTGACCCGAAGCACATGGCGCGAGCTTACCGTAAGGTGGTTGCCAACAAAGGCGCGCTGGGTGTCGATGACATGACGGTGCATCAACTGGCGGATCACCTAAAACAGCATTGGCCAACGCTGCGCGAGCGGCTATTGGCCGACGAGTGTCACCCCAGCCCGATCCGAGCCGCCGCCATCCCCAAACCCAAGGGCGGGACACGACAGCTCGGCATTCCCACGGTCACTGATCGGCTAATCCAACAAGCGCTGTCCAAGGTGCTCATGCCGATCTTCGACCCAGCGTTCTCCGCGTCGAGTTACGGTTACCGCCCCAAACGCAGCGCGAAGCAAGCCGTCGCGGCCATGAAGGCAACGGCCACCGCTGGGTGGTTGATCTTGACCTGGAAGCCTTCTTCGACCGAGTGAATCACGACCTGCTGATGGCACGGGTGGCGCGGCGCGTTGACGATAAGCGCGTGCTGCGTCTGATCCGCCGCTACCTGGAGGCGGGCATGTTCCTCCAGCACGGCTTACCCACGCCGAGAAAGCAGAGAACGCACCAAGGCGGGCCACTCAGCCCGCTGCTGGTGAACATCGACGACATGGACAAGGAGCTGGAACGCCGAGGTTACCGCTTCTGCCGCTATGCCGATGACGTGCAGGTGTATGTCAAAAGTCGGCGGGCAGGCGAGCGTGTCATGGACAGCTTGAGTGAGCATCTCGAGAGCTCACTTCAGCTGACGGTTAACCGCACGAAAAGTGCGGTGGATCGGCCATGGAAACGCGGCTATCTAGGCTACAGTCTCACCCAGCACAAGCAGTCGAAACTGACGCTGGCCAAGACCAGCCTGAAGCGTATGATGCAGCGTGTCCGTGAGATCCTGAAACGTGGCAGTGGGTAACATCCAGCGGACAATCGAAGGGTTGAGGCCACTCCTGCAGGGATGGGCTCACTACTTCAGTCGGGGGCGCCTAGCCTTGTGGATGTGAAGGCCCCTTGACGTGCTGGATCAATGGATGCTCCGCCACTTACGCGGCTTGGTCTGGCGGCAATGGAAGCGGTCCGGCGACTCAACGCCGTAAACTCCGAGGGCTAGGACTGGATGCGTACCGTGCTTGGAAATCGGCGGGCAATGGTCGAGGGCCCGCCCTGGTGGAACGCCGGAGCCTCGCACATGAATCAGGCCCTGCCAAGGAAATGGTTCTACGACCAGGGCCTGATCTCGATACTCGATACGGTAAGATGGCTCAAACGTTCTGCATGAACCGCCGTAGTACGGAACCGTCGGTCCGACGCTTCGGTGCCCGGTGGTGTGAGAGGACGGGGGAGGCAACTTACCCTATACTCGTTGGTACCTCAGGCATGGTGCGCAGCGTCCTTTCCCTTTGTTAGGGGGCTCCATGATAAATTGGTATTCGCGACAAGTGCTGTTGAGCTATACCGAACACGCCGAGTTGGGTTGGCGCTGTAACAAAAGTGAGGTACTGGAGCGTAAGTACACGTGGATTCCCATCAGCTTGAGCGAGATGGCAGAGGCATCAGCCCACTTTCCTATTGTCATTATGCGCTATCAGAAGCGCTGGCTGATGGTTGTCGTACCTGGTGTTATTTCTCTGCCAAATATCAAAATTAAAAATAGTAATTCGCTGAATTGAATGTTTGTACCTCACTGCGTGCAAGTGTATCCATTCTCGCTAATGCCCTCTAAGGATACTAAAAGCGGCTTTCAACTAGGCATTGACCGGCAGTGCATAGTCCCGCTTCATGAGAAGACCGCCTTGCCCATTTTTGCGCAAAATCGTCAGTTCTCATCAGCAGTAACGAACCGCTTCCACCTGCTGCATCGTTTACAGATCGATAGTGAAATAGTCCATAGCGCCTGCGAGCTCTTAGCACGCAAGGGCTTGCTGATACTTATTTCTGAATCAGAAAAAATGATGGTTGAGATTAAAGAACCCACTATGCCGCTTTATCGCGTTGATATTGATGCTATTAGCCGTTTACCCCGCGACGACTTCGCTGACCTGCAAATGCACCATGCATTGGAACTAGGGATTTATCAGTATAGTTCTCTATTTCATAACCATAAGTTGGAGCAGTGCGTTAAAAAAAATGAGACAGCCAATGACATCATTGGCTGTTTAAGAGGAGTCAACTAGGAGTATCACCAACCCCCTTGACCCTCTAACAAGCTGCGGGTGTTGTTATTGAGCGGCAGGCGGAAATCGGCGCTGCCGAGCACCATTGCATCGCCTGCCCGCACCACCCGAGCACTCACATAGACGTAGTCTTGGCCTTGCGCGTAGGTGCCCATCAATATTGATCGGGCGTTGTGCTGGGCGGTTAAGCGCTGAACTTGCCGTGAAAGAATTAGCTCGCCCACGCTCTCTTCAATAAACATGCTGTCGCGCATTTTAACTTCGCGTACCTGCATGCCCTGGCGGGATAACGCTGAGGCCATAATTTCTGAGGTCATACGCCCCAGCGTGGAGGACTGGCTTAAATTATCGATGCTGACAAAGGTAGCGGCAATCATGGGGCTATAGCGCGTTAGCTCTGGATTGCTGGCAACCATCTGCTCGGCAGCAGTATGAACCAATTCAGAAAGATCGGGTTCCGGTTCGGCGGGCATGTTGTTAGCATTGCCCAGCGCACCGCAGCCAGCCAGTAACAGTAGCGTCATGCCAATGGCCACCGCTTGGGAGGTGTGGCTAATAGAGCGAATGCGCCGTGTAGCGAAAAGTGTCATCAGCATGAAATTACCACGTATCAGTAAGAGGAACGGAAGGGGTGGCAGGTGCCTGAGGCACGCGGTTTGGCGCATATTGACGACGATCACCGGCATTAATGTAGTAAATGTTGGACGAAGAGTAGAGAATTCGCTCGCCGTCGATAATCTGCGTGGTCACGATGATCTCTTCGTTGCCCGTATTCGTCCAGCTACCGCTGGTGGTATCAGCGAGCATGCCCGCAGGGATTAAGCCCAGAGCAGGTTCGCTCCAGTGATTAAACGGTATAGTGGCCACCGCGATGCCTGCGGTGAGTGCAGTAAATGCACCGACGGGTGGGCGGATAAAACCACGGTCCCGGTGTTCGACGACTTCGACATCAAAGGTAATATTGGCACTGTTTGCAGTGGGCACAGTGGTGAGGTTGGCGCCCCGTGAGACCAGTTCGCTGGTCAGCAGGGCGCGAAAGCCGCGGCCAAATTCACCGCCACTGTAGGCGTGCAGTGCTTCACTATCTGACTCACTGATGTGTAAATCGCGATTGCGAACACGCTCACGCTGCAAAATACTGGTAGCTTCGTGGCGGGCCAGTACATCCCAGTGATGGGCGGCCTGCATACGCTGCTGTTCGCTATAGGGGTAAGTAGTGGCAATCGGCGCTTGGGAGGTATTGGCATAAAAGCAGCCGCTAAGCATTAAGCTTGCCAGCCCCAGGCTCACAGGACGTATAAAAAAAGAGGGAAATGGAAATAGTCTGGGACGGATGCGCACCTGCGGGTTCCTTTTTCGCTACAAAACGGCTTTTGATAGACTGTTCACTTTGCTTAGTTTGCCATGCCTAATACGGCGTGCCTAACGTGATTTGCTGAGTTTTTAAGTACCCATTTCGACTTACTTAATTCTGATTATACCTAGCTAGATCGGCCAAGAGGTTAAAAACTTGAATGAGCGATAATACCAATGCTTGAAGATCACCGCAGCGGCCCGCGCCATGATTCGCTGATGTCGGCTTACCATGAAAGCGATAGCGGTAGCGGATGGATGATTAGTTACCTCGATATTATGACGCTGTTGGTAGCGCTATTTGTGGTCATTATCGCCGCTGCTGGGCCGGTAATCCCTAAGTGGAATCAGGAGGATAGCGAGAAAGCTAGCGAATACGCCTACACATCAACACCTGCATGGGAAGTCCCTCTACCCGAGCCGTTGGCCCAGGTAAACCATGAGCGTGCCAGCGTTGTCCGGTGGCGCCAGGCCGGATTGAACCCTATGGCCATTAGCGCGGCGCTCGGCGTGGCAGGGCTGCCCACGCTGACGGATTTACCGCGCCGTCGAACAAGCTTTGGTGTCCCGCCGCTTTTGGCAGCGCCAGCGCCCCCCGTCGAGCCGACGATCACTCTGCCAAAACTGCTGATGCCCGCGGGCAGCGAAAATTTTACATCGCCCTTGGCAGACTACATGGTGGTGTTAACTGATCGCCCCCCAGTGAATGTGCAAGCAGTGAGTGATGAATCGGTAGCGGGAGCCCTTGCCCTGGATCAGGCGCTCTCCCTGCGCGTTGCAGAGTCTACTTACCTGCCCGATCTTGACGGTGTGGAAGTTTCGCGGGTGGCGGAAGGGATTAGTCTTCGCGTGCAGGATCAACTGCTATTCCCATCTGCAACGGCTGAGTTAACCAGCGATGGATCGTCACTAGTGGGCAGTTTGCTGGAGACAATTCAACGCTATGATGGCGAAGTATGGGTTGAGGGCCACTCGGATAGTCAGACCATTAGCACTGATGAGTTCTCGTCTAACTGGGCATTGTCTAGCGCTCGCGCTATTGCCATCGTGGAAGCGCTGGAAGCCGCCGGAGTGGATGCTGAGCGGCTACGCGCCGTAGGTTTGGCGGCCACAAAGCCATTGGAAAGCAACGCCACAGCGGAAGGGCGTGCGCGCAACCGGCGGGTTGAAGTGGTGATTCATGTCGAGTAGTGGGTGAATACTCACTGTTGCGAGGTTCTATTAAATTGTAGGAGGGCGCTTCCAGCGCGCGAAGGGTGCCGCAGGCGCCCTCTTCGGTGGGGCAAAAAAAAGCCCGCCGGGGGAGGCGGGCATCAAAGGGCTTGGCTCACTGCAGCCCACTGGCATCAGGTGAGGGGTGTACAGGATCACCAGTGGGTACAGGTCTAGTATAGCTATTTATAAGGCGTTGCCAAGTGCTGTGACGTTTATTTATAGCTTTATTGCCACTTTAGTCAGTGCTAATGCGCTTTTTTCTTAGAAAAACGTAGAGGTTGCAGAAAGTTGTAGAAGGTTTGTAGTAACAAGAGGCGCACCGATCTGTTTCATGCACCCTTTTGGCGCGCCTAGACTGCCCCTTTTTGGTGCTTGTGGGTTTTCCGAATGTTTTATCCCGTAAGATTCGGTGTAACTCGTTGTTGAACCGGCACTTCTCCATTTTGGCTTATAAATTGCTATGCTCTTGATAGTCAATTAATTGCTGGTCTGCGCCCATTTGATGTTCTAGACATGATGTCGTCAGCATGCGTTAAGGCCGAAAAGAGGTAGTGCCATGCCTGAATCCGCTCGTCTCTCCGCATCAACGCCTTCAGCAGCATCAACTCCGTCGGTTGATCCCGCTCTGCAGCCTCGGCTGGTAGTGACCGATCTAGATGGCTCGCTGCTTGATCATCACAGTTATGACTTCAGCCCTGCGGCCCCCTGGCTTGCCCGTCTAAAGCAGATGGGGGTGCCGGTGATTCCGGTGACCAGTAAAACCCGTGCCGAACTGATTCCCCTGCGCGAAGCGCTGGGCCTCACAGCAACGCCGTTTATTGCGGAAAACGGGGCGGTTATTGGTCTGCCGCCAGGCTGGTGCCATGCGCGCTTGGACCGCCCAGGAAGTGGTCGCGATGGTGTCGTTATCAAGCATCCTGGTGTGGATGTTGGCTTTATTCGTGCCCGATTGAAGGTATGGCGTGAACGTCTGGATATTCGTTTCACTCGCATGGGGGAGCTGAGTGTCCCCGAGGTGATGGAACTCACTGGGCTTGACGCAGTTCGCGCCCGGGATGCAAGGCAGCGGGAAGGCAGTGAGCCGCTGCTGTGGCAGGACACCCAAGCGGCTTTGGAGGCGTTTCGCGCTGCTTTAGAAGGGGATGGACTACAGCTGACTCAAGGCGGGCGTTTTTGGCATGTTATGGGGCTCTCCGCCGATAAGGGCAATGCCGTCGAGTGGCTGGTTAAACGTTTTACGGCATTAAGAGGCCGCGCGCCGCTTTCCTTAGGGTTAGGAGATGGGCCGAACGATATCACCATGCTCGAAGCAGTCGATCAAGCGGTCGTGATCCGTGGTTGCCACGACTTAGCCGTTGAGCCCCATAACACTTCGCTTTATCGCACCGAGGCAACAGGGCCAACCGGCTGGGCCGAGGGGGTGGCCTACTGGTGGGGGCGAGATGACCGCCGTTTAGCGACGGCGGAGAAAGATGCTGCTGTGTTCTCGGAATCCAGTTCTTTGAGTACAGTTCTTTGAATGCAGGGAGGTAAGTGCATGAGTGACTTTCATCAAAACGGAATTATTACCGACTTTCACAACCTTACCCGGCGCTCGGTGGAGGAGCTGGAACAAGAGCTGTGCCAGTTTGCTCGACGACGCCCCATGGGGCTGATTCTGCCGTCGCTGTTTTCGGAGCTGGAAGGGCCTGCACTGTCGGCGATCGTCGATGAGTTGGTTAAAGTCCCGTATCTCAATGAAATTGTCATTGGCCTGGATCGTGCCGATCGGGAGCAGTTTTTGTACGCGCGCGATTTCTTCTCTCGCCTGCCCCAGCACACGCGCATTTTATGGAACGACGGCCCACGGCTGCGCGCCCTGGATGCAGAGTTGGAAGAGCATGGGCTAGGCTCACTGGAGCCCGGCAAGGGGCGCAATGTGTGGTACTGCGCAGGCTATATGCTGTCGTCAGGGCGTTCGGCGGTGGTGGGGTTGCACGACTGCGATATTTTGACCTATGAGAGGGGACTGCTGGCGCGCTTGATGTATCCGGTGGCTCACCCCAATTTCAACTACAGCTTCTGCAAAGGTTATTACCCACGCATTGCCGAGGGCAAGCTGAACGGGCGCGTATCACGTCTGTTAGTTACACCGCTGTTGCGGGCGCTTAAAACTGTCTGCGGGCCGATGCCGTATCTCGATTACCTGGATAGTTTTCGTTATCCGCTCTCGGGAGAGTTTGCGATGCGTAGCGAAGTGCTTGAGGGAATTCGTATGCCGGCGGATTGGGGCCTGGAAATTGGTGTGCTGTCGGAGTTGCAGCGTAATTACTCTCTGCGGCAGCTCTGCCAGGTGGATATTGCCGATGCCTACGACCATAAACATCAGCCGGTCAGTGAGGACGACCCCAATGGCGGCCTAAACCGCATGAGTCTGGATATTTCAAAAGCGCTCTATCGCAAACTGGCCACCCAGGGCATTACTTTTAGCAGCGAAGATTTCCGCACCCTTAAAGCCACCTATTACCGCTTTGCGCTGGATTTGATTGAAGCCTACGATCACGATGCCACCATGAATGGGCTAAGCCTTGACCGCCATAGTGAAGAGCAGGCCGTAGAGCTGTTTGCCAGTAACCTACTCGAAGCAGGCAATCTGTTTATGGATAACCCACGAGAGCGGCCCTTTATCCCCAGTTGGAATCGGGTGCAGGCCGCGGTGCCAGACCTGCTTACACGTATGCACGAGGCGGTCGAACTAGATAATCAAGGTAAGGTGTAACGGCTCTATTTAGCTGTCTTTTTATTCATGATTACCTCAAAAACCGTTTATCCATTAAAAAGGCCAGTTGACCTAGTGCAACTGGCCTTTTTCTTAGCCCTTGATATTTAACACTTAGCGTTCGCCATTGTTAAAAATCGCTGTGTTGTCGAGCAGCCAGAGGGGTAGGTGAGGAGGTGGGCAATGCCTGCGTACGCTCTACACTCTGGTTAATGCGGAAGTGGGCAACCAGTTGGCGCAGCTGATCGCTGAGCTGTGCAAGTGCCTGGGTGGCGTGGTTGCTCTCTTGTACCAGACCGGCATTCTGCTGGGTCATTTGGTCCATTTGGGTTACTGCCTGATTGACCTGCTCAATGCCGCTGCTCTGCTCAATGGTGGCCGCAGAAATCTCCTGAACCAGTGTGCTGAGCTGCTTGATGTCATCGACCATGCTATTGATCACATCGCCGGTATCACGCACTTGACGGCTGCCTTCCATCACTTTGCTATCCGACGCTTCGATCAAGGTTTTGATCTCTTGGGCGGCGGCGGCCGAACGGCTGGCGAGTTGGCGGACCTCATTGGCGACAACGGCAAAGCCGCGCCCTTGTTCACCGGCGCGTGCAGCTTCCACCGAGGCGTTAAGCGCCAAGATATTGGTTTGGAAGGCAATGCCATCAATGGTGTTAACGATGCTGCTCATTTGGGTGGCGCTTTCGTTAATCGTCCCCATGGTGGCGATCACCGTAGACATTGAGTCACTGCCGCGCTGGGCACTGTCAGCGGTGCGTGTGGCAAGTGTTCGTGCGTGATCCGCATGTTCGGCATTTTGCTTAACTGTGGCGGTGAGCTGCTCCATGCTGGAGGCCGTTTCGGCCAACGAGGCGGCCTGCTCTTCAGTACGTGTGGAAAGCTCTTCGTTAACCCCCACAATCTGTTCAACACCGCTGTTAACCTGATTCGCCCCGTGATGAATATCGCCAATGGTATTGGCCAGGGTTTCACGCATACGGTTGATATCAAAAAGTAAGCTCTGCTGATCCTTCGGCGAAAGCTGGGTGGTTTGGGTCAAGTCACCGTCAGCAATATGGCGTACTACGCTGGCTGCATAACGTGGGTCGCCCCCTAACCTGCGCGCGACATCACGAATAACCCAGCCCATCAGCAGCGTTACCGGCAGGCCAATGATCAGCAGTATTACTATTGAGCGAATCAAACCGGCAATAAAGGCTTCATTAATATCGTCGACATAAACGCCCGCCGCGAGCGACCACTGCCACTCTGGAAGGTAGGCCACATAACTGATTTTCGGTACCTGCTCATCGCCAGTGATACGACGGGAATAGTAATCAACGTGCCCGCCACCGGCCTGAGCTGCCTCTCGAAAAGCGGCGTAGAGATCCATGCCACTGGCATCCTGGTAGGCGCTCATGTCTTCACCGCGGGGGCGGTTGGGGTGAGAAACAATCCTTAGGTCGTCATCAAAGGAGAAAATATACTCACCGCCGCCAAAGCTAACGCTGGACATATTGTCGATGGCGCGCTGCTGAGCCTCTTCAAGGCTAAGCTCACCGGCGGCTACCCGTTCTTGCAGGGCTGCAAGCTGGCCATGCACGCTTTCCACTACGTATTGGATGCTGTCGCGGCGTTCGTTCTCAATCGTCTGGCGATTCTCCAGGGCCAACCAGCCGACTAGCAGCAGCATGGCGATCCAGATAATGCCCAGCGTTCCCCAGAGTTTTTGCGTCGTCGTTAAGCGAGTCATGTTGTTCCTAAGCGATGTTGGTAAAAGCATTGATCCTGTGATGGAGTGATACTTTAGCCTAATGCACGATCACCACTTAGGAGAATAACGACGTTTTTATGGGCCCTTAAAAGGTCTAAATATAAAATTTTATTTGGATGATAAGGCTGGTACCAAAAGAAAGCCGCGAGTAAGAGAACGCGGCTCGATGAGAGGGGCCTCGCGGCGGCCCCCTCGTTGTATATATCCGTCAAAGACTGCGCTATTGATAGCCGACGCTAAAAGTCGCTGTGCTGATGGGCTGCCCGTGGGGCAGGCGTGGAGGCGGTTAATGCCTGCGTGTGCTCCATGTCCTGTTGGTTAATGCGGAAGTGGGCAACCAGTTGGCGCAGCTGATCGCTGAGCTGTGCAAGCGCCTGGGTGGCGTGGTTGCTCTCTTGTACCAGACTGGCATTCTGCTGGGTCATTTGATCCATTTGCGTTACCGCCTGGTTGACCTGCTCAATGCCGCTGCTCTGCTCAATGGTGGCCGCAGAAATCTCCTGAACCAGTGTGCTGAGCTGCTTGATGTCATCGACCATGCTATTGATCACATCACCGGTATCACGCACCTGACGGCTGCCTTCCACCACTTTGCTATCCGACGCCTCAATCAAGGTTTTGATCTCCTGGGCGGCGGCGGCCGAACGGCTGGCGAGTTGGCGCACCTCATTGGCGACAACGGCAAAGCCGCGCCCCTGATCGCCTGCGCGTGCGGCTTCTACCGAGGCGTTAAGCGCCAAGATATTGGTTTGGAAGGCAATGCCATCAATGGTGTTAACGATGCTGCTCATCTGGGTGGCGCTTTCGTTGATCGTTGCCATGGTGGTGATTACCGTGGACATTGAGTCACTACCGCGCTGCGCGCTGTCAGCCGCTCGGGTGGCAAGTGTACGGGCGTGGTCTGCGTGCTCGGCATTTTGCTTAACCGTGGCAGTGAGCTGTTCCATGCTAGAAGCGGTTTCGGCCAACGAGGCAGCCTGCTCTTCGGTACGAGTAGAAAGCTCTTCGTTAACGCCCACAATCTGTTCTACGCCACTATTGACCTGAGTCGCGCCGCGGTGGATGTCGCCAATCGTCTCAGCGAGTGCCTCACGCATACGATTGATATTAAAAAGTAAGCTCTGTTGATCCTTGGCCGAAAGCTGAGTGATTTGGGTTAGATCTCCGTCAGCGATATGTCGCACCACGCTAGCGGCGTAGCGAGGGTCACCGCCTAAACGCCGCGAAACGTCACGAATAACCCAGCCCATCAGCAGCGTTACTGGCAAGCCAATAATCAGCAGTATCACTATCGAGCGAATCAAGCCGGCAATAAAAGCGGCATTAATATCATCCACATAAACGCCAGTCGCCAGTGACCACTGCCACTCAGGGAGATGCGCGACATAACTGGTTTTGGGCAGCTGCTCGTCGCCACCCGCACGGGTTGAGTAGTAGTTCACGTGACCACCGCCCGCCTGGGCAACACGCAGCAGCTCCGGGTAGAGCGCCATGCCGCTGGCGTCTTCATAGTGGGTCATGTCAGTGCCGGCGTCACGACTTGGATGCGAGATGATCAGTAAGTCATTGTTAAAAGAAAAGATATACTCCCCCGCCCCAAAGCTAACGCTAGACATATTATCGATCGCACGCTGTTGTGCTTCTTCCAGGCTGAGCTCGCCAGCGGCGACCCGTTCTTGCAGCGCTTCAATTTGGCTTTGCACACTTTCCACTACGTGCTGAATGCTGTCGCGGCGTTCGCTCTCAATCGTCTGGCGGTTCTCCCAAGCTAACCAGCCAACCAACAGCAGCATGGCAACCCAGATAATGCCCAGTGTTCCCCACAGTTTTTGAGTCGTTGTTAAGTGCGTCATGTTTTTCCTAGTTTTTGTAATTGAGTAACTCTTTCACTATTTCTTCACTATCGGCCTAAACAGAACAGACCTTAGCAAAATTATTCATCAATGCTGTTTTGCGAATGGCTATGTTGTCAGTGGCAATTAATTTATATTCCTTAGTCGTCTAACCATAGAACCTAAAATGCACTATGCTGTTGTTACACGAGAAAGCAATCACCACTTCCTGGGAGGCAATCAATGCAGCGCCCAACCGTTACCCACTTTTTTGATGAACCCTCGAACACCTTTAGCTATGTCGTTCAAGACCCCGACAGCCGTGCCTGCGCGATTATCGATTCGGTGCTCGATTTTGATTACGCCGCTGGGCGAACCGACGTACGCTCCGCTGACAACATCATCGCCTATATTCGCGAACATGAGCTTGATGTCGAGTGGATATTGGAGACCCATGTGCATGCCGACCACCTCTCAGCAGCGCCATACTTGCATGAGCAGCTAGGCGGCAAAACCGGCATTGGCGCCAACATAGTGAAAGTGCAGGAGATATTCGGTAAGGCGTTTAACGCGGGTACGGAATTTGCCCGGGATGGCAGCCAATTTGATGCACTATTTGCAGAGGGGGATACGTTCGCGATTGGTCAATTGAAGGCCCATGTGCTGCATACCCCAGGCCATACCCCCGCCTGTTTAACCTACGTTGTGGGAGATGCGGCCTTTGTCGGCGATACGCTATTTATGCCGGATTATGGCACCGCACGGTGCGACTTTCCGGGCGGCGATGCGCGCACTCTTTATCGCTCTATCCAAAAAGTATTGTCGCTTCCCGAGCAGACGCGGCTGTTTTTATGCCACGACTACAAAGCCCCAGGCCGCGATACCTTTCAACATGAAACCAGCGTCGCCGAACAAATAAAGGACAATGTTCACGTACACGAAGGCATCAGCGAAGACGAGTTCGTGACGATGCGCACTGAGCGTGACGCCACTCTAGGCATGCCAAAGCTCATTATTCCTTCGGTGCAGGTCAATATGCGTGCGGGGGAGATGCCGCCAGCGGAAGATAACGGTCAGGTGTATCTTAAAGTGCCGCTCAATTTTTTCTAACCATCAATAAATGTTAAAGCAGGAGGATGGGCATGGACTGGATAGCAAGCCTGCATGGGCTGGTAGGCGGGGTATTGATTGGGCTTTCGGCTACTTGGCTAATGGCAACGCTGGGCCGTATCGCGGGTATTAGTGGCATCGTTGGCAACTTGATTACCCAACGGCCCAAGGGCGATAGCGCTTGGCGAGTGGCTTTTCTGTTAGGGCTAATCAGCGGGCCGTTAGTGATTATGGCGCTGGGGGGCGGTTTAGGCAACGTAGCGTCAAATATGGCCGACAGCTCCGGTGCAGTGATTGGCGCACCAGCGGGTGGCATTGGACTAATGCTGGTGGCTGGGCTGTTGGTGGGGTTGGGTACGGGGCTGGGCAGTGGTTGTACCAGCGGCCATGGCGTATGTGGGCTGGCACGCTTGGCACCCCGCTCCATGGCAGCCACTGGGATGTTTCTGCTGACGGCGCTAGTGACCGTTTATATCTCGCGACACTTGCTAGGCCTAGGCGGTGGAGCATGAATCAGTCAAACAAGCCTCGTTGGATGAAAACAGCGGCAGGCTATGCAGCGGGACTGCTTTTCGGCCTCGGTTTGGCTATTTCAGGCATGACTGACCCCGCGCGCGTGCTGGGATTTTTAGACGTAGCGGGCGCCTGGGATCCCACGCTGATGTTTGTGTTAGGCGGGGCGGTAGTGACCACCTTTATCGGTTACCGGCTTGTGTTTAAGCGCTCAGCACCGTTGCTGGGTGGCGTCTTTCAGTTGCCTACCAAGCAAGAATTAGACGCAAAGTTGTTAGGCGGCGCAGCCCTGTTCGGCATTGGCTGGGGGCTTTCCGGCTACTGCCCAGGCCCAGCGATTGCCTCCATCGGCGGCCTTTCGTTACCGCTATTGGCCATGCTGGTGACGATGGTGTTGGGGTGGTTTGTTGCTAAGCGTTTTGTCTAATGCTTTTGCACCAGGCCCGATATTAGCACTGGTGCTTAAAGTCATTTGTGGGAGGGAGCTTTAGCTCGCGAATGTTAAGGCGCTTCGCTACCCATCATCTCGATCAGCCGCTCATCACTGGGCATACCCTGAATGCGGTCAAGGCGCACGTTTCCATTCTCTGTTTCACGCTGAAAAACCGAGGTGGGCGTGGCATATAGCCCTAACTCCTCAAATAGCTGGTTATTTGCGTATACCTGCTCTTCAATCTCTCTTGGCTGGGCACTGGCCACGACTTCTTCCTGACCACTTTCATGGGCATGCAGGGTCGCTGCTGGATCGTCAGCGCCGAGAATGGCGGCTGCTTTGCCAGGACTGTCGGCGGCTAAAATACCGACCATGATGTGACGCAGTTGCACTTCTCCCGCGTCTACCCAAGGACGTGCCTCATGCCAAAACTGGCGACAGTAGGGGCAGTTGGCGTCCGTGAAGGTGTAAATGACCCGCGGGGCATCAAGATCCCCGTCTTGAACCCAGTGGCTGTCGCTTAACAGCTGCCAGGTTTGTGCCTCCAGCGGGGCACGCACGTGCTCATCCAATTGGGCTTCGGTCAGATCATTCCCCTCGCTGTCCATTAGCGTACCCACGACGGCGTGCTCGCCATCTGGAGTCAAGTAAATCGCCATGTCTTGACCCTGCACGCTGGCGCCGTAGCCGCGCAATCCGCCGGGGGCATCGAATTGGCCATGAATCTCCAAGCCTTGATCGGCCAGTGCCTGGATAGGGGCGGGAAGCTCATCGGCATAGCTGAGGGAAGTGCCCCAAAGAGCTGTCAGTAGGAGAAAGCCGCTAAGGAAAGGGTGATGTTTCAAGTGCATGCCAGCGCCTTGTTCGAATAAGAGTGGGAGGCTAGAGATCTAATAACCGCCATCTTAACACTGGCAATCCCTAGTATAATGCTGTGCTGGTATTATCGCAGCACGACATTATTTAGGGATTATATGCTCTGTACTTGAGGCATTATGCCGCAACTGACGGTATTAGCTGTCAGCCACCAACCAACGTACCGCGTAAGGCGGAAGGGCGCCTTCGGCGACCCAAGGGTTGTCAGGATCCAGCGCTTGCCAGGCGTGTTTTTCAAGTGCCAGGGTAACTGCCTCACCCATGTTCTCTAAAGGAAGCGGTAGGTCGGTGACGTTATACAGCGCTAGCAGACGGCGACCATCGTGGAGCGGGCCGCGCTCTACCGCCAACAGTTCCGGTGCTGAGACCACAACCCGTTGAGCGGCATTGGGGTGAAAGCAGGGCTCCTTGCGGCGCTGGTCTAATAGCCGGTTTAAGGCGTGGAAAACATCGTGAGTGGGCGTTGACGGGCTATCGAGTAGAAGGTCAAGCTCGCTACGCTGCCAGCGCCGACGGTTGATCGAGCGCAGGCGCCCACTGCGCTCCACGCCTTCCACGTCATTGAGGGTGCCCGTTAGCGTATGGATATACAGCGCGGGGATGCCCTGTAAGCTGAGCATAATCGCTTGGCTGCATAGAAAGCGCGCAATCTGCCACGGGTCGGGGCCGCGGCGGGTGCCGCGCATGGCTTCAAACCAGGTGATATTGATCTCATAGGGCGTATCGCTGCCATCCGGGTTACTGCGCATGCTGACAAAGCCGCCGAACTTGTGCATCAGTTCCAGCAGCGCATCGCGCTCGTGATCGGGCAGCAAGCCTTCCAGTGGGCGCACGCCAATACCGTCGTGACTGGCCGTAAAGTTGAGATAGGTGCAGTGGTCAGGCAGCACGGGAAGGCTGGCAAGCCAGGTTTGCAGGGTGCTCGCTTCGCCACGGGTGAGGGTATGCAACAGCAGGGGGGGAAGGGCAAATTGATACACCATATGGGCCTCGTCGGGCTCACCTTCCGCAAGACGATCTAAGCCAAAATAACTGATGTTTTCCTGGTGGGGCACATTGGTTTCGGTAATCAGTAGGGTGCCTGGAGCCACGTGATCCACAATCGCCCTTAGCAGCCGCACCACGGTGTGGGTTTCCGGCAGATGAATGCAGGCGGTACCCAATTTCTTCCACAGAAAGGCCACCGCATCCAGACGCACAATCCGCGTGCCTTGCTCCAGGTAGAACAGCAAAATACCCACGAACTCGAGCAGTACATCCGGGTTTTCAAAGTTTAGATCAAGCTGGTCTTCGGAGAATGTCGCCCACAGATAGCGGGTGCCGCGCCGGGTGGAAATAGGGACTAGCAGTGGGCTGCTGCGCGGTCGCACCACCTGGGAGACATCGGTATCCGGGTCGACCTCGATAAAGTAGTCGCGCCCCGGCAGACTGCCGCTCAGGTAATCGACAAACCAGAGAGACTCCCTTGAAACGTGGTTGAGCACCAGGTCGGCCATTAAGTGATAATGGCTGCCCAGCTCGCGGATATGCGACCAGTCGCCGAGATCGGTGTTCACTTCCCGATAGTGGATCACCGAAAAACCGTCGTCGCTGCTCCAAGGAAAGAAAGGCAAAACGTGCACGCCGCTGATGCGATCGCCCAGCCGGGCTTGAAGAAAATCGCTAAGCACGGCCAGCGGTGGCTCGCCCTCTTCAAGGATCGAGTCGCCATAGCTGATCACCCACTGGTCTTTTTCGCTCCAGGAAGGTGCATTATTGGCGTTGGTTTCTACGGGGTTGGGTGAAAATGGGGCAAGCGACTGGAAATGTGCCAGGCGCTGGTTTAAACGGCGCTGCACTTCACCCGCCCGGGGCCCGTAAAGGTGGCTGAGGTAGTCATGAACGGTATTTGAAAATGTGTCGTGAACGGTCTTCTCAAAGGGGGGCATGGGGGACTCCTGATAAACAATCTGCCACAAACGCTGCAGCTTGTGTGCCAAATCGTTACAATACGAGGTTAATATCGCGTTTAAACGCTAAGATATATTAGCTTGTGGCAGTTGCTACTGCGAAACGCCATTAATAGCACACACATTGACAGGTTATAACACGCTAACTCGTGGGGCACGCCGACACGAGCTGACAACAGGTTGACCGCCATGCATTGCCCTTTTTGTGGTGCAAACGATACTCGAGTGACCGATTCGCGGCTGGTAGCCGATGGTGACCAGGTGCGCCGTCGCCGCCAGTGTGCGAGCTGCCATGAGCGCTTTACCACCTACGAGACCGCTGAATTGGTCATGCCGCGGGTGGTGAAGTCTGACGGCTCCCGGGAGAGCTTTAATGAAGCCAAACTGCGGGCAGGCATGCTGCGCGCACTGGAAAAACGCCCGGTCAGTGCTGAAGCCATTGAAGCGGCGGTGGAGCGCATTCGTCAAACCCTGCGCGCTCGGGGTGATCGTGAGATCAACGCCCGGGATATCGGTGAGTCGGTCATGCAAGCGCTTAAAACCCTTGATCACGTAGCCTATATCCGCTTCGCTTCGGTGTATCGCAAGTTCCAGGATCTGGATGAGTTTCGCGCTGAGATTGATCGGCTTTCCCAAGAGCCCCCAAACAAGAGCGGGCCGTCACAATGAGCAGCGATTTTAGCCACGCCGACCACCGCTATATGGCGCGGGCGCTGCAACTGGCGCAAAAGGGCTTATACACCACTGATCCCAACCCGCGGGTCGGCTGTGTGATTGTGCGTGATGAGCAGATTGTCGGTGAAGGCTTTCATCGGTGCGCCGGTGAACCCCATGCCGAAATCCACGCTTTGAATGCCGCCGGTGAGCGGGCCCAAGGGGCGACCGCCTACGTGACTCTGGAGCCCTGTTCTCACACCGGGCGCACCGGGCCCTGTGCGGTAGCCTTGAAGGAGGCCGGCGTGTCACGGGTAGTGATCGCGATGGTGGATCCTAACCCCCAGGTGAGCGGTCGCGGCATTCGCATGCTTGAAGAGGGCGGTGTCGAGGTTGCTGTGGGCTTGCTTGAGAGTGAAGCGCGTGGGTTGAACCCCGGCTTTATTGCTCGCATGACCCAACAGCGTCCCTTTGTGCGCCTGAAAATGGCGATGAGTTTAGACGGCCGTACCGCCATGGGATCCGGGGAGTCCCAGTGGATTACCGGGCCCGAAGCGCGTACCCAGGTGCAGCGGCTGCGGGCGCGCTCCAGCGCCATATTGAGCGGTGTGGAGTCGCTTATTATGGACGACTCACGGCTAACGCTACGCAAAGAGCAGCTGTACCTCGATAATGTTGACGACGTGGTTCGCCGCCAGCCTCTGCGGGTGATTTTAGATACCCACTTGCGCTTACCCCTGGCGGCGGCCTGTTTAAGCGAACCAGGACGGACGCTAGTGATCACCACGCCAGAGCACGCGGAGGAGAAGCGCGAACGGCTAATCCAAGCGGGTGCGGAAGTTCAGATAGTGCCCGCTGGGAGCGATGGCCGTATCGATCTAGTGGCAATGCTGCAGTGGTTAGCGGAAAATGAACAGGTTAACGAACTGCTGGTGGAAACCGGTGCGACGCTGGCGGGCGCTATGCTTGACGCGGCGCTGGTCGATGAACTGCAGCTGTTCGTCGCCCCCACGCTGTTAGGTGGCGAAGCACGGCCGCTTTTTGCGCTGCCAGGGCTCTCGCGTATGGCCGACCAGCGGCGTTTAACCATTCATGATATGCGAGCGGTGGGACGTGATTGGCGCATTATCGCTTCTCCTCAGGCGACTAGCGCATTGAACGAGAGCAAGGTACCCTGACGCGCAAAATCATGACTAACAGACGCGACGGTTTTCGTGAAAAATGTCACGAAAACCGTTCGTGATAACCGTTCATGACAACCGCTTGCAAAAACATAAATTGGAGATTCCATGGCGCACCCCTCCTCTAGAGGCTTAGCCCCTATCGCCGAGCTGGTTGAAGATATTCGCCAGGGCAAAATGGTGATTCTCATGGACGATGAGGATCGCGAAAATGAAGGTGATATCATCATGGCCGCCGAAAAAGTGCAGGCCGAGCATATCAACTTTATGGCCCGTTTTGCCCGTGGCTTGATCTGTATGCCAATGACCCGTGCCCGTTGCGAGCAGCTTAACCTGCCGCTGATGGTGCGTGATAACGGCTCCGGTTTTGGTACCAAATTTACGCTTTCGATTGAGGCAACCGAAGGGGTCACGACCGGTATTTCCGCGGCGGATCGAGCGCGCACAGTACAGGCAGCGGCGGCGCCCCATGCCAAGCCGTCGGATATCGTGCAGCCAGGACATATCTTTCCGCTGATGGCAGAGCCGGGCGGTGTGCTGCGTCGCGCCGGGCATACCGAAGCGGCGTGTGACTTGGCGGCTCTGGCAGGCTGTGACGCCAGCGGTGTGATCTGCGAAGTCATGAATGATGATGGCAGCATGGCGCGGCGCCCGGAACTCGAAGCCTTTGCTCATGAGCACGGTATTAAAATTGGCACCATTGCGGATTTGATTCACTACCGCATCGTTAATGAGCAGACCATCGACCATCTGGAAGCGTCAACGGTGATGACCTCCCATGGCGAGCTGACGCTGCACGTTTTCCGTGATCGTATACAGGGCGCCCATCACCTGGCATTGGTGAACGGCCAGCCCACGCCTGAGCAAGCCACCACGGTGCGCGTGCATCTTACCGATACGCTGCGCGATGTGATGGGCTTAATGAAAGACGAGCAGTGCCGTTGGGATGCTCATCGGGCGCTGGAAGAGATTGCCGGTGCCGCGCCGGGTGTGTTTGTACTGATCGATGACGGTCGCCCCCATCAGGATTTAAAAGATCAGCTGGATATCTTTTTGGATCGCGTGCGTCAGCCGCGTACCAGTGATTCCGACGGCGCCGGTAACTACTTAACCATCGGCACCGGTTCGCAGATTCTGCGCTATTTAGGCGTGGGTAAAATGCGCTTACTGAGTTCACCGTGGAAGTTCTCCGCGCTGTCCGGCTTTGACCTCGAAGTCGTCGAGCGCCTGGGGCCTAACGACACGGCGTACGAGCCAACCTCTCAGCAGGACTAATTCAGCAGAACTAGTTCAGCAAGACTAATTTAGCAGGAATAAATTGATGCACTCCCTCACTCAAGTTGAAGGTACCTTTGTTGACGTCGATGGCCGCTATGTCATCGTGGTTGGCCGTTTTAACCATCACGTGGTAGATAGCCTGGTGGAAGGCGCCGTCGACAGCTTGACCCGCCACGGTGTAGACGCCGAACATATTCACATTGTTCACGTGCCGGGGGCCTGGGAACTGCCGTTGGCAGTGAAGCGGGTACTAAAAGTGATGAAACCCGATGCAGTGATTGCATTGGGTGCGGTCATCCGCGGTGGAACGCCTCACTTTGAATACGTGGCGGGTGGCTGCAATACGGCGATCAATCACTTGCAGCTTGAGTTTGATACGCCGGTGGCTAACGGTGTATTAACCGTTGAAACCATCGAACAAGCGATTGAGCGTGCGGGCACAAAAGCCGGTAACAAGGGCACAGAAGCTGCCATGGCCGCCATGGAAATGGTCTCTTTACTGCGCGCGCTACCGTTAGGAGATAGCCAATGAGCGAGCGCAAACCCTCTGCCGCTCAGCAGGGCCGCCACGCGGCACGTGAGTTAACCGTGCAGGGGCTTTACCAGTGGCACATGACGGGTAAATCCATCACCACGATTGAAGCCGAGTTTCGTAGTCAGACCGCAGATGACGATCTGGAGGATTATGAAAACTGGGTCAAAGTGATGGAGATTGCTGACAAAGCGCTGTTTCACGAACTGCTCCATAATACCGTGCGTTTCAAAGCGGAACTGGATCGTGAAATCTCCCCCCTGTTAGACCGCCGCCTGGAAGATCTTGATGCGGTTGAGTTGGCAATTCTGCGATTGGGCGCTTATGAGCTTTCCCGGCGCATGGAAGTGCCCTATCGTGTAGTGATTAACGAAGGCGTTGAGTTGGCTAAGTCATTTGGCGCCACCGACGGCCATAAATACGTGAATGGCATTCTCGACAAGCTGGCGATTCGCTTGCGCAGTGCCGAGGTCACCGCTCGTCGTCTCTGAACGCGAGCGGTATGACGATGCGTTTAAGGGGCCTTTGTGCTTGCCGAATTTGATTTGATTCGACGCTACTTTATGTCGTCGCAGGAGGCGTCGGCCGCGTCAAATGGCGTCACACTGGGATGTGGAGACGATGCCACGCTACTGGTACCGCCAGCAGGCCAAAAGTTGGTCGTAAGCGTTGATACCTCGGTGGTGGATGTACACTTTCCCCGCGAAGCCCCGGCATTTGCGGTGGGTCATCGTGCCTTGGCCGTTGCGCTGAGCGATTTGGCCGCCATGGGGGCGATTTCACGCTGGTGCTTAATGGCGTTGACCCTGGATCAGCGTCAATTTGCCGATGACGACGCTGCTCATGCTTGGCTGGCAGACTATGCGCGTGGCTTTCATGCCCTTAGCCAGCAGCACGCCACAACGCTGGTGGGGGGGGATGTCACTTCCGGTGCGCTCTCAGTGGGTGTCACCGTGATGGGCGAAGTCCCAGTGGGTGAAGCCTTGACCCGTGGCGGTGCCCAGGCGGGTGACCTGATCGCCGTCACCGGCGCATTGGGCGGCGGGGCAGGTGGGCTGGCGCTTTGGCAGCGGGGCGAGCGTGATGTAGCGCATCCGCTGCTAAGTCGCTATCTATTGCCGCAGCCGCGCTTAGCCGCGGGCCTGGCGCTACGTGGCTTAGCCACCGCGGCGCTGGATATTTCCGACGGACTGCTGGCGGATCTAGCGCACCTTCGCGAGGCTTCGCAAGTAGGGGCCGTCATCGCGTTAGACGCGCTGCCATTCGCTGATGAGCTGGAAAGCACGTTAGGTCGGGAGGCTGCTTTACAGGCGGCGCTTTCCGGCGGCGATGATTATGAGCTGCTAGTGACGTTGAGTGCTGACGATGTAGCCACGGCGCAGCAGCGCCTTGCGCCATTAGGCTTGACGCTGACCGTCATTGGCCACTGCTGTGAAGCGCTCGGCGTGAGGGCCTCTGACCAGAGTGATCTCAGCCGCTACGTTGGCTGGCAGCATTTTAGTGAGGAAGCGCCATGAATCGTGCACCTAAAAGTGTCTGGCGCCGTCCAACACATTTTTTTGCTTTTGGCTTAGGCAGTGGCACTGTGCCTTGGGCACCCGGTACCTTCGGTACCCTGGCAGCCATTCCGTTCTACTGGATGATGGCGGAACTGCCCCTGGGGTGGTACCTGAGTATCTGTTTTGTCACCTTTGTTATTGGCGTTTGGCTATGCGATAAAACGTCTCACGATCTAGGCGTCCACGACCACTCTGGCATCGTTTGGGACGAGTTTGTAGGTTACTGGCTGACCATGGCGGCGGTGCCTTTTTCGTGGGAAGCTGCGCTATGGGGGTTTGTGGTATTTCGCATCTTCGATGTCTTTAAACCCTGGCCGATACGCTGGGCAGACCGCCGCGTAGCGGGCGGTTTTGGCATTATGATTGATGATGTGATGGCCGGGGCCTACGCCTGGAGTACTATGCACCTGTGGTTCTGGCTTCACTAAAAGCACGGATGCAAAGCACTGTAGGCTGATAGCATCATCGAGTGCGTTGGCTTCAAGGAGGTAGCATGCGCAAGGAACGTCTGATTGTCCCCACACTGGCAATTATCGCCGTGGTGTGGATGGCAGCGCAGCTCCTCTCCAGCGTTCTTTTTGAACGCAGCCTGCGCCAAGCGCTCGAAGATTTGGAGGCGCGGGGAGAGTGGCGCGTCAACCGAACTGAGAGTCACCAGGGATGGCTAAGTTCTCAAGGTAGGCTGATTCTGTCACCGTTGCTGGGTCGTCCCTGGCGTCTTGAGCTGACCTATAGTGCGCGTCACGGTATTTTAACCACGGATGTCGAAGGTACTGTGCTGCCGCGCCTGGATACCGTATTGCAGCAGGCCGTGGGCGAAGTTACCGCCCCCTCTGTGCCGCGTTGGCAAGGGCGCTATCATACTCTGAGCGGCCACAGTGAGCTGCGCCTAGCGCTTGCTCCCTTTGTTATTCAGCAAAATGGCCGCGATTTAGCTGTCCGCGGCGGTCGGCTACGCTTGGAAGGCGTATTTGGCGATTGGCGGCTACGCGCGCTGTTTGACCAACTCACCCTCACCGATGGCATGGCCCAGCTAGCGTTAGGCCCCACGGAACTGGAAAGCCGCTACACCTATACCGACGGTGCCTACCACTTTGCTCAGCGTGACCACCTGCATATTGAAACGCTGACGCTGAGCTACCCCTCCTACGATATCCAGTTTTCGCCCCTCGACCTGAATAGTCATATGGTGCTGGATGAGAGCGAGCTGCGTATCAAAGGCGACCTAGAGGTAGGCGATGTGATGGTGCCCTCAGAAGCGCCGGACATGCCGCTACTTAATGGCCGCATAGAGATGGAGCTCTCCCGCCTGAATGCCGATGCGGTTCGCCACGTGATTCGCCGTTTGCGCCAGGAAGCCGCCTGGGGAGACGCTAGCCTACCCATGGCCGAAGGCTTGCTGGCACGCCTTGAGCCGGATCTGCGCAAAGTGCTTAGCGACTCGCCGCGTTTAGATGTGATGACCGTGGCCATCGACAGTCCGCTGTTGGGCATTCGCCTGGATGCGGATGGCGCACTGTTTTTTGATGCCCGCCAGTTGGATGAGTTGAGTGTGGTTAATCTGGATAATAAGAAAGAGCAGGCGAAGTGGTTGGAGCGTATTGATGGTGACTTCACCTGGCATGACGCGCCCACCGTCGCCGCGCTATGGTTAGGGCTGCCGCTCGGCACTCGCGAACTGCAGTTCGATGTGGTGCGCGGCGTTTGGCGTGTCAATGGCCGCCCGATGCCCGAACTCTGGCCTGAATAAGTGCTGTTAAACCGACTGTTCTACTCGTGAAGGGTTGAAGTTTTGGCGTACTGCCCGCATTCCATGGACAACGCTAGGCGGTTCTCACCGCCGGTATCGGTTCATTGGAGGACGCATGAGCGACCAGGATTACGAACACGACGCTGAACACTTTGAGTGGGAACTTGATGAACAGCCGTCATCATCCACTGATGACGTTCCCCGTAATGATAATGAAGAGCGTGCTGAAAAGAGCGGTGAAGAGCAGGGTAGCAAGCAAGGGGGCAATGACTACCGCTCAGACGGCGAAAGGGTCAACTCGTTGGTGCCCGCCAGCGACATGTTGCCCGAACGCATTTATCTCCTGCCTATTCATAATCGGCCTTTCTTCCCCGCCCAGGTACAGCCGCTGGTAATTAATCGTGAGCGCTGGGAAGAGACCATGCGCCGTGTGGGCAATACGCCGCATCACACACTGGGTGTTGCCTTTGTGGGCGAGCAGGGCGTTACCTCCCTGGATCATGAAGGCTTTCCAGAGATCGGTACCGCGGTCAAAGTGCATAAACTCAAAGGCGAAGACGATCAGATTCAGTTTATCGCCCAAGGCCTGCAGCGCTTTAAAATTACTCGCTGGCTGTCTAAAGAACCCCCTTACCTAGTCGAAGTCACCTATCCGAAAGAGCCGGTTGACGCGGAGAATGAAGAGACCCGTGCCTACGCCATGGCGATTATCAACGGCATTAAGGAACTGCTGCCGATTAATCCGCTGTATGGGGAAGAGCTCAAGCACTACCTCAACCGTTTTAGCCCCCATCAGCCGGGGCCGTTGACCGATTTTGCCGCTGCCATTACTTCCGCCAAAGGCCCTGAACTTCAGGATGTGCTGGCCACCCTGTCGGTGGAAGAGCGGATGCAGAAAGTGCTGCCGCTGTTGCGTAAAGAGATCGATGTGGCACTGCTGCAGGGCGAGATCAGCGAGCAGGTCAACGCGCAAATGCAGGATCGCCAGCGCGAGTTCTTCCTGCGCGAGCAGCTCAAGGTCATCCAGCGTGAACTGGGTATCTCCAAAGATGATCGGGAAAACGATGTGGATACCTTTAGAGCGCGTCTTGAATCGCTGGTCGTGCCCGAGCGCGTGCAATCGCGCATTGACGATGAGCTCAATAAGCTCAGCGTGCTGGAAACCGGCTCGCCCGAGTATGGCACTACGCGCAACTACCTGGATTGGCTCACCTCTCTGCCCTGGGGGGTGACCAGCCAGGATCAGTTGGATCTACCTCACGCCCGCCAAGTGCTGGATCGTGACCACGACGGCTTGAAAGACGTTAAAGAGCGCATTATCGAATTTCTCGCCGAGGGCACTTTTAAAGGCGACGTAGGCGGCTCGATTGTGCTGTTGGTCGGCCCGCCGGGGGTAGGTAAAACCTCCATCGGGCGCTCTATTGCTGAAGCCCTGGGGCGTCAGTTTTACCGCTTCTCGGTGGGTGGTATGCGTGACGAAGCGGAAATCAAAGGGCATCGGCGTACCTATGTGGGCGCTATGCCCGGCAAATTGGTGCAGGCCTTTAAAGAGGTCGAGGTCGAAAACCCCGTTATCATGCTCGATGAGATCGACAAGCTAGGGCAGTCCTTCCAGGGCGACCCCGCTTCGGCGCTGTTAGAAGTGCTCGACCCTGAGCAGAATGTCGACTTCCTCGATCACTATCTTGATGTGCGCATGGATCTCTCCAAGGTGCTGTTTATATGCACTGCCAACACCTTGGATTCGATTCCTGGGCCGCTGCTGGATCGTATGGAGCAGATTCGCCTCTCGGGCTATATCGCTGAAGAGAAGCTGGCGATTGCCAAGCACCACCTGTGGCCAAAGCTACTCAAGCGCGACAACCTGACCAAAAAGCGTATCAGTCTGTCCGATGCGGCCTTAAAGCAGGTAATCGAAGGCTACGCCCGGGAAGCCGGGGTGCGTCAGCTGGAGAAACAGCTGCACCGCATTGTGCGTAAGTCGGCGGTTAAACTGCTCGAAGAGGAGCCCGAAACCGTCAAGATATCGGTTAAAAACCTGGAGGAGTTCTTGGGTGCGCCGATCTTCCGCAAGGAAAAGGTGCTTACCGGCGAAGGGGTGGTGACAGGCCTGGCATGGACCTCCATGGGGGGCGCAACGCTGCCCATTGAAGCGGGCAAAGTGCACTCGCTGGATCGCGGTTTTAAGCTGACCGGCAAGCTTGGTGAGGTGATGCAGGAATCCGCCAATATCGCTTACAGCTATACCCTCGGGCATCTACAGGAGTATGGCGCCGATGCAGACTTCTTTGACTCGGCGTTTGTGCATTTGCATGTTCCCGAAGGTGCCACGCCCAAAGATGGCCCTTCGGCCGGTGTCACCATGACCACCGCACTGCTCTCGCTGGCCAAGCACCATGCGATCGATCGGCCACTGGCAATGACCGGTGAGCTAACACTAACCGGTCAGGTGCTTCCCGTTGGCGGTATTCGTGAGAAAGTGATTGCCGCGCGGCGCAGCGATATCTTTGAATTAATTCTGCCCGATGCCAATAAGCGTGACTACGAAGAGTTGCCGGACTATCTGAAAGAGGGTATGACGGTGCACTTTGCCAAACGCTACCGTGATGTGGCCAATGTGGTGTTTGGCCGCTGATAAAGCGTTTATTTATTTCCTTGCACAGGTTATTGGCCCCCTATTAAGCGTCTTACCAAAGTAAGGCGCTTTTTTTATATTTGTTCACTGGTTCGATAACAAGAACTACAGCCATAATAGCGCATGCTTTAACAAAAATTAATAATATCTAATTCTTGGAGAACTAATGCGCAATAATCAGCCCGTGACCCAACGCGATTATGTCCTGAGCGAAGAAGCGGTACTCATTTCCCGCTCGGACTTAAAGGGCAACGTGACCTATGCCAACCCCACTTTTGTTGAGGTCAGCGGCTACAGCCGTGACGAGCTGATCGGCTCTCCCCACAACCTCCTTCGTCACCCTGATATGCCTGAAGCTGCTTACGCGGATTTCTGGAAAACCATCCAGGCTGGGGTCACGTGGCAGGGGGTAGTCAAAAACCGCCGTAAAAATGGCGATCACTACTGGGTACACGCTACTGTCGCGCCACTGCGGGACGGTGAGCGTATCGTTGGCTACACCTCTGTGCGCCGCAAAGCTGCCGGTAAAGCCGTTGCCCGGGCCGAAAAAGTCTACGCCGACATTCGCGAAAAGGGCAAGTCCCGCCATTATAAGCTGGCTCAAGGTACGCTGCGGCGTAAAGGCTTGACAGGTATGCTGTCGCGCTTTCAGTTCTCTAGCTTGAAAGCCAAGCTCACCAGCATGGTCGTGGCATCGCTGCTGCTGCTCTGCCTTTCGGGTGGGTTAGGTGTATACGCGGTGATGATCTCCGGTGAACGGCTAGAAACCATCAATCGCTCCGGATTGGGTGATGTCGCCTCGTTGCAGCATATCGAACGCCATATTGGCCAAACGCTTGAGACGCTGGAGCCTGCAGTGCGCAGCCCCCGCCGCGCTGACCTGGATGCCGTCAACTCAGACATAGGCCAATACACCGAAGCCATGCAAACGCTATGGGCGGATTACTACGCGGGTGATGCGGTGACGGATGAGTCCGCCCAGGTCTTTGACAGTACGTTGGCTACCTGGATAAACGGGGTGCAAACAACCCTTGAAGCGATTCAAGAGGGCAATGGGTTTGCGGCCTTTGAAGCCTTTAATGACACAGTTGTGCCGACGACTGAATCACTACGTGAGATGAACAGCACGCTGGTCGAAAAGGTGCGTGCCGATGCCGAAGCGTTGGTCGCCAACGCGCAAGGCGGGCGTCAACAGCTGCTAATAGCGCAATTGGTGCTACTGGCTGTGGGCTTTTTAGTCATGATCGGCCTAAGCGTGATGATTCTGAAGTCGGTGTTTCGCAGTTTGTCCGGCGCGCGCTATATCACGTTTCAAATTGCCGCGGGTAACTTGGCTGCCCGTGAGCGTCGCCAAACAAACGATGAGTTGGGCGAGCTGCTCTACTCCCTGGACACCATGCGCTTCAGCCTTTCCAGCATCGTGGGTGATGTAGAGAGTCGAGTGTCTGTCGTCACCCCGGCGATTCAGCAGATAGCCGCTGAAAACGAAGAGCTCTCTTCGCGTACAGAACAGCAGGCATCGTCGCTTCAGCAGACCGCTTCGAGTATGGAGGAGATGACCTCGACGGTTCAGCAGAATACCGAGAATGCCCGCCAGGCCACTGACCTGGCGGTGCAAAATGCGGCAAGCACTCGGGAGACCGGGCAGCAGATGCAGCAGCTGGTGGAACGCATGCAGCGTATCGCCCAGAGTGCTGAGAAGATGACCGAGATGATCAGCGTGATCGACGGCATTGCTTTTCAAACCAATATCTTGGCACTCAACGCTTCGGTTGAGGCTGCCCGTGCTGGCGAACATGGCCGTGGCTTTGCGGTTGTTGCCAGCGAAGTACGCAACCTGGCCGGCCGCAGCGCGGATGCCGCCCAGGAAATCCGTAAGATGATTGATAGTACCACCCAGGAAGTCAGCGGTGGCCGCAGTGCTGTCGAGCAGGCGGAACGGGCGATTGAGGAGGTTTCTCAGCAAGTTAGTCGGGTCAGTGAGCTGATGGAATCGATTAGCACGGCGTCCAGTGAGCAGAGCAGTGGGATAGGGCAAATTAACTCGGCGATTGCCGAAATGGATACTGTGACACAGCAGAACGCCTCCAAAGTTCAGTCGATTGCGGCGTCAGCTGATAACCTCTCCCTTGAAGCGTTTGAGCTCGCCAATGTGGTCGATGCGTTCCGTTTGGAAGGCGCTCAGGATGAGAGTATTAAAGAGGCGCGGGCGAAGTTACAACGCGCTAACCACGCACTCAGTAAAGCAGCCCAGAGCTTACCTGCGCCTGCTGAGCAGCGCGCTAAGTCACCCTCAACACAGCCTCGTGCCGCTGACCAGTGGGAAGAGTTCTAGCCCGCCAGATAACGCTTTAGGTGTTTGATTTTCCTTTATTCGCTTTAATTACATGCCACCCTCTGCGGTGGCATATTTCATGCATTACCTCTAATTGAAAAGGCTTAGCGCCAGGGAACCGCTAATCCTAAAGATGGCGCAAGCCTTCAATAAAAAGTAGGGGGTCTAAATGCATAATGCCGAACAAGCAACATCCGCTGTGTATGAGCTAGCCGATGACGAAGTATTGATCTCGCGCTCGGATCTGCAAGGCAGAATTACCTACGCCAACCAGACCTTTGTAGAGGTGAGTGGCTACTCGTTGGACGAGATCATGGGTGAAGCCCATAGCCTGTTCCGACACTCGACAATGCCAAAAGGCGTTTTTCAAAACTTATGGGCAACCATTGAGGCAGGTAAAACCTGGCAAGGGCTGATCAAAAATCGTCGCAAAAGCGGAGAAGCGTATTGGATACATACCACCATTGCACCGCTGCTGGATGGTGAGCGCGTTGTGGGCTATACATCCATCCGGCGCAAAGCCTCGGCTAAGGCCGTTGCCCGGGCAGAGCGTGTTTACGCCGCGATGCAACAGGGCAAAATGCGCGGCTTTAAGCTTCATTATGGTGCATTACGACGCACGGGGGTGCGTGGTTGGGTGCAGCGCTTTAGTTTCAGTAGTATCCAGGCCAAGCTAATCGGGATGGTGTTGGCGTCTATTATCTTATTAGTGATGGCGGGGGCCGCAGGGGTTTACGGCTTAACCAGTTCCGCTGAACGGCTGCGAACACTCAATCAAACCGGCCTTGAAGGCATCACCGATCTTCAGCAGATTGGTCAGCGCGTTAGCCAAGTGATCCAGGCGTTAGAGCCAGCGGTGCGTAACCCGCGGCGTGCAGATCTCGACGTTCTGAACACACAGCTAGCCACCATGAGCACCGCTATTGAAGCGTCATGGCAAGGCTATACGGCTCAGCGCGAAATCGGCGATGTGCAGGAAGGGCTAACAGCACATCTCACCACTTTTACTGAAAGTGCCGATGCCACCCTGACGGCTATCCGGGATGGCAACGGCTTTGCCGCCTTTGAAGCCTTTAATGACACTGTGCAACCTACCTCTGAGAGTATTAGTGCCACTATCAATGTATTGGTGGACCAGGAGCGCGCGGCCGCCCATACCTTGATGGAAAACGCCGAGCATCAACAGCAAGTCCTGTTATACGGCCAGTTAGGCGTTCTACTGCTAGGCATCATATTAATGGTCGGCCTGAGCATGGCCGTACTCAAATCGTTGATTAAGTCGCTAAACGAGGCGCGCCGGGTTACGTTCCAAATTGCCGCGGGAAATCTCGCCAACCGAGTGACCCTAAAACGTAATGACGAGTTAGGCGAGCTGCTGAGTTCGCTGGAAACCATGCGTGCCAGCTTGTCGGGGCTGATCAGCGAGGTGGGCAACAAAGTCGATGTGGTGACACCGGCCTCTGAACACATCAAACAGCAGAATGAAGACCTGGCGTCGCGCACCGAGCAGCAGGCGTCCTCGCTGCAACAAACCGCTTCTAGCATGGATCAAATGACCGCTACCGTGCAGCAAAACAGCGAAAACGCCCGTCAGGCCAATCAACTGGCTATGCAAAACGCCACCACCAGCCGTGAAACCGGCGAGCGCATGCAGGCGCTGGTCGAGCGTATGGAGCGCATTGCCGCCAGCGCCAATAAAATGACCGATATCATTAGCGTGATTGACGGCATCGCTTTTCAAACCAATATTCTGGCCCTGAATGCCTCTGTGGAAGCGGCAAGGGCCGGCGAGCAGGGGCGTGGCTTTGCGGTAGTGGCTAACGAAGTGCGTAACTTAGCCGGGCGAAGCGCCGATGCCGCAGGCGAAATTCGCCGCTTAATCGACACTTCCTCCCAGGAGATCAGCGGCGGCGCCGAGGCGGTAAAAGAAGCCGAAGCCGCTATTGATCAAGTCGTCAACCAAGTCATGAAAGTCAGCGATATTATGGAGGAGATCAGCACCGCCTCCGATGAGCAGAGCAACGGTATCGCGCAAATAAATACCGCCGTCTCGGAAATGGACCATGTTACCCAGCAGAACGCCTCTAAAGTGCAGTCGATTTCCAGCGCCGCTCAAAATCTCACCCGAGAAGCCCTGAGCCTCGCTAACGTTATCGCCGCTTTCCGCTTAGAGGGGGCTGCCGAAGAAAGCAGTGAGACTGCCCGTGAGCGCTTGCTTAAGCAAGCGGGACTGGCGCCCACGCCATCATTAGCGACGGCCCCTGCATTAACCTCCTCCCAGAACTCATCGCCTCAGCGTACTGCCCAAGCCCAGCCAGCCGAAGAGGCGTGGGCAACCTTCTGATAAATCCGCGCCATGGAGGGCGCTTCAAATCCTGCATCTAGTCTCTACGCATCGCTCATGCCACAATCTAAGGCCGTTGGGTTGCCCCCAGCCCACGCCTTTTATGCAGTGGGCTGATAAATAATAGACAGTAGAAATAGAGAGTAGAGGACGCTATGCCAGAGTATCGCTCACGTACCACCACCGCTGGCCGCAATATGGCCGGTGCCCGCGCGCTATGGCGTGCCACGGGTATGCAGGATGGTGATTTTCAAAAGCCGATTATTGCAGTTGCCAACTCCTTCACCCAGTTTGTGCCGGGCCATGTTCACTTAAAAGACATGGGCCAGCTGGTGGCGCGTGAGATAGAAAAAGCCGGTGGTGTTGCCAAAGAGTTTAATACCATCGCGGTGGACGATGGCATCGCCATGGGCCACGACGGCATGCTCTACTCACTGCCTAGCCGTGATCTGATCGCCGACAGCGTCGAGTATATGTGCAACGCCCACTGCGCCGATGCGCTGGTGTGTATTTCCAACTGCGACAAAATTACCCCAGGAATGCTGATGGCCGCTCTGCGCATCAATATTCCGGTTATCTTCGTTTCCGGCGGACCCATGGAAGCGGGTAAAACCAAGCTGCTCAACCATGGGCTGGATCTGGTCGATGCCATGGTCATGGCTGCTGACGACAGCGTAGACGATGAGACCTTGGCGGAAGTAGAGCGCAGCGCCTGCCCCACCTGCGGCAGCTGTTCGGGTATGTTTACCGCCAACTCAATGAACTGCCTGACTGAAGCGCTGGGCTTGGCGCTGCCGGGCAACGGCACGGTGCTGGCCACTCACTCGGATCGCCGCCGCCTGTTTGAAACCGCGGGGCATCGCATTGTCGAGCTGGCCAAGCGCTACTACGAAGGCGACGAGGCGCACCTGCTGCCCCGTGCCATTGCCTCCAAGGCAGCGTTTAAAAATGCCATGACCCTGGATATCGCCATGGGCGGCTCGACCAATACCATCCTGCACTTCCTGGCGGCGGCCCAGGAAGCCGAGGTGGACTTTACCATGTCGGATATCGACCGCCTCTCCCGTGAAGTGCCTCAGCTATGTAAAGTGGCGCCCAATACCCAGAAGTATCACATCGAAGACGTTCACCGGGCCGGTGGTATCATGGCCATTCTAGGCGAGCTGGATCGTGCCGGGGTGCTGGATACGTCGGTACCCACCGTGTACGGCGATAGCCTCAAAGCCGCGCTGGATGAGTGGGATATCATGCGCTCGCCAAGCGCTGAAGTGGTTGAGTTCTTTAAAGCCGGGCCGGGCGGCATTCCCACCCAAACGGCGTTTTCCCAAAGTGCTCGCTGGCCGAGTCTGGATGGCGACCGCGCTACCGGCTGTATTCGTGACCTTGAACACGCCTTCTCACAGCAGGGCGGCTTGGCGGTGCTCTACGGCAATATCGCGCTGGATGGCTGTGTGGTCAAAACCGCCGGTGTCGATGACTCAATCCTGGTGTTTGAAGGCCCCGCCCATGTGGTGGAGTCCCAGGATCAGGCCGTTGCCGATGTGCTGGCGGATAAGGTCAAAGAGGGCGATGTGGTAGTGATTCGCTACGAAGGCCCCAAAGGCGGCCCCGGTATGCAGGAAATGCTCTACCCGACCTCTTACCTAAAATCCAAAGGGCTAGGCAAGGCCTGCGCGCTGCTGACCGATGGGCGCTTCTCGGGGGGCACCTCAGGGCTCTCCATTGGCCATGTTTCCCCGGAAGCCGCAGCGGGTGGCGCGATTGGTTTGATTGAGCAGGGCGACCTGATCCGTATCGATATCCCCAACCGGGCGATCAATGTCAAATTGACCGACGCTGAGCTGGCGGCTCGCCGCGAAGCGATGGATGCCAAAGGTGTCACTGCCTGGAAGCCAGTCGAACAGCGTCCTCGCAAGATCACCCCAGCGCTTAAAGCCTACGCGCTGTTGGCAACCTCCGCCGACAAAGGGGCGGTTCGGGATCTAAGCAAGCTCGATTGATACTCGCAGCTGATACACGCAATCGACATTCGCAACAATCCGAGTAAGGAATCAAATGAAGGCGATTATTAACGTTGGATTAGTTGGCTACGGTTTCGCTAGCCAAACCTTCCACGCACCGCTGATCCAGGCCACGGAAGGCCTGGATTTGGTGGCAGTGTCGTCAAGCGATGCCGCCAAGGTGCAGGCGTCTCTTCCCAATGTTGAGGTTGAGAGCCAAGCGCTGGCGCTATGCCAGCGCCCTGACATTGATTTGATTGTTATCCCAACCCCTAACGACACGCATTTTTCGCTCGCCAAGGCGGCCTTAACGGCGGGCAAGCACGTCGTGGTCGATAAGCCGTTTACGGTCACGCTGTCAGAAGGCAAACTGCTCAAAAAGTTGGCAGATGACAAAGAGTGTCTGTTGTCGGTATTCCACAACCGCCGCTGGGATAGCGACTTTCTGACCGTTAAAGATCTGCTTAAGGCGGGGACATTAGGTCGGCTGGTGAATTTTGAATCCCATTTTGACCGCTTCCGTCCGGAAGTTCGTGACCGTTGGCGCGAGAAAGCCTCCCCCGGTGGTGGTATCTGGTACGATCTGGGCCCACACCTTCTGGATCAAGCCTGCGAACTGTTTGGCATGCCCCACGCAATCCTGCTGGAGCTAGGCGCACTGCGGGATGGCGCCAAGGCCGACGATGACTTCCTGGCACTGCTCGACTACGAAAGCTTTCGGGTTACCCTGGCAGCGGGCACGCTGGTGGCGGAACCGACGCCACGCTTTCGGATTAATGGCACCCAAGGCAGCTTCATAAAATACGGTTTAGACCCTCAAGAGGATCGCTTAAAAGCAGGCGAAGTGCCGACATCCCAATGGGGCGAAGATACCCAACATGGCACCCTGACACTGCGCGAAGGAGAGGGCGAAAACGCTCCGCTAACGCGTCGTGAACTTCCAACTCTGTCGGGAGACTACCTTGCCTATTACCAAGGCGTCACCGCCGCTATCCGTGATAAAACGCCGCTACCGGTCAGTGTCGACGATGCCCTGCGCTCAATGGCCCTGCTGGAAGCAGGCCTCGACAGCCACCGACAAAGGCGCTGGATCGCATTGAAAAATCATTGATGTGAGGGGGTGAGGAGTGAGTCGTGAGTGGGTTTTCGTAGCGCGGCGTAAGCGTCAGCGCACCCGTGGATGCAGCGCGAAGCGGTGCCGGGGTTGGTTCCGTGCCATTGGGCGTCGTTCCGCCGCCTCCCGCGGGTGCCTCATTCGCTCGTGCCTCGCGAGATTCGTTACCACGCGCTACGGTACGTGCTCGAACTGAATCTTTAGGTTTTCGTAGCGTGGCGTAAGCGTCAGCGCACCCGCAGCGGCGGCCCGGCGCGAAAGCAGCGCGAAGCGGTGCCGGGGTTAGGGATCACTACTACCATTAGGTTTGTTAAGCTAGTCCCAACCGCTGTTGCAGTGTTCGTTACGGGCTTTTTAGGGGGAAACATGCCGATAGAACCTGGTGAATACCCGATAATTGAGCCCAGTACAGCGTTAGGGCGTGCGCTCGTCGAGTTTTTCGATGTGCTTGAGCCCGTGTATGCAAGTGGTGAGAAAGGCATCTTTCAAGTGATTGTCTTTGGGGGTTGCGCGGTTCACATTCATTCTCAAGCGCGGGGGAGTGCGGATATAGACGCCGAGGTCGCGTCCCATGGTTTGGCCAAAAATCTGACATTGTTGCGCTCCTAGATGAAGACACCTATGTTTTCACAGATGAAGATGGCGTAGTGCAAATGCTAGAACTGGATGCTAGCTTCAATACGACGCTGGCTCCTTTACATGAAGATTACGAAGATCGCGTCATTCGCTTAGTGACACAAAGCCATGTACCCAACGTAGAAGTCTACGTCGCAAGTGCGCTTGATGTGGCAATTACCAAACTTGGGCGTTTTGGTGACCGTGATCAAAATGAAATCCTAACGCTGCTGCAGCTTCCGTATATAAACATCGAAGAATTTGAACGGTTAGCTCGAGAAGCAATCAGCTACTATGTGGGGGATGGAACTCGCATTTCGGGTAACCTTAAGGTGATGCTAGACGACTATCATGGTAGCGAGGGTTAGTGATGAAAGCTTCTGTCAAACACAAGCTGCTATACCAAGTGGGGGCTCGCTCGCTTGAAAATGCGGTTGAAGACGTTAAGCAACTTGCGGAAACCATTTGGTATAAAGGTTATCAGCCAACGTGGGCTGAGCTCGAAACACTCCGTTCCGTCGTGCCACTTGAGGCGTTTCAGCGTTCGCTCTGTGTGCTCGAATTGCTCAGCCAGTACCCTGTCTGTCGGCGTGATACTGCACGACATTTGCAGCAGTTGACCAGTCGATACCACCAACTGCTGGGGGGCGACGATGTACTTGCCCAAGGCAGATATTCTCCTAGCAAGCGATGGGGGCTGGCTGATACTACCATTTCGCTTCGCAAAGCACTGTTGCCCTTGCAAACACGGATCTATGCTGACGCTAAAGCACATCGACATGGTTTAAGTGCTTAATGGTATTTCCGGACTCCTCGTCAGTGACGGGGAGCCGCTGTTCTATTTATGACTACTTTCGTCAAAACCAACCAGTGTTTTAAAGCAAATCCGTCTCGTTATTGCGCTTCTCTTCCCGCAACCGGTCTCGGGCGATATAGAGTGCGGCGATGGCGCGGGCTTCGTGAAAATCTTCGCGCAACAGTAGGGCGGGTAGCTCCTCGATGGCATGGGTTTCCACAATTAACGGCTCGGGCTCATCTCCCGGTAGGCGCTTTGGGTAAAGGTCGGTGGCGAGAAGTACCTGCATGCGGTGGCGCATATAGTTAGGTGCCAATGAAAGCTCGACCAGCGGCTCAATACGGTGCGCGCCAACGCCGCACTCTTCCATCAGTTCGCGGTTGGCTGCGGTGATAATATCTTCACCGGGGTCGACCAGCCCCTTTGGCAGGGTCAGCACATAATCTTCAAACCCTGCGGCATATTCCCGGATCAGCAGCACATGGTCGGGATCGGGCATCGCCACCATCATCACCGCACCGCGATCAGCGCCGGTTAAGCGCTCAAATTGGCGCTCCTCGCCATTAGAAAAGCGCAAATCCAATGACTCAATCTGGAATAAGCGACTTTCGGCAACGCGCTTGCGCGCCAAAATCTGTGGCTTTTGCTGGTACCCCGAGCGGTTAACGTTGGCATCGTCAGGGTGATTGAAGGGGTTGTGCGTTGGCGGGAACGTCGACATAACAGTGGGCCTCCATGGCTGGTAAAAGGCGGTTACGCTACAATAGCACGCTTACTCCTAACGTGACTGGAGCGGCAATGATTGATTGGCGCGAGATAGACACCGTCCTCTTAGACATGGACGGCACGCTGCTGGATTTACACTTCGACAGCCACTTTTGGCTGGAGCATCTGCCGCGGCGCTACCGTGAGTTGCACCAACTGGATGAGGCCTCCCAGGAAGCGCTGCGCGCACGCATTATTAGCGGACAGGGCACCCTAAACTGGTACAGCCTGGCGTACTGGAGCCGCGAGTTGGGTGTGGATATCGTCGCTCTGAAGCGCGAAGTTCAGCACTTGATCGGTCTACGTAGCGACGCTCTGGATTTCCTCAAATGGCTCAAACAGGCCCACCCGAGGGTCGTGCTCGCCACTAACGCCGATCGCGCCAGTCTTGCCCTGAAGCTACCCCTCACCGGCCTAGAAGGCTACCTGGACGCTATTGTCTCTTCTGAGGACGTAGGAGCCGCCAAAGAGGAGCAAGCATTCTGGTTTGCCCTGCAGGAAATTGAGGCCTTTGATCCCGCGCGTACGCTGTTTATCGATGATAACGCCCGTGTGTTAGAGAGCGCTCGAGAGTTTGGCATTAAGCATTTGCTAGGCATTAAACAGCCCGACAGCCAGCGGCCTGAAAAAGAGTTACAGGAATTTATTGCCCTAGACCGCTTTGCGCATCTGCTACCCGAACAGCTTCCTCAACAGGTGTCAGCAACTCAAGGAGTGCCTAAATGAGTGACAGCGTACGCTTGGATAAATGGCTGTGGGCCGCACGCTTTTTTAAGACCCGCGCATTGGCCAAAAAAGCCATCGAGGGCGGGAAAGTGAATTACGACGGTGGCCGCGCTAAAACCAGCAAACAGGTGGAAATCGGTGCACTTATTCGCGTGCCCCAGGGCTGGGAGATATTGGAGGTAGAAGTATTATCCCTCTCTGATCAACGCCGCGGCGCGCCAGAAGCGCGCACGCTCTATGCGGAAACCGAAGAGAGCGTGCAGCGTCGTGCTAAAGAAGCCGAAATCCGGCGGCTTACCAACGAAGCGATGCAGCACCCCCTTAAACGCCCCGATAAAAAGCAGCGCCGCGATATTCAGCGTTTTCAGCGCCAACCGGGAGAATAATCCCGCGGCTTTAGTTACCCAGTTAAACATTAGGTTGCCCAATTATGTCCGATCAAATTCAACGCTTTATGTTCGATCACACAAATGTCCGCGGCGAGATCGTCACCCTGGCGGCCGCCTATCACGAAGTGTTGGATCGCCACGCCTATCCACCGGCGGTCAATGAGTTGCTAGGCGAGCTGTTAGCCGCTGTGGCACTGCTTACCGATACCGTTAAGTTAGATGGCACGCTGAGTATCGAAGTCCGCGGGCGCGGCGTCCTTTCACTGCTGATGGCCGAATCCAATCCCGGTGGCGAACTGCGCGCGATTGCCCGCATAGCAGAAGACGCCGCGCTGCCTAGTGAGCGTGCCAGCTTCCGTGAGCTGGTGGGCGAAGGCCAGATCGTGATTACCCTCGATCCCCGCGAAGGTAATCGCTATCAAGGCATTGTTGCGCTGGATCAAGCGTCACTGGGTGGCTGCCTGGAAGCCTATTTCAGCCAATCCGAGCAGTTGCCAACCCGTCTCTGGCTGGCCGCCGATGAGAAGCGCGCGGGCGGATTACTGCTGCAGCGGTTACCCGAAGAGTCACAAAACCAGGATGTGGATGCCTGGGATCGCAGCGTACAACTTGCCGATACGATCAAAACAGAAGAGCTGCTCGGCCTTGAGCAGCGCGAGGTACTGCATCGTCTCTACCACGAAGAGACCGTGCGCGTTTTTGAGCCCAAAGCACTGCGCTTTGGCTGCACCTGCTCCCGGGAGCGTATGAGCTACGCATTGCACTCTCTGGGCAAGGAGGAACTGCGCGATATTTTGCACGAGCAGGGGGCTATTGATACCCAATGCCACTTTTGCCACACGAAATATCACTACACAGCAGCGGATATTGAAACTTTGTTGGACGACCCCGAAGCGCCACCGCCCACGATTCACTAAGTGTGTAGTCGAAAGCGTATGCCAAAGCGTCTACCTGCCGTACTAGGAGCGCCATTGTATTCAATGATTTTGGCGGTTCTTGCAAACGGCTGTATGAATTCTTACTGCACTGCAACACAAAATGTAGTGTCTATGTAGTAGTTTAACTACAACATATTTGATCTTCGCCCCCGTTTCCTGGGGGCTTTCTTTTTGCCATAATGCGCCGAACTTCAGCGCGCCCAGCCGGTTTTGCAGTGGCTGGGATGACTTTAAGGCGTCGGTGACGCCCGGTAAATCGAGAGAAGCCCAGGAATCGACATGACCACGACTCAAGCCGCTCCCCAAACCCACGTTAATCTCAGCAGCGCCGAACTAATCGAGCGTGCAGTGGCACGTGGCGAAGGCCGCCTCTCCGCCAACGGTGCCTTGGTAGTCAAGACCGGCGTACGTACCGGCCGTTCACCGAAAGATCGTTATATCGTCGACGAGCCCTCCACCAGCAGCCAAATCGACTGGGGCAATGTTAACCAGCCCTTCGACGCAGGCAAGTTCAACGCCTTGTGGGATCGGGTCAATGATTACCTGGTCAGCCAAGAGCACTTTGTCTCTGAGCTGCACGTGGGCAGTGATTCCGCTCACTATCTTCCGGTACGCGTCACTACCGAAACCGCTTGGCAAAATTTGTTTGGCCGCACCATGTTTGTACGCCCTCAGGCCTACAACCCAGCGGTTAAAGAAGAGTGGACGATTGTGAACGCCCCAGACTTTGAGTGTGACCCTACTCGCGACGGCACCAACTCTGATGGCTGTGTGATCATCAACTTCGCCGACAAAAAAGTGCTGATCGCGGGTATGCGCTACGCCGGTGAAATGAAGAAAGCCATGTTCTCGGTGCAGAACTTCCTGCTCCCGGCCGCCGACGTGCTGCCCATGCACTGCTCCGCGAACGTTGGCGAAGATGGCGAAACCTGCCTCTTCTTCGGTCTCTCTGGCACCGGTAAAACCACGCTCTCGGCGGATCAGGCGCGTTTCTTGATCGGCGATGACGAGCACGCTTGGGGGGATGGAGTCGTCTTCAATATGGAAGGTGGCTGCTACGCCAAATGTATCGATCTTTCCGAAAAGAACGAGCCGGTCATCTGGAATGCCATCAAGTTTGGCACCGTACTGGAAAACGTGGTGCTGGACGACCGCCGTGAGCCTGAGTACGCCGACGATAGCCTGACTCAAAACTCACGCGCCGCCTACCCGTTAGAGCACGTTGAGAAGCGCGTAGCCGAAAACCTGGCGGGCGAGCCGAATGCCATTGTGTTCCTGACCTGCGATATGTCCGGCGTACTGCCCCCAGTGTCGATTCTTTCCAAAGAAGCGGCGGCTTATCATTTCCTGTCCGGCTACACCGCTAAAGTGGGCTCCACTGAAATGGGCTCCTCGGAAGGTCTCGCCGCCACATTTTCTACCTGCTTTGGCGCCCCGTTCTTCCCGCGTCCCGCCCGTGTGTACGCAGACCTGCTAATCAAGCGCGTCGAGAAAAAAGATGCCCAGGTCTACCTGGTCAATACCGGCTGGACCGGCGGTGCCTACGGTGAAGGTGGCGCTCGCTTCTCCATTCCGACCACTCGCGCCATTATCAGTGCGATTCAGTCCGGCGTACTTCGCGACATCGATACCAAACATATCGACGGCCTCAATCTACAAGTGCCGGTGGCCGTACCTGGTGTCGACTCCAGCCTGCTCGACCCGCGTGAAACGTGGCAAGATCGGGATGCCTACGACCGCCACCTTAAAGAGCTGGCGACCAAATTCGTCGATAACTTCAAAAAGTTCGAAGGCGTCAACGAAGCAATCATTCAGGCTGGACCTCAGTTAACCTGAAGGGCAACTGACCTACACGTTAGACGCTCTAAAAAATCACTGGATCGGTGTAAGTAGTCGAACGCCAGAACGACTAAGTAGTCATAAAAGATAGAAAAATGGGACAGCGCTATGGCACTGTCCCATTTTTATTGGCTACTTACCTCGCCAAGCATGATGGGAGCTACACCCATGAAAAGACGTCAATTTTTAGGTCTGGCAGGCCTCACAGGCATTGTAGGAGCGTTGCCCGGGATCTCGTTTGGCTTTCCACGCCTTGACCTGGAAGCCGCCCCAGGTCTGGAAAAACTGGAACTGAGTAAAGACGAGTGGCGCGAACGGCTTTCGGATGAAGCCTATGACGTTCTCCGCGACCATGGCACAGAGCCCGCCTTTTCAAGCCCTTTAGACAAGCAGTGGGGAGAGGGCGAATATCGCTGCGCTGGTTGCGATCTACTGCTGTTTACCAGTGAAATGAAATATGATTCCGGTACAGGCTGGCCAAGCTTTTTCGAGCACGTAGAAGGGCATATGCTCACCGAGCTGGATTTTAAACTGGTGTGGCCTCGTACCGAATACCACTGCGCCCGCTGTGGTGGCCATCAAGGCCATGTCTTTGAAGACGGCCCCGACCCCACTGGACTGCGCTGGTGTAACAACGGCGTTGCTTTACGCTTCGTGCCTGCTTGAAGAAGCGAGCATGATCGTTGGGAGCGATATAAAACAATGATTAGGAGCGTTGTGTGAAAGGAAAGCTTCAACAACTGATTGCTCAAAAAAAGCTCTCAGGTATCCATAATCTACACGACGTTGAGCGGCTAGCGCGTCGGAAGCTGCCCCGGCCAATTTTTGGCTATATCGACCATGTCGCCGAGGATGGGCGAACCCAGCACGCGAACCTGACCGCTTTTGATGAGTACTGCTTCTTACCTAAAGCGTTTGTTAACGTTTCGCAGATTGATCTGCACACCGAGCTCTATGGCAAACGCTACGCAGTGCCTTTCGGTATCGCCCCCATGGGGATCAGCGCACTGTCGGCGTATCAAGGAGACCTAGTGCTGGCAAGAGCCGCCGCCAAGCGAAATCTGCCCATGATCATGAGCGGTTCTTCGCTGGTGCCCATGGAGGAAGTAGCCAAAGTGGAAGGAGCCGATTGGTTTCAGGCCTACCTACCGGGAACGCCTGAGGGTATCGAAGCGCTGCTTGCGCGGATCCAGCGGGCTGGCTTTAAAAAGCTAGTGGTCACCCTTGATTACCCGGTACCGCCTAATCCCGATAATTTTCGCCGCTCGGGGTTTTCCTCCCCGCTGGAACCAAGCCTGCGTTTAGCGTTTGATGGATTGATGCGCCCAGACTGGCTGATTAATACCTTCCTGCGCACGCTGTGGAAGCATGGCATGCCGCACTTTGAGAACAATTATGCCGAACGGGGTGCCCCCGTCATATCTCGTCAAGCCGCGCGGGATTTTTCGGGGCGGCGCCATTTCGACTGGGGCTATCTCGATCTGGTGCGGCGCCTTTGGCCCGATACCTTGATCGTCAAAGGCGTTCTCAACCCTGAAGACGCCGTACGCGCCCACCAAGCGGGGGTCGATGGCATTATTCTTTCCAACCATGGCGCTCGCCAATTGGACTGCACGATCTCTCCACTGCAGGTGCTACCTGAGATTAAACGCCGCATTAGTGATATCCCCATTATGATCGACAGCGGTTTCCGGCGTGGCACTGATGTCATCAAGGCCCTGGCACTAGGCGCCGACTTTGTTTTTGTCGGTCGCCCCTTCAATTACGCGGCCGCCTGCGCAGGGCAAGCCGGGGTCGAGCATGTGGCTGATCTATTACAGCGTGAAATCGAGCGCAACATGGCGCTGCTGGGGCTGACCAGCCTTTCACAGCTAGACCGCTCCTGCCTTTATCAACCGACGGCAGGCGACTTACCTCAGCCAATTAAAGCCTAAACCCTTCAACAATATGCTCAGCCAAACTATCAATAATGGGTGACTGTGTAGAGGCGGTGCGCAGTAGCACGATGGATGATTCGGGTAATTCGGGAAACCCCTCTTTTACCCCCAATATCTGCATATCGGGGGTAACTAGACTGCGCATCCAGGCAGAAACAGCCAGCCCCGCCCCAACAACAGCTTGCAGCGTTGCCAGGCTTGGGCTGCTGTAAGCAATTCGATAAGCCCGGTCTGCGCGGTCAAGCGCGTTGCAGGCATGGCGGCGACAAAAGCAGGGGGCTTCAAATAGGGCAAGCGGTACCGGTGTCTGTAAATGGGTGCAGTGACTCTCCGCCGATACCCACACGGTCGCCTCACGCCTTAAGATGGTGCCAATCTCATCGCCTATCTCCCGCGTCATAATAATCAGATCCAGGCTTCCTTGCGGCTGCTGGGAAAGCACTGACGAGGGGGCGCAGTGGACATCCACATCCACCAACGGCCAGGCCTGGGAAAAGGTTTTCAGAATGCCGGGCAGAAAGCGCATTACATAGTCATCTGGTACGCCCAAGCGTACGCGGCCCACCATATCGGGTTGGCGCAGAAGCGTTAGCGCCTCTCCCTGCAGCGATAAAATTTTACGCGCATAGCCAAGCAGCGTGTGGCCTTCGCTGGTCAGTTGCAGCGGCTTGCTCTGGCGCACAAACAGCGGACGCTGAATAACGTCCTCTTCAAGCCGCTTGATCTGCATACTCACGGCCGATTGGGTGCGGTTCACCGTCTGAGCGGCGCGGGTGAAGCCGCCTTGGTCAACTATGGCAACAAAGGTACGCAGCAGCTCGTGATCGATGGTGGGTAGTGTGGCCATGGGTATCAATATTTCTGATGTTGTTTATAAAGAGTATTCGTTGGATTGATTGTAGGCGCTGTTCAATACTTCCTTCAACACTTATTCATGCCGCCGTATCTAGCGGCGAAGGGAGGTTGAAATGGAGCGCTCGTTACACTGCTTGCAAAACCAACAGTGCCAGTCGATTGAGAAACGGCAACCGAGAGTCACCTGGCGGGAAAGGCTCTATCGCTGGCAGCAACTGCGTCGTGAGCGTGAGACCTTGCGTCATTTAAGCGACGATATGCTTAAAGATATTGGCATTAGTCGCGAAGCGGTTCAGCGTGAATCACGTCGGCCGTTTTGGGACGACCACGGGTGGCGCCGCTAATGCCTCAAGCTATGCCAGCCGTAGCGGGTTTGTGATACCTTGTGGACACTTAAAAATGCTGCATGAGTTAGTTGCAATTTATGGATGTCAATCAGCGTATTATTTCCCGCCTAGCCACTGAGCTTGGCGTACGTCCCGAGCAAGTATCGGCTACGGTGGAGCTGCTGGATGGTGGCGCCACCGTGCCGTTCATTGCCCGCTACCGTAAAGAAGTCACCGGCGCGCTGGACGATATCCAGCTGCGCCAGCTCGATGAGCGCCTGCGCTACCTGCGTGAGTTGGAAGAGCGCCGAGCCGCCGTACTGGCCGCCATCGACGAGCAAGGCAAGCTAGACGGCCCGCTTAAAGCGAGCATTGACGCCGCCGAGACCAAGCAGCGGCTGGAAGATCTGTACCTGCCGTTTAAGAAAAAGCGCCGCACCAAAGCACAAATCGCCCGCGAAGCAGGGCTTGAGCCGTTGGCGGATGCGCTGCTTGCCGATCCATCCCTTGATCCTGACAGCGAAGCGGCGAACTATTTACGCCCAGCAGAGGGCGATATTCCCGCCATTGAAGATGCCAAGGCCGCCCTGGATGGCGCCAAGCAGATTTTGATGGAGCGCTTCGCCGAAGATCCCGAACTCATTGGCCAACTGCGTGAACGACTATGGCAAGAGGGCGAACTAAGCGCCCGGGTGCTGGAAGGCAAGCAGCAGGAGGGCGCCAAGTTCTCCGACTACTTTGAGCACGATGAAAAACTCGCCAAAGCGCCGTCCCACCGTGCCCTGGCCATGTTCCGTGCGCGCAATGAAGGGGTGTTAAGCCTGTCAATCCGGCTGCCCGGCGAAGAGGAGGCTCCCGTTCATCCCGCTCAAGTCACGATTGCCAAGCAGTTTGGTATCAGTGATCAGGGCCGCCCGGCGGATAAATGGTTGGCCGAAGTGGTGCGCTGGACATGGCGGGTAAAGCTCTACACCGCCCTGGAAACCGAGCTGCTGGGGCGTCTACGCGAGCAGGCCGAATTAACCGCGATTGAAGTGTTTGCCGCCAACTTGAAAGACCTGCTGCTGGCGGCACCGGCGGGTCAGAAAGTCACTCTGGCCATCGACCCCGGCCAGCGTACCGGCTGTAAAGTCGCGGTCATCGATGCCACTGGGCAGTTTGTCGATCACACCACTATCTACCCCCATGCGCCACAAAATCAGTGGAATGAAGCCTTGAGCGTGCTGGCTAAGCTGGTGAAACAGCACGGCATCGAGCTGATTGCGGTGGGTAACGGCACCGCCAGTCGTGAAACTGACAAGCTGGCGGGCGAACTGCTCAAAGCACTGGCCCCCGCACACCGCTTAAGCAAAGTGATGGTCTCTGAGGCGGGCGCTTCGGTTTACTCCGCCTCTGAGTACGCCTCGCGTGAAATGCCCGATCTCGATGTCACGGTACGTGGCGCGGTCTCTATCGGCCGTCGCCTGCAAGACCCGCTTGCCGAACTGGTGAAAATCGAGCCCAAATCCATCGGCGTTGGCCAGTACCAGCACGATGTCTCCCAGGTTCAACTCTCCCGCAGCCTTGAAGTGGTGATTGAAGATTGTGTTAACGCCGTGGGCGTCGATCTCAACACCGCCTCCAGCGCGTTGCTTTCTCGGGTAGCGGGGCTGAGTGCTGCGCTGGCCGAAAATATCGTTGCCCAGCGCAATGCCAAAGGCGCCTTTAAAAGTCGAAAAGAGCTGTTAGACGTCAGCCGACTGGGCGCAAAAACTTTTGAGCAGTGTGCGGGTTTCTTGCGTATCCATAATGCCAATAACCCCTTGGATGCCAGCGCCGTACACCCTGAAGCCTACCCACTGGTAGAGCGTATCGCTAAGCAGAGCGGCCGTGAAGTGCGCGGCTTGATTGGCGATAGCGCTGCGCTGAAAGCGTTAAAGCCAGCCGACTTTGCCGATGAGCGCTTTGGGGTGCCAACGGTCAGCGATATTCTCAAAGAGCTGGATAAACCCGGCCGCGACCCGCGCCCAGAGTTTAAAGCTGCCGAGTTCCGCGAAGGGGTCGAAACACTCAACGATCTCAAGCTTTCCATGGTGCTCGAAGGCACAGTTACCAACGTGACACATTTTGGTGCTTTTGTGGATATCGGTGTCCATCAGGACGGCCTGGTACATATTTCAGCGCTGTCGGATCGCTTTATCGACGATCCACGCAGCGTGGTTAAGGCAGGGGATATTGTGACTGTCAAAGTCATGAGTGTGGACATACCCCGCAAGCGGGTGGGGCTTTCAATGCGCCTGGATGACCAGCCAGAGGCAGAAAACGATGCTAATAAGCACGATGGCTCAACTAGAGATCAGCGGAAGGCCAACCGCAACCCGTCTCGGAACCAACGTAATAGCGCCAAGACCGACGAACCAGCGCCCATGGGCGCGCTGGGGGCTGCTTTGCTAAAAGCACGTGGCGGCAAATAGTCGCGCGCCTTGAAAAAATGATCGTTGCCGCCATATCCTGTTGTCTACTTTCGAACAGCGATGATGGCGATGCCACCTGACTACAACAAGGCCCGCTTACGGCGGGCTTTACTGACAAGGAGTGTTCATCTTGCCTGAACCACTCACTGTGCCATCTGCGCTGACCGCGCAAGTCGAGCGCCTGATCCCCGGTGCGCGCCTTGGTCGGTTGGGCCGCCTGCGTCGTGGACTTGAGAAAGAGGGGCTACGGGTTGATGCCAATGGCCACATTGCGCAAACGCCGCACCCCCACGCGCTGGGCTCCAAGTTAACCCACCCGCATATCACCACGGATTATTCAGAGTCACTGTTAGAGTACATTACGCCGGTTTATTCGCTGCCGGGCGAAGCGCTGTGCTTTCTTTCTGACCTGCACACCTTCACCTATCACCATCTTGAAAATGAGTGGATCTGGCCGGGCAGCATGCCCTCCAGGCTTTCCGGTAACGACAGCGTGCCGATTGCCGACTACGGCAGCTCCAATGTGGGCACCATGAAGCATGTTTACCGTAAAGGGTTGGACATGCGCTATGGCCGCATCATGCAGGCGATTGCAGGCGTTCACTACAATGTATCGCTGCCGGATGATATGTGGCACGCCCTGCGTGAAATGGAAAAAGCCACCAATATCCCGTTCAACGATTACCGCTCTACCCGTTATTTCGGCATGATTCGCCACTTTCGTCGCCATAGCTGGTTACTGCTTTATCTGTTTGGCGCATCCCCGGCCATCGATAAGAGCTTTTTGCCCGACGACAAAAAAGTGCCTGAAAAGCTGCACTCCCTCAGTGACGATACCTACTACGCGCCTTACGCGACAACCCTACGCATGTCGGATCTGGGCTATCAAAACAAGGTGCAGTCGCAGCTTAAAATCTGTTTTAACTCGCTATCTAACTACGTTAACACCCTTCGCCATGCCATCTCTTCGCCGTGGCTCGACTATGAAAAAATGGGCGTTCACGTGGATGGTGAGTGGCGCCAGCTAAACGCCAATATTCTTCAAATCGAAAACGAATACTACAGCGATATTCGCCCCAAGCGGGTCGCCAAGCACAACGAAACGCCCAGCCAGGCGCTCGAAGCACGCGGTGTGGAGTACATCGAAGTGCGCTGTTTGGATCTGAATCCTTTCGACCCTCTCGGCGTCACTGAAGAGCAGATGCGCTTTGTGGACACCTTCTTGATGTGGTGCTTGCTCAGCGACAGCCCATGGATATCCGACGAAGAGTGCGACCGTCTGGACGACAACCGTCGCTGGGTGGTTGAGCGCGGCCGTGATCCGGAGCTCACGCTGTTTAACCACGGTAAATCCACCTCGGTACGGGAATGGGGCGAGCAGATATTCGCAGAGATGGGAGAAGTCGCCCGCCTGCTGGATGCGGTCGAGGAGGGAACCCCTCATGCTGACGCACTGGCAAGCCTTGCTCCACGCCTGGCAGACCCTTCGCTAACGCCATCGGCACAAGTGCTTCAACGGCTGAAGGAGAACGGCGGCTCGCTAAGCGATTTGATGTTAAGCCTTGCTCAAGAGCAGGCCGCGCAATTGAAAGCCGAGCCGATGCAGCGTAGTCGCGAAGCGCTACTGGCCCAGTTGATCGAAACATCGCACCAGCAGCAGCACGATATTGAAGCCGCTGACAAAGAAACGTTTGAAGAGTTCTTACAGGTCTATTTCACTAAAGCACGTGAATCCCGCGCTCTGTCGGCGCTGCCATCTGAGGTTCGTCAATGATTTTGCACTCCTTTCGCTCGGTAGCCCTGGCCGGTTTAGCCTTCTGCGTTTTAATGATGGCGGTAGCCCTTGGGCTAGAGCACATCGGCGGTTATGAACCTTGCCCGCTGTGTATCTTTCAGCGCGTAGCGGTGATCGCCGCGGGCATCGTGTTTGCGATTGCTGCTATCCACAGCCCCGCTGGGCGTGCGGGTAAAGTCATTTACGGGCTGCTGTCACTGGTTGCTGTTGGCACCGGTGCCTTTATCGCCGGGCGCCATGTATGGCTACAAGGCTTGCCCGCCGATGAAGTGCCTTCTTGCGGCCCTGGACTCGATTACATGATGGATATCCTGCCCATGCAGGACGTTGTTGCCATGGTGTTAACGGGTTCTGGCGAGTGCGCCAACATCGATTTCTCCTTACTTGGCCTCTCGCTACCCGCCTGGACGTTGATTGGGTTTGCCATTCTGGCAATCGCCCCGCTGCGTATGCTGTTTTTAAAACAACGGGGCTAGCCGTGCGTTTGTGGTAAGGAGACTTACATGCTTTATCAACACTTTACGACTCAAGAAGAGATCGACCGCGCCTACGACCCGATGCTGGGTCGAGACCCGGCGGTGTTGGTAAAGGCGTGGCGTGAGCGTAGCGAAGCGTCGCGGGAGCTTCACCGTACAACGCTCGATTTATCTTATGGCCCCTCGCTGGCAGAACGCATGGATATCTTTCATGCCGGTGCGCCTGATACCAATAGCCCACACGCCCCCGTGCACGTGTTTTTCCACGGCGGCTACTGGCGCTCACTGAGTCACCGTGAATTTAGCTTTATCGTCGATGATTTGGTCAAAGCCGGTATCACGGTGGCAGTGGTTAATTACGCACTCTGCCCCCAGGTTCGTTTTAGTGAGTTAGTGCGTCAGGCGCAGGCCGCTGTGGCCTATGTTTACACCCATGCCGCTGAGCTAGGCGTTGACCCGGAGCAGCTGAGTATTTCGGGGCATTCGGCGGGCGGGCATTTATGCGCAATGCTGATGTCAACGGATTGGCAAGGCAGCTTTGGTCTACCCAACCAACTGATTCGTGGCGCGCTATGTGTGAGCGGACTCTACGACTTGCGCCCCTTTCCTTGGTCGTGGCTACAGCCCAAGCTGCAACTTAGTGGTCGTGATGTGCAGGAATTCAGCCCGCTATGGCTGCCGTGCCAAGTGGCTGCACCGATAAATCTGGTAGCAGGGGCCTTAGAGTCTGACGAGTTTGAGCGCCAGATGAGTTGCTATGCTGAGCATGTGAGAGAGCAAGGCCAAACGGTCACCCAGCAGCTACTCCCCAACGACGATCACTTCTCGATTCTTGAGCACTATCTTAACGATGGTTGTTTTGTTGAGTGGATTAAAGGATTTCACGATAGCGTTCCGCTTGATTAAAATTATGTAGATATGATGAACGTTCTCATCACAGGATCGAAATAGCCTGAAGCGGGGGTCTTTCGCCATGGATGGCGAAAGTAGCGCCCAAGGACGGGTTCACAGCGCCCCCGCGGAAGGCTGTTTCGATCCGGCGCACCTCTTTGTACTCTGCTAGAGGCACTTTTGATTGTCCTTAACCAGCCGGAATCACCGCCGTCGCTTCGATTTCCACCTTAGCCTGATCTTCCACAAGCCCTGCCACCTGAACCATGGTCATCGCCGGGAAATGCTTGCCAAGTACCTCGCGATAAGCGCCGCCCACCTCTTTAAGCCGTGCTAAATACTCCCGCTTGTTGGTCACATACCAGGTTAAGCGGACGATATGCTCAGGGCCTGCGTTGGCCTCTTTTAAGATCGCCACGATATTCTGCAGCGCCTGGTTCACCTGAACAACGAAATCATCACTTTCAAAGACCTGATCGGCATTCCAACCAATCTGACCGCCGACAAAAACCGTCTGGCCGGAAGCGAGCACGCCGTTGGCGTAGCCGATGGCCGGTTTCCAATGAGAAGGGTGCAAAAGCTGATGAACGTTGGCGTCACTCATGATGGCTATCCTTATAGGTTATCGACGGTAATGTGCTGGCGTATTGCCTCGGTCCATGGCATAGACTTACCGCTACTTAAATCCACAAATACGAGGGTTGAATCACTGGTTAGGCGCTTTTGCTCGCCGCAATAAGCGACGACCTGGATGGTCAGGCTGCTACGCCCCACGGACTGAACCGTTAACTTAAAGGTCAGCCGTTCGCCCAACCGGCTAGGTGCATGGAACTGCGTGTCGATAGCGGCAGTAGGCACACCCCTCCCGGTTTCCACATGCAACTGGTTAAAGTCGTGGTGCAGAACTTCCTCAAACCAATCCTCCACCACCGAGTTAATCATCTCGAAATAGCGGGGATAAAAAACAATTCCCGCTGGATCACAGTGCTGAAAACGGACTTTTCGCTGGGTAGTGAACGCCATTATTGTTTTCCTCCCTGCTTTATTCTCAACTACACGCCCAGGTAACGGTCACGCACCGAACTGTCCAGTGCCGCTGGCTCTCCAACCCACACCGTGCTGCCCTTTTCAAGAATGGTGCAGCGGTCAGCGATAGGCAGGATTTCGCTTAACGACTTATCCACCAGCAGCGTCGATTGCCCCTGCTCCTTAAACAGCCGAATCGCCCGCCAAATCTCCTGACGAATAACCGGTGCTAACCCTTCGGTGGCTTCATCAAGCACCAGCAGGCGCGGGTTGGTCATCAGCGCCCGGCCAATGGCCAGCATCTGCTGCTCACCGCCAGAGAGGGTCTTGGCCATTTGCGCTCGGCGTTCCTCCAAACGCGGAAACAGCGTTTCCACTTTTTCCAGTGTCCACTCACCAGGGCGCGCGGTGACCAGCAGGTTTTCACGGACGGATAAATTGGGAAAACAGCGGCGACCTTCAGGCACCAAGCCCAATCCTGCTTTGGCGATACGGTAGGCGGGCAGGCGGCGCAGGTTCTGGGATTCAAATTCAATGGTGCCGCGGCTGGCCGGGGTAAGGCCAAAGATTGAGCGAATAGTGGTGGTTTTGCCCATGCCGTTGCGGCCCATTAACGCCACCATTTCCCCGGCGTTCACCTCGAGGTTGACGCCAAAGAGCGCCTGGGAGGGGCCATAAAACGTTTCAATGTCAGCAACCTTAAGCATCAGAATCTCCCAGGTAGGCTTCACGAACGCGCGGATCCTGCCTAATCGCTTGGCTATCGCCGTGGGCGATAACGCTACCGGAGACCAGCACAGAAATACGATCGGCAAGCCGAAACACCGCTTCCATATCGTGCTCGATTAGCAGAATGGGCACTTCCAGCTTCAGCGCTTCCAGCAGCTCGGTCAGCTTTGCCGAACCTTCCGGGCCCAGGCCCGCCATGGGTTCATCCAACAGCAGGGCGCGGGGTTTAAGCGCCAGGGCGCAAGCCACCTCCACTTGACGGCGCTCACCATGGGAAAGCTCAAATACCGGCGTCCAGGCGCGATGACTAAGCTGCATGCGCTCTAGCGCTGCATACGCGGGTTCAAGCAGATGCCGGTCACGGGCGACGGGTTTCCAGAAACGAAAGCTGTGGCTCTGCAGCGCTTGAACGCCCATCATCACGTTGCGCATCACCGACAAGGGCTCTGCTAGTGAGGAAACCTGAAAACTGCGCCCCAGCCCCAATCGAGCGCGCTGGGCAATGCTCATACCGGTGATTTCGGTATCGGCTAGAAAAACACGGCCCTCATCCGGGCGTATGTTACCGGCGATTTGGCCGATCAAGGTCGACTTGCCAGCGCCATTGGGGCCAATCAGGGCGTGGATTTCGCCCTGCTGAAGATCCAGCGAAACATCGTGGGTCGCCTGCAGCGCGCCAAAGCGTTTATGCAGCTGTTGCAGCGAGAGGACGATATCACTCATTGCGCTCCCTCCCGGCTAACCAACCCATCACCCCGTGTTTGGCAAACAGCACCACGCCCAGCAGTACCAAGCCTAAAAAAAGTTGCCAATACTGAGTGATACCTCCTAGGAAGGTCTCCATCATCACAAACAGCACCGCCCCGGCCAGCGGGCCATAAAGGCGGCCAACACCGCCCAGAATGACAATGACCATCAGCTCGCCGGAAAAGTGCCAGCTGAGCATCGATGGGCTGACAAAACCGTTCAGGTCCGCGTAGAGTGCACCGGCAAGCCCGGTGATCGCCGCAGAGATAACGAATGCCACCAGCCGGATGGGGTAGGGGCTGATTCCCGCTGTTGCCAGGCGTACGTCGTTCAGTCGCGCCATGGTCAGTGCAGCGCCAAAGCGGGATTTCATCAGCCGCGAGGTGATCGCCATCGCCAGTACCAGCCCGGTGAAGCAGATCAGGAAATAGGTCAATGCATCACTACTGTCGACCAGCGGGAGGGTGTTACGAATATAGATAGGCAGTCCATCCTGACCGCCATAGGTGGGCCAGGAGTTGGCAAAGTAGTAGATCATCTGCGCAAAGGCGAGGGTGATCATGATGAAGTACACTCCGGTGGTGCGCAGCGAAATGGCACCGATCGCCAGTGCCAGCAGCGCGCACAGAGCGACAGCTGCAAGCCACACCACCAGCAAACTATGACTGCCCGGCACACTCAAGGGCCAGCTCATAAACGGCGTTAAATCAAAGGCGTGATAGGCGCTGATACCTGCCACGTAACCGCCCAAACCAAAATAGGCGGCATGGCCAAAGCTCACCATGCCGCCATAGCCAAGTGCCAGATTAAGGCCAACGGCGGCCATGGCAATGATGGTCATTCGCGAGGCAAGATTGACGTAGTAAACATGGCCCAGAAAGTAAGCCGCTACTGGAAGCAAAAATAACAGGCCGAGCAGTGTTAACTGTACAAGTCCTTTGCGATCAAAGTGGCTATCGGTGCTAGTGGTTGGCACAGTGTCAGCAGCGCCTCGGCCAGCGTTCTGGGAAAGGGGAGTAGTAGAAAGGGGAGTAGTATTAGTCATTGGCAGAAAACAGTCCCTTGGGCTTGAACGCGAGAATGACGGCCATGAGAATATAGATCAGCATCGCGGCCAGTGAAGAACCGACCCCGGTGGCTTCGGAAGGTGGCATGAAGGCTTGGAAAAAAAGCGGCAGATAGACGCGCCCCAGCGTATCGACAATACCCACCAGCAGCGCACCGAATAGTGCGCCTTTAATTGAGCCAATACCGCCGATCACGATGACCACAAAGGCCAGTATCAGCACCGGCTCGCCCATGCCGACCTGCACGGACTGTAGTGCTCCCACCAACGCACCGGCCAGGCCCGCCAGCGCAGCCCCCAAGGCAAACACCACGGTATACAGCTTTGAAATATTCACACCTAGGGCACCAATCATTTCGCGGTCACTTTCACCCGCGCGAATGCGCATGCCTAATCGCGTCCGTGAGATAAGCAGGTACAGGGCAATCGCGATAGTAATGCCCACACCAATCAGCATCAGCCGATAGATGGGATAGCGGGTATTTCCCGGCAGGGTGACGAACCCGGTAAGCCAGGAGGGGGGGCTAAGCCATAGCGGCGATGAGCCGAAGACCCAGCGTGTGCCTTCCGAAAAAATCAGTATCAGTGCAAACGTCGCCAATACCTGGTCAAGGTGGGGGCGGTGATAGAGGCGGCGTATGACAATCAGTTCCACTAACGCGCCGGCCAATGCCGCTGCTGCAATACCTGCACTCAGCCCAATCAGAAAAGAGTCGGTCGAGGCAGTGACCGCCGCCGTGGCGTAGGCGCCCACCATGTAAAAAGAGCCGTGGGCAAGATTGATCAACCCCATGACCCCGAACACCAGGGTGAGGCCGCTGGCCATCAAAAACAGCATCGTGCCGAGCTGAACGCCGTTAAGTAGTTGCTCAATTAGCAGGGTAACGGACACGTCAAACATCCTTTGCGAAGGAAAAGAGCAAAGGCTGGGCGACCACGCCCAGCCGCAGCGATATTACATCTGGCACTCTTCGAAGTAGACGTCCTGAATATCTTCAATCGCGACACCGATCAGGCGATTGGTGGGTTCACCATCGTCACCTTCCACGACTTCACGCACGTAGATATCCTGAATGGGGTGCTGGTTGGGGCCAAAGCGGAACTCACCGCGCACGCTGTCAAAGTCAGCGGCCCGCAGTGCTTCGCGGAAGGCGTCTTGATCATCGGGGTGGGCAACGTCGAGGGCGCTGAGGATAAGGTTAGCGGTGTCGTAACCCTGTGCCGCGTAAAGCGTCGGCATGCGGTCATAGGCGGCTTGGAAACCCTCTACAAAGCGAGCGTTGGCGTCATTTTCGAGGTCATAAGCCCACAGTGAGGTATTGCGTGCGCCAATCGCCGCACTGCCTACCGCCTTGATCAGGATTTCGTCAAACGAGAAGGCGGCACCAAAGATCGGCATCTCAACGCCGGAGCTCTCCCACTGCTTCATAAACGAGATGCCCATGCCACCGGGCAAGAAGAAGAACAGGCTGTCGGCATCGCTATCACGAATCTGGGCGATTTCGGCTGCATAGTCGGTCTGGCCCATCTGGGTATAAAGCTCACCGACGACCTCACCTTCATAAAGGTGTTTGAAGCCCGCCAGCGCATCGGTGCCTGCCGGGTAGTTAGGCGCCATGATGATCGGGTGCTCATAACCCTGTTCGCGCATGTAGGCACCCATGGCGCCGTGCAGATTGTCGTTCTGATACGCGACGTTGAAGTAGTTCTCGTGGCACATGCGACCCGCTAAATCGGAGGGCCCGGCATTGGGTGAGAGGTAAAAGGTGCCCTGGCGAGTCACGGAGGGGACCACCGCCATTGCCAGGTTGGACCAGATGATGCCGGTCAGAATGTCGACCTCATCACGCTGTATAAACTCATTGGCCAAACTGCGCGCCAAATCAGGACGTCTAGCGTCGTCTTGGATCAGGACTTCCACATCGTCGCGACCCGACTGCTCTAGCGCCAGCATGAAACCGTCGCGAACGTCCACACCCAGATGCGAACCGCCGCCTGAAAGGGTAGTGATCATACCGATTTTAACGTCGTCGGCGTGAGCTGTTACCAGGCTGGAGGAGAGCAGTAAGCCAAGGCCAAAGCAGGATATCATTTTCATGGATCATTCCTCATTTTTAATCGTTTTATTGCTTAGAGGGTTATACGTTGGTGCTGTTTATATGGGTGCAGGGAGAGTCAGCGCTGGGGTAATGTTCCTGGCTCAGCCGGAAGCGCTGAACCTTACCCGTGGTTGTTTTAGGTAGTGCCTCGATAAATCGTATGGAGCGAGGGTACTTATACGGCGCGATGGTCTGCTTCACGAAGTCCTGCAACATTTGCTGACACTCTTCATCTTGCTGAAATCCATCGTTTAGAACAACAAAAGCCTCGACAATCTGACCCCGCTCTTCGCTGGGTGCGCCAATCACCGCGCACTCTTTAACAGCGGGATGGGCCAGTAGTGCCGCCTCCACTTCAGGGCCTGCGATGTTATAGCCCGCCGAGACAATCATATCGTCATTGCGGGCGGCGAAATGAAAGTACCCCTCTTCATCTTGATAAAACGCATCGCCGGTAATATTCCAGCCATCTTTGACGTATTTTTGCTGGCGCTGATCGGCTAGATAGCGGCAGCCGGTAGGGCCACGTACGGCAAGCTTACCCACCGTGCCGCGAGGTACATCATTCATCGCGTCATCAACAATACGTGCTTGGTAGCCTGTTACCGGTCTACCGGTGCAGTTGGGGTGATGGTCATCCAGGCGGTTGGAGATAAAGATATGCAGCATTTCCGTCGAGCCAATGCCGTCAATGATGGGCGTGCCGGTTTGCTTGATCCAGTCATGATAAATCGGCGCGGGCAGGGTTTCACCAGCGGAAACCGCGACGCGCAGGCTGCTTAAATCCTCATGACGAGTGGGTACGGAGAGCATGGCCCGGTAAGCCGTGGGTGCGGTAAATACTACCGTGGCCTGATACTCGCGGATAATATCCATCATATTGGGTGGGGAGGCGTGTTCGAGCAGCACGGCGGTGGCGCCAAAGCGCAGCGGAAAGATTGCCAATCCACCCAAGCCGAAAGTGAAGGCCAGTGGCGGTGAGCCGACAAACACATCCTCCGGGGTTACCTGTAGCACTTCCTTGGCGTAGCCATCGGCAATCACCAGCAGGTCGCGGTGAAAATGCATGGTAGCTTTGGGTGAACCAGTAGTGCCCGAAGTAAATCCAAGCAGCGCCACATCGTCGGCGGCGGTATCCACGGCATTAAAAGTGGCAGGTTTGCTGAGTGCCAGGCGGTCAAGTTCCGCATCATGATTGGCGGTGCCATCAAAGCCGACAATACGCGTAAGTGCTGGGCTCAGTGCCTGGCACTCAACCAGCTCATCCAGCAGGCGGGTATCACAGAGAGCAAGGCTGATTTCGGCCTTATCAATCACCTGGCAAAGCTCTTTGGTGCGTAGCATGGGCATGGTGTTGACCACCACGGCGCCTGCCTTCGTAGCCGCTAGCCAACAGGCCACCATGGCGGGGTTATTGGCCGAGCGAATCAACACCCGCTGGCCGGTAGTCACACCCAGATCTTCCACCAGCACATGGGCGAGGCGGTTGGTCCACTCGGTGAGTTCCTGATAAGTGCGCCGTCGTCCGTTGCCCGCTAGGGCAATGCGTTCGCCGTGGCCCTGGTCGAGCAGCCGGTCGCAGAGCTCAACGCCGGCGTTAATTCGCTCAGGGTACTCGGAGCCCGCGAGCAGAAACTCGGGCTGACGATCAATGGGTGGCAGGTTATCCCGCGCAAAAGTATCAGCATGGGCCGACTGGATGTACATGACCAACCTCCGTATTTAGAGTCGTTGTTTATTCCTAACGACGCCTCTACATGAAGCGTTATCAGGGATACGGTGTCTGGCGTTGTGTTTTATTGTTTGGTGTAAAACCTTGTTCGGCTTTTTGCTGCTTACCCCTCCGCGAGCATGCTGCGGGCGATAACGACTTTCTGTACGTCCGAAGCACCTTCATAAATACGCAGCGCGCGGATTTCCCGGTAGAGGCTTTCGATAATGTGGCCTTTGCGAACGCCATCACCGCCGTGTAGTTGTACCGCCTGGTCAATCACCAACTGGGCCTGATCGGTGGCAAACAGCTTTGCCATGGCCGCTTCGCGAGTTACTCGCTCGGCGCCTTGATCTTTGATCCAGGCGGCGCGATACACCAGCAGGGCGGCGGCATCCACATTGAGTGCCATGTCGGCCAAGTGACCCTGCACCATTTGCAGATCGGAAAGGGTGGCGCCAAACAGCTCGCGAGAGCGGCTGCGGGAAAGCGACTCCTCCAGCGCACGGCGGGCGAACCCCAGCGCGGCGGCGCCGACCGTGGAGCGGAAAACGTCCAGCACCGACATGGCAATCCGAAAGCCTTGCCCAGGCTGGCCGATCAAAGCGCTAGCAGGCAGCACCATGTCGTCAAAGCCCAGCCGCGCTAGCGGATGAGGCGCCACTGATTCCAAGCGCTCAAGAATCTCTAGCCCGGGCGTATCCGCGGGCACTAAAAAGGCCGAAAGCCCTTTGGCGCCGAGGCCTTCACCGGTGCGGGCGAAGACGGTGTAGATATCGGCAATGCCGCCGTTAGAGATCCAGGTTTTCTCGCCATTAATACGGTAGCTATCGCCATCGCGCTCGGCGGTGGTATCCAGTTGGGCCACATCAGAGCCAGAGCGGGGCTCGCTAAGGGCAAACGCGGAGACCGCTTCACCGCTGCGGGTTCTGTCCAGCCACTGCTTCTGCTCATCGCTGCCGTATAGGCTAATCGCGCCGGTTCCCAGGCCCTGCATGGCAAAGGCGAAATCGGCCAGGCCGTCGTGGCGGGCGAGCGTTTCGCGAATCAGGCACAGGCTGCGCACATCGATATGCTCACCCGCAGTGCCTTTTAAGAAGCCTGCTTTGCCCAGGTCGCGCACTAACTGAATACAGGTGGCATCCACATCGCTGTGGTCGCGGGGCAGTGCAGCACGGCACCACGCCTCAAGCTGCTCGGAAAGTTCGCGATGTTTAGCCTCAAAGAAGGGCCATGCTAGAAAGCTTTTGTCGCTCATTAGTCCCCCTTAAACTCAGGCTTTTGTTTGGCTACAAAGGCGTGGTAGGCGCGTGCAAAATCATTGGTTTGCATACAGATCGCTTGGGCCTGGGCTTCCGATTCGATGGCCTGCTCCAGGCTCATCGACCACTCCTGGTTTAACTGGGTTTTGGTAATGCTGTGAGCAAAGGTAGGGCCTTTAGCTAGTCGGGTAGCGTAGGCGATGGCGTCTTCTTCAAGGGCTCCCGGTTCGACCACCCGGTTGTAGAAGCCCCACTGCAAGCCCTCTTCAGCGCTCATGCTACGACCGCTGTAGAGCAGGTCGGCGGCGCGGCCCTGGCCGATAATGCGCGGCAGCATGGCGCAGGCCCCCATATCGCAGCCTGCTAGCCCTACACGGGTAAACAAAAACGCCGTGCTGGCGCGGGGAGTGGCAAAGCGGATATCCGAAGACATGGCGATAATTGCCCCCGCCCCCATGCAGATGCCGTCGACAGCAGCGATAATCGGCTTGCCGCAGTTGAGCATGGCCTTCACTAAATCCCCCGTCATGCGGGTAAATTCGAGCAGGCCTTTCATATCCTTGCCCACCAGGGGGCCGATGATTTCATGCACATCGCCGCCGGAGCAGAAGTTCTCGCCGTTGGAGGTAAACACCACGGCGTGGACATCGGAGGCGTAGGCCAGATCGCGGAAGGTATCGCGCAGCTCAGCGTAGCTCTCAAAGGTCAGCGGGTTTTTGCGTTCCGGGCGGTTGAGCCGGATAACGGCGACTCCACCTCTCATTTCCCAGATAAAGTGCTCGGGGGTTAAGCCAGCCATACTCTTCATATTGTTGTTCTCGCCTGTCGGTGATTAATGGGCATCGTTAGGAGAAGCGGGTAAGCGATGCAGCAACTCGCCGATATGGTGGGCGTCCTCTTCGCTCACCCCCTCAAATAGCGCATTGATCCAGCGCTCATGCTCAACGGCCATGCCTCTAAAGGTGTCTCTGCCAGCCACGGTTAGGCAGACCCGCGTAGCGCGTCGGTCGCCCTCAATGGCAATACGCTCCACGGCACCATCCTCCACCAGGCGATCAATAATCCCGGTAACGTTGCCGTTGGAAACCCGCAGCCGCTTGGAGAGCTCGTTCATTTTCAAACCCTCCTCAGCGGCATAGAGTGCAGCCATCACATCGAAGCGGGGCAGCGTAGAGTCGTGCTCGGTACGTAGCCGTTCACGCAGCTCCGACTCCACCTGGCGGGTAACCCGCAGCATGCGCAGCCATAAGCGCAGGCGCTCTTTGCTTAAACTGTTTCCAGCCACATCCCCTGCCGTCATACTTCACCCCCTGAAATTGAGATCGCCTGGCCGTTAATCGCGCCGCTGTTAGGGCCGCATAGCCAGAGGGCTGTGGCGGTCACCTCGGCGGGGGTGACTAAGCGTCCGGTGGGGTTGGTAGATTCAAAATGAGAGGTCGCCTGTTCGGCGGATTGGCCGGTTTTGGCCACAATATTATCGACGCTTGCTGCCAGTAAGGGGGTGTCGGTGAATCCAGGGCAGAGTGCATTAACGGTGATATTGCGTGTGGCTGTTTCAGCCGCCAGAGAACGAACCAGGCCTACCACGCCATGCTTTGCCGCGCAGTAAGCGCCCACATAAGCGTAGCCTTTAAGCCCAGCGGTGGAGGCCACGGCGATCAATCGTCCGCCGTCATTTAACTGTTTCAAGCCTTCCCTCAGGGTTAAAAACACACCGCTTAGATTAACGTTGAGCATCCGCTGCCACTGCTCGAAAGAGGTCTTGGCGAACGGAGCGCTCTCAGCTGCTCCGGCGTTGGCGATGACGATATCGACCCTGCCAATTCTTTCGAACAGCGCCACCATGGCGGCCTCATCGGTAACGTCGACCACGGCGAAATCAAGGTGACGGTGCTGATCTGCCACCGCTTGAAGGGCAGCTTCCCGACGACCGGTAATCGTGACCTGGGCGCCTGCTTCGGCAAAGGCCAATGCCATATCGGCACCAATGCCGCTGCCACCGCCGGTAATCACCACGCGCTTATCTTTGAACAGCGTCATACCCACCCCTCGCCACGTTCAGCCAGGCGCTGCAACTGATCCGCACCTGCCCGGTAGGGCGCAGGCCACTCGACCTCGCTATCACCCAAGCCTGCGGCAACGTGCAGCGTCCAGTAAGGGGCAGCCAGGTGGGGGCGGGCAATGCAGACCAAGTCAGCGCGCCCCGCCATTAGAATCGAGTTCACATGGTCGGCCTGATAAATATTGCCCACCGCCATGGTGGCAATCGATGCCTCGTTTCGGATCCGGTCTGAGAAAGGCGTTTGGAACATACGCCCATACACCGGCTTTGCCTGGGTGGAGGTTTGTCCCGCAGAAACATCAACGATATCCACCTCCGCATCCCGCAGCCGTTTAGCGATCTCCACAGCGTCGTCGGGAGTAATCCCTTCATCGCCGCACCAGTCATTGGCAGAAATACGCACAGACAGCGGTTTGTGGGCGGGCCAAACGCTGCGCACGGCGTTAATCACCTCAAGCGGATAGCGCAGGCGGTTGTCCAGCGAACCGCCATACTCGTCGTCACGGTGATTGGTTAAAGGAGTGATAAACGAAGAGAGCAGGTAGCCGTGGGCGGCGTGAATCTCGATCATATCGAAGCCTGCCCGGTCGGCCATTAGCGCTGCACTGACAAATTCATCGCGGACAAGATCCATATCTTGCCGAACCATGGCTTTGGGCACTTGGTTGCGCGCTGACCAGGGCAGCTCAGAGGCTGCCATTATCGGCCAGTTGCCGTCGGCAAGCGGGGCGTCCATCTCCTGCCAACCCAGCTGGGTAGAACCCTTCGCGCCGGAGTGGCCGATTTGGGCACACAGCTTGGCTTTAGTTTCTGTATGCACAAAATCGCATAGCCGTTTCCAGGCTGTTTCATGCTCCGGGGCGTACAGCCCTGGGCAGCCAGGGGTAATCCGCCCGGTGGGGCTAACGCAGGTCATCTCGGTATACACCAGGCCCGCGCCGCCTTTGGCCCGCTCGGCGTAGTGGCTAAAGTGCCAATCGGTAGGGCAGCCATCCACGGCTTTGTACTGCGCCATGGGGGAGACCACCACGCGGTTAATCAGCGTCATATCGCGCAGTTGGTAGGGCGCAAACATTGGCGCCCGGGCACTGTCAGGGTTGCCCGCCTGGGTTTGAAACCAACGCTCGGCGCTCTCCAGCCACTGTGGGTCGCGTACCCGCAGGTTTTCGTGACTGATGCGCTGGGAACGGGTCAATAGCGAGTAGTTGAACTGCACCGGGTCGAGATCCAGGTAGCGCTCCACCTGCTCAAACCACTCGGTGGAGTTGCGCGCTGCGGACTGTAAACGCAGCACCTCGAAACGGCGCTCCTCTTCGTAGCGGGCAACGGCAGCTTGCATACTGTTTTCACTATGCAAGCAGTTAGCCAGCGAGATAGCGCTTTCCAGAGCGAGCTTGGAGCCGGAGCCAATCGAGAAGTGGGCAGTCGCTGCGGCATCTCCCATCAGTACTACGTTTTCATAGCTCCAGCGCTCGCAAAGTACTCGTGGAAAGTTGATCCACGCCGATCCACGAATGTGGTTGGCGTTGGTCATCAAGGCATGACCATCCAGATGCTTGGCAAAGATGCGCTCGCAAACCGTGATTGATTCCTGCTGGTTCATATCGCCAAATCCAAACGCCTGCCAGGTGGCTTCGCTGCACTCAACGATAAAGGTCGCTGTATCCTTATCAAATTGATACGCGTGAGCCCAGACCCAGCCATGCTCGGTCTTCTCGAAGATAAAGGTAAAGGCGTCGTTGAAGGTCTGGTGCGTACCTAGCCAAACGAATTTACACGCCCGCACATCAATATCGGGTTTGAAATGTTCGGCATAGGTTTGGCGGGTGCGGGAGTTGAGGCCATCGGCGGCGAGTACCAGGTCATACTCTTTTCGGTACTGCTCAATAGTGTCTTCCGTTGCATCGGTTTCAAAGCGCATCTCAACGCCCAGCTCGCGAGCGCGCTCTTGGAGCAGAATTAGCAGTTGGCGGCGGCCGATGCCGCAAAAGCCGTGGCCGGTGGAGACCGTTTTTACGCCTTTATGAACGACTGCAATATCATCCCAATAAGCGAAATGCTCACGGATACGCTCAGCACTCACCGGGTCGTTCGCCGCCAGGTTATCCAGGGTTTCGTCTGACAGCACCACGCCCCAGCCAAAGGTATCGTCTGCACGGTTGCGCTCGATGACCACCATCTCATGAGAGGGATCCTGCAGCTTCATGCTAATAGCAAAATAGAGGCCGGCAGGCCCTCCACCCAGGCAGGCGATTTTCATTATTCTTCTCCACGGGAAAATACACTCTGTTTTGAAGATAGGAGAGGTATGTGTAAAATTCAAGCTTAAAATGTTTAGGTTTAAAATATATTTTGACGAATATTTGACACCCGAAAGTCGCCTTTACTCGCAATGGCGACCGGAAGGTGAGAACATAAATATAATTAATGTAATGCTGGTGTTAGCCGCTTGAGAGCAGTGTTTATGCGGCGTATTCAAAAGCGTTATTAGCAGTAAACGTTAAGTACCAAAGAAACCGTACCCGCTGGGATTGACAGCGGTAGGAGGAGGCGCGAACCTAGGCCTATCGTTGTTCTGAACGGCTAAGCACAGTCAAAAGTAGTGTCTTTAAAAGGTGCTTAGTCAAAAGGTGAGTTTAAGGAGAAAGCCCCATGCTCGAAGATTGCAAAAATGCCCTGGAGCGCTGGGGTGGCGTGCACACGTTGATCGACCGCTGGCTGGATCAGCGTCGTCAGCTATTGATTAGCTTTATCGAGCTAAAGGAAGCGTGTGATGCTGAGCTGGAAGCGGTGAGCAAAGCACCCATCGATACTTTCAGTGAGCTGTTGATGGATTACATCAGCGCCGGACACTTTGAGATCTATCCGCAGCTTTCAGAAGAGGCGCAGGCCTTTGGTGATGAAAGCGCGCTTGTCATTGCGGAAAAATTGCTCGAACGTTTAGAAATGTCCACCGAGATGGTCTTGGAGTTTGATACCGATTTTGGCTCCACGCTCAGCTGCGAGCAAAATATCGCCCGCCTACCTGCCTGGATCGACCGTTTAGCCCGCGGCCTTACCGAACGCTTTGCGCTGGAAGACCAGTTAATCGCACGTTTACACGCTGCCCACAGTCCGCAAAATACCAAAGCACCTGCCTAAGAAACAGCCCAGGTTTTGTAGGAGCTCAATTTATTGAGCGATCAGCAGTAATTGTGCCGCCGAAATTTATCGCTCGTAGAGGGTCTAATCGCCCGACAAGTCGGGCTCCTACATTGGCTGGATGCGTGCATCTGACTTCGTAGGAGCTCAATTTATTGAGCGATCAGCATTAATTGTGCCGCCAAAATTTATCGCTCGTAGAGGGTCTAATCGCCCGACAAGTCGGGCTCCTACATTGGCTGGATGCGTGCATCGGACTTCGTAGGAGCTCAATTTATTGAGCGATCAGCAGTAATTGTGCCGCCAAAATTTATCGCTCGTAGAGGGTCTAATCGCCCGACAAGTCGGGCTCCTACAGGGCATTCAGCGACGTTTACCCCCAATCACCAACATACAAGGCGTGAGCAGCAGGGTAAGCGCGGTGGCAAAGGTGAGGCCGCCTGCGATGGCGCTCGACATCTGTGTCCACCACTGGGCGGAGGGGGCATTAAAGCCGAGCGCAGGGGTAAACAGATCGACATTGATCCCCAGCACCATCGGCATCAATCCGAGCACCGTGGTAATCGCCGTTAAAAGCACTGGGCGTAGGCGCAAACAGCCCGCTTCAAGCGCGGCCTCGCCGGGTGTCATACCTTGGCCGCGTAGCTCGTTGTAGGTATCGATCAAGACGATATTGTTATTGACCACAATACCCGCCAGAGCAATCACGCCCATGCCCACCATCACAATGCCAAAAGCTTGACCAGTAATCAGTAGGCCCATCAAAACTCCGGCAGTGGAGAACACAATCGCCGAAAGTACCAAGCCCGCCTGATAGAAACTGTTGAACTGGGTTACCAGAATCAGCGCCATCAAACCAATAGCAATCATGAACGCGCTGGCCAGGAACTGCATCGACTCCTGCTGATCCTCCTGCTCACCCGCCACATTGACCATTAAGCCATCAGGCAGGCTGTCGCTGCCAGCCTCTAGCAGCGCGCCTAGGCGCTCATCAGCGAGATAGCCGGGGGGAAGGTCGGCGTCTATCGTAATGGCGCGTCGGCCATCAATGCGATTCAGCGTACCGACTTTAGGTGCCGGTTCCAGGGTCACAAAATGGGAGATGGGCACCTGACCCCGCTGGGTATTGATCGTCAAGCGCTCGAGCTGATCCAGTGAGCGCCAGTTTTGCGGTAGGCGCACGCGGATATCCACTTCATCGCTGACTTCGGGCGGCCGATAGCTCGCCACTTGCAGTCCCGTGGTCAGCAACTGCACCGCGCTACCAATGGTGGTGACATCGGTTCCCATGCGCGCCGCGGCCTCACGATCCACGTTAACCCGCCACTCCACGCCCGGCACGCTGCGGTTATCCTGAATGTCGGTAAAGCCGCCCAGTTCACGCATTAGCTGGGTTAGCTGATTAACCCCTGCATCGGCAACCTCAGCATTCGTGGCGCTCACTTCCAGCACAATCGGTTTGCCGCCGCCAGGGCCCATCTCCTGCTCCTGAAACTCTAACGTAATACCGGGAATATCCCCTGCGCGCTCGGCCATATCGTCCAAAATAGCCTGGGCGGGGCGGCGCTCATGCCAGTCGATAAACTGAAACTGCAGCATGCCAATCACATCGTTACCCATCTGCTCGTTAGGCACGGCAAATGAGCGAGCATACAGCGCCCGCACTTCGCTCATGCCAGACAGTTTGGCTTCTACTCGCTGCACGATGGCATCCGTTTCCACGGCGGAAAAGTCGCCTCGGGCACGCACCAATACTTGAGCGCTATCAGGCTCTACGCTGGGGAAAAAATCGACGCCGTGATTGAAGCGCGCATAGCCGGTATACAGCAGCGCCATTAACAGCACCGTCACTAGCAGCACCCAGGCAGGGTGCATCAGCAGCCTGGACAGCAGATGGCGATAGCCGCGCCCGAATGACGTTGTGGATTCTTCATGATTTGTCGTTGATTGCTTGGCATCGCTACGGGTAAACAGGCGCCCCAGCGTGGGCAAAAATATCAGCGCCATGGCAAGCGACGCCAGCAGGCATAAAATCACCGTGGCAGGCAGGTACTTCATAAACTGGCCGACCACGCCGGGCCAAAACAGTAGAGGAATAAACACCGCCAGCGTCGTGGCCGTTGAGGCAATCACAGGCCAGCTCATCCGCGAAGCGGCGTTTAGCCAAGCTTCATGAGGCGTTTGACCATCCCGCAAATGGCGATCAGCAAGTTCACTGACCACGATGGCACCGTCAACCAGCATGCCCGCCACCAGAATCAGCGCAAACAACACCACAATATTGAGCGTAAAGCCAAATGCCCACACCAGCAGGATGCCGGTCAAAAAGGCCCCAGGAATGGTAAGCCCCACCAGCAGCGCCATGCGCCATCCCATCACCGCCACCACCACAATCAGCACCAGCACCACGGCGGTCAGTACGTTGTTGAGTAGCTCAGAGAGCATATTCTCCACGGTGGTCGACTCATCCAGAATGGTGGTGAAACGTAACTGCTCGGGAAGCAGGTCGTCGGCTTCGGCCAATCGTTCACGTACCGCGCCAATGGTGGCGATAATATTCGCCCCCGCGCGTTTGGAAATTTCCAGCACCACCGCGGGCTGGCCATCAATGCGGGCGAAGCCTTCCGGCTCTTTATAGGTGGGGTTGATCCACGCCACATCGCCAAAGGTAACGACACGATCCTCATCGACCTTGACCGGCATATTCATGACGTCCTCAAGGGACTCAATAATACCGGGGACTTTTAACGCCAGTCGCCCCGCGCCGGTATCCAAGCTGCCCGCTGCCACCAAGCGGTTATTGCGCGATACCTGATTAAACAGCGCATCAAAATCGACCCCGTAGCTCTCCAGCACCAGCGGATCAACGACGATTTCCAGCAGGTCTTCCCGCTCACCGGCAATGTCGACTTCGAGCACATCGGCGATGCCCTCGATTTCTTCCTGCAGGCGCCGGGCAATGGTCATTCGCTCGCGGGTGTCCAACTGCCCCGAAAGGCCGATGGTCAACACCGGAAACTCCGATACATTGACCTCCATCACCCGTGGCTCATCCGCTTCCGAAGGCAACTCGCTGCGGGCAATATCCACTCGGTCACGCACATCGGTTAGCGCGGTGTCGGGGTCAAAGCCAGGGTCGAACTCCAGCGTGATCGAGCCATGGCCTTCGCTGGATTGGGCGGTGAACTTGCGTAGTCCTTCAATACCACGCAGCTCTTGCTCCATAGGGCGAATCAGCAGCCGCTCGCCATCCTCAGGGCTTACGCCCTCCAGCGACAACGAGACGTAAATCATCGGGATGGTGACGTCGGGGTTGGCTTCTTTAGGAATCATCTGCCAAGCAGTGATGCCCGCTAATAGCAGGCTCACCAACAGCAGTAGCGTCGTACGGGTGTGGGCTAGCGCCGCATCAATCAACTGGCGCATGAACGCTATCCTGCCCGGCTTGCGGTTGCGAAATAATGGCTTCCTCAACGGGCACCGGTGTGACCGTTTCGCCGGTGTCTACCATGCCAGCCCCCAGCGTAATCAGGCGTAGCTGATTGGGTAAGCCGGTCACGTAGGCGCGTTGCGTATCGGCACTCACCAGCTCCACGGCGGTCTGCTGCACCTGATCGTTCTCATCCAGGTGCTTGACCGCCAGTTGGCCTTCACTGTTCAAGCTGAGCAGGGCAGGCGACAGAGTGTGCACCTGGCGTGGGGGCAGGGTAATTGTCAGTTCCGCACTACCACCGGCAAGACGTTTGCCCGCAGGGTTATCGAGGGTGGCTTCGATGTAAAAAGTGCGCGTGGCCTCTTCGGCGCGGTGGCTAATAAAAGTCAGCTCGCCTTCTAAAGAGTCGCCGTTCAGCAGCCGGGCGGTGACCGGCAGGCCCTCGCTCAAATCGCCTACCTGCTGCTGGGACACCCAGGCAGCACCCTTCAAGCGGCGGTCATTCACCAACTGGCCCCACTCTTCGCCGGGCTGCAGTAAATCGCCTAGCTCCACCTTTACGCGATCGAGCACACCATCAAAAGGGGCGGTGGGGCGGCTATCATCCAGCTGGTTTTGCAACTGCGCCACCGAGGCGGCGCTGGCGCTCAAGGCGCTCTGCAGGCGCAGTAGCTCTGGCTGGGAGATCAGCTCCCGCTGGCGTAGGTTGCGCGCGCCGGCGTACTCTGCTTCGGCGACCGCTAGCTCGTCCCGGGCCTGCTGCAGTTGTTCAGGCAGGGCGTCGTTATCCAGCACTAACAGGGTTTCGCCCGCCTCAACGCGGCTGCCTTGGGCAACCGGTTTTTCAGCCACAAACCCCGCTATGTTGGCGCGTAGGGTCGTTTCACGTTCAGCGGTCAACTGGCCTTGAACAATCTGCTGGGGAATAAAGGGCGTGCTCTGCTGAACCGCAATTTCAACCCGTGGCCCCGAGTCGCTACGGGGAGAGGTTTCCGGCGCACTGGTTTGAAAACGCTGAAAATTGCCAAAAGCGAGCCATATCACCAGCGCCAGTACCAGTAGGCTAGCCAAGGCATAAGAGAAGGGTATTCTTCGCATGGGGGCGTCCATGTCCTTAGCATTACAAGAAAGGAGGGCGAAAAGCCGAAGACACCATAGCGCAACTCAGCCTTTTCAGCGAGTGGCACGCCATGGGGTGGAAAGCATGTGTGTCAAATGGCAAGTAGTCTCATGTCTGATTGAGTTTTTGCCCGGCTGGGCATACCATCTTTGCGTCTTGAGTTCTGTTAAGCCACTCCTCAGGCGAGAACCATCCCTAGGCGAACCAATCAAGGAGCAATGATGAAAGATCCAGTACGTATTGCGATTACCGGCGGCGCCGGTCAGATCAGCTACTCACTCATTTTCCGCATCGCCGCTGGCGACATGCTGGGGCCGGATCAACCCGTCATTCTCCAGCTGCTGGAAATTCCCCAGGCAATGGACGCCCTGAACGGCGTGGTAATGGAAGTTAACGACTGTGCCTTCCCGCTGGTACAAGACATCATTGCCACTGATGACCCGAACGTCGCGTTCAAAGACGCTGACTTCGCCCTGCTGGTAGGCGCACGTCCGCGTGGTCCGGGTATGGAGCGTAAAGACCTGCTGGAAGCCAACGCAGCGATCTTCTCCGTACAAGGTAAAGCGCTGAACGATCACGCTAGCCGTGATGTGAAAGTGCTGGTTGTCGGTAATCCGGCTAACACCAACGCGCTGATTGCTTCCTGCAACGCGCCGGATCTTGACGCAGGTCAGTTCACTGCCATGACGCGTCTGGACCACAACCGCGCCCTGACGCAGCTGGCACAGAAAACCGGCAAGCACGTCACTGACATTGAAAACATGATCATCTGGGGCAATCACAGTGCCACCCAGTATCCGGATCTGGCCCAGTGCAAAGTCGACGGCAAAGCCGCGTTTGATCTGGTTGAGCGCGACTGGTACGAAAACGACTTTATCCCCACCGTGCAACAGCGCGGCGCGGCGATCATCAAAGCACGTGGCGCCTCTTCCGCCGCTTCTGCTGCCTCTTCAGCCATCGACCATATGCACGACTGGGCGTTGGGCTCCAAAGGCATCGTCAGCATGGCGATTCCATCTGACGGCAGCTACGGCATCGAAGAAGGCATCATCTACTCCTACCCAGTGCGTTGCCAGGGTGGCAAGTATGAAATCGTTCAAGGTTTCGAAATTGACGAATTCAGCCAAGAGAAGATGAAAGCCACCGAGAAAGAACTGCGTGAAGAGCGTGCAGCCGTCGAGCACCTGCTCGGCTAAACGCGCCCGCTGACGCTTTTAGATAAGCGTCAGTCAACGCCAAACCCCGTAAGTGTGATGCTTGCGGGGTTTTTTATTGCTGAGATTCGCCTGGGGCTTTGCAAGTGACGGTATGGCTAGGGGTTGCTATGCTTCTAGTCTCAAAGGCAGAGGTAATTGAAGTGCCAACGTTACTAAATGAAAAAGGCTTCAAGTTCTTTTTTTACGCCAATGAACACCCTCCACCCCATGTGCATGTGATGAAGTCAGATGGCTGGGCTAAAGTGGAGATTGAGACTGAAGTCGTGGTTTATTCATCATTAAAGAAGCAGGAGCTCAAGGAGTGCCTTGGGTTGATTAGCTCGCATAAACAGCAATTTTTGGAGACTTGGAATGACTGGTTTAGCAGGTAAAGAAGTCCATTTTGATGACCATTACCTCCATGTCGAGCTGAGCGATGGGAGGCGTATCTCAACACCTATGAACTGGTATCCCGAGCTTGAGCAGGCCTCTGTTAAGGTGCTGCGGCATTACCAATTTATTTGTGACGCCACAGGCATAGAGTGGCCAGATATTGATTACCATTTGAGTATTGCCGCAATGTTGGAAACTCGTTCACAAAAGGTCGCTTAAGCGCGCGACGGTGCCGGGGGTTGGTTGGGTGCCACCAGGCGCCGTTCCGCCGCCTCCCGCGGGTGCCTAAAACGCTCGTTAAACTCGCGTTCTTGTTACCACGCGCTACGGGTTCATGCACGAAGCTGGATTGGTGGGTTTTCGTAGCTTACCCATTTAGCTACTCGAATTTTCCGCAAAAAGCGTGTCAAATGAGTGGATCAGTTATTTGGGTGTAGGAGAGATTGCGATGCATGCCATTGAATTTGAGACAGATATTCAGAATGGGGTCGTCAAAATTCCCGAGGAGTATGGGTATTTAAAGAACAGACATGCCAGAATTGTTGTGCTGTATGAAAATACAATAGATGAATCGAACGTCTCTGCTAGTCAAGCTGGAATAGATTTCGCATCTGTCAAAGCTCCATCCCTGGCCGCTCAGAACGGAGTCGAATACCAGAGGAAACTACGGGATGAGTGGTAGTTACCTGCTAGACACCAATGTCTTCATTAATGCTATTGAACGCCAGTTACGTCTACCTGCAGCTCTTTACGCATATTCTGTCATCACAGAGCTTGAACTCTTGGCCTTTCCCGGTTTGCGCTCAGAAGAAGAGCAGGCTATTAAGGCGATACTGGCTCAGTTAACGAGAATGGAACTGGATCATCAAGTCAAAAGTGAAACGATTAAGGTGCGGCGTGCTACCCAGATGAAGCTACCAGATAGTATTATCTCTGCCTCTGCCTCTGCCTCTGCCTCTGCCTCTGCCTCTGCCTCTGCCTCTGCCTCCGCATTCGTAGCAGCAGCTACGTTGGTCACTGACGACGCCAAGCTAGCAGCGAAACATGCGGGAAATGTGGTCTCGCTTGATGCTCTGCTAAACCGCTAAGCATTTCCCTACGTTCAGTAGGCCTCAATATTGTTATAAGGACTACGGTTTCAAAGCGGTGCCGGGGTTAGTGTTGTGCCACTGGGCGTCGTTCCGCCGCCACCCGCGGGTGCCTAAAACGCTCGCTGAACTCGCGTTCTCGTTACCACGCGCTACAAAAATGTGAGTTGTAAGTGGTAAATGATGAATCGTTTCGTACTCTTCACGATTCACGATTCACGATTCACGATTCACGATTCACGATTCACGATTCACACCTCACACCAATCAATCCCGCAAACTCATAATCCGCCACTGGTGCTCTTTGGCAACTTCGCGCAGGGTGTCGTCGGGGTCGACGGCGACGGGGTGCTCGACTATTTCTAACAGCGGCAAATCATTGTGAGAGTCGCTATAGAACCAAGCGCCTTCCATGGTCAGGTCTTGATCTTCCAACCACTTTTCCAAGCGGGTGACTTTGCCTTCGCGGTAGCTGGGAATGCCCGAAACGCGACCTGTGTAGCGGCCCTCTTTGACTTCCGGATTCACCGCAATTAAGTGATCCACGCCCAAACGCTCGGCAATCGGCGCAGTAATAAAGCGGTTGGTGGCGGTAATAATCAGCAGCGTATCGCCTTTGGTGCGGTGGCGCGCAAGCAGCTCTTCCGCTTTGGGCAGAATATTAGGCTCGATTTTGCTGACCATAAACTGCTGATGCCACGCCGAAAGCTGTTCAGGCGAATTATCGGCCAGCGGCTTAAGCGCCATTTCCAAAAAGGCCGCCATATCCAGAGTGCCCGCGTTGTAATCGGCCATAAAGCGCTCGTTGGCTTCCCGGTAAGCCACCGGGTCGACTGCCCCTTGTTCGAGTAAAAACTCGCCCCAGGCATGATCGCTGTCGATGGATAGCAGCGTATTATCCAAATCGAAAATGGCCAGACTCACGGCGCTCCCCTTTTTTAGTCAGTGGTTAGTAGTGGTGTATCAGTCGTGCTGTAAAAGACGCTAGTAAGGCAAATAGCGGACGCGGATTATCGCAGAGTCGTCCTGCCATTCCCACCAACGATAGGGCTAATACAAAGTAAGCATTCACCACTTAGCGTTATATTGTATTGATACGCTTGTCACCCTTGTGGAAAAATGGGGACAACTGAAAATTTATAAGGTGATGTCCGTGATCGACGCTGACGGCTTTCGCCCCAATGTTGGCATCATCATTGCCAATAGCCAGGGGCAGCTGCTTTGGGCACGTCGGGTAGGACAAAATGCGTGGCAATTTCCCCAGGGGGGCATCAATGCAAGCGAGACGCCACAACAAGCACTTTTTCGTGAGCTTTACGAAGAGATCGGCCTAACCGCCGACGATGTTGATATTGTTGCCTGCACCCGGGGCTGGCTACGCTACCGTCTGCCACGACGTATGATTCGCACACATTCGCGTCCGGTCTGTATAGGCCAGAAGCAGAAGTGGTTTTTACTTAAAATCCGTTGCCAGGAAAGCCAAATCTGTATGACGGCAACCCCAACCCCCGAATTTGATGGGTGGCGGTGGGTGAGCTACTGGTACCCGCTAGGGCAGGTAGTGCCTTTTAAGCGAGAGGTATACCGGCGCGCGCTGCGAGAGTTGTCTCCCCGCGTTCAGCGCCTGGCACAGGATGACGATTAGGGCGATTGGCCGCTGCCCAGGGTAGGGCGGCAGCAGTCTGCCAGGAAATTCCTCAGCGAGGCAAATAACAGTGAAAAGTAAAACGTCCATGCTTGAGGTGTTGCGCCGGGTGATTCAGGAAGTGAACGGTGCGCGCACCCTCGACGCCGCGCTGTCCACGATGGTACGCCGAATTCGTAAAGCGATGCAGACTGATGTGTGCTCCTTCTACCTTTACGACAAGGAGCTTGAATCGCTGGTATTGATGGAGACCATCGGCCTGCGCACCCAAGCGGTAGGGCGCGTCGTACTGCCGCTAGGCGAAGGCCTAGTGGGCTTGGTGGCCAAACGCAGCGAGCCGCTTAACCTCGAAGACGCCCAGACCCACCCGCAATTCCGCTATTTTGAAGCCACCGGAGAAGAGCGCTACTCCAGCTTTCTGGGTGTGCCGATTATTCACCAGCGCCACATGCTTGGCGTATTAGTGGTTCAGCAAGCCGAAAAGCGTCGCTACGACGATGAAGACGAAGCTTTCCTGGTCACCATGGCGGCGCAGCTGGCAGGGGTATTAGCCCACGCATTAGCCACCGGCAACCTGTTGCGTCCGGCGCTTGCCGGTGGTCAGGCAATGTTTAAAGGCGTCGCCGCTTCGCCAGGCATGGCCATGGGGGAAGCGGTAGTGATTACGCCGCCTGCCGATTTAAATAGCGTGCCCGACCTGATTCCCCGCGATCAGGATTATGAAGTTGCCCGCCTAAAAGAAGCCATTGGCAAAACCCGCAGCGAAATTCGTGCCGCCGCCGAGCGTTTGGCAAGCCGCATCTCCGCCCAGGAGCTGGCGCTGTTTGATGTCTACCAGCAGATGCTTGGCGAAGCTGCACTGGCCGATGAGGTGGAGAAACGCATTCGCGAAGGCCAGTGGGCGCCCGGCGCCTTGGCAGACGTAGTGCGACGTCACGTCCAGTACCTAGAGCGGGTGGACGATAACTACCTGCGCGAGCGGGCGGCGGATATTCGCGACCTGGGGCGTCGGGTGCTTGCCCACTTGCAAGAAGATACTCCCTCTACGCCGGAAACCTATCCCGATAACGCCATTTTGGTCGGTGATGAAATCAGCGTGGCCATGTTGGGCGAAGTGCCTCGCGATAAGCTCAAAGGGCTGGTTTCGGTACGCGGCTCCAGCACGTCCCATGTGGCGATTGTGGCCCGCGCCATGGGCATTCCGACAGTGTTGGGCATGGTCGATTTACCATTGCCGCGGCTAGGCGGTGCGCCGGTGGTGCTGGACGGCCACCGTGGCCGGCTGTTTGTGCGTCCCTCGCCTGAACTAACGGCACGTTATGAAAGTCTGATCGCCGAAGAAGAGGCGCTCAGCGAACTGCTTGAGCACGAACAGGATCTGCCCAGCGCTACGCCCGACGGCCACACCATGCCGCTAATGGTCAATACTGGCTTGGCGGTAGATGCCACTGCGCTGCTCAAAAGCCGCATCGGCGGGGTGGGACTCTACCGAACCGAAGTGCCGTTTATGATTACCGAGCGTTTCCCCGGCGAAAAAGAGCAAACCAAACTCTATCGGGAACAGCTCGAAGGTTTCGCGCCGCTGCCGGTGGTGATGCGTACCCTGGATATTGGCGGTGACAAAGACCTGCCCTACTTCCCGATTGAAGAGGCCAATCCGTTTCTAGGCTGGCGCGGTATGCGCGTCACGCTGGATCACCCGGAAGTGCTGATGGTGCAGCTGCGCGCCATGCTCAAAGCCTCCATCGATCTAGATAATCTCTACGTACTGTTCCCGATGATCACCAACGTCGAAGAGGTCGATGAAGCGCTACGCCTGCTGGATCGCGCCATTCTGGAGCTGGGTGAAGAGGGCATTACTGTCATTAGGCCCCAAGTGGGCGTGATGATCGAGGTACCCGCCACCATCTATCAAATGGATGCGCTAGCGAAACGCGTCGATTTCTTCTCAGTGGGCAGCAACGATCTTACTCAGTACCTGCTGGCGGTGGATCGCAATAATCCACGCGTATCAAGCCTTTACGACGCTCTTCATCCAGCGCTGCTGGGAGCGCTGCTTGAACTGGCCAACGATGCCACGCGGTTGAATAAGCCTATTTCGCTATGCGGCGAATTGGCCGGCGACCCGGCCGGGGCGCTGCTGCTCATGGCCATGGGCTTTACCAGTCTCTCCATGAATGCGCCTAGCTTGCCCAAAGTGCGTGCGGCCATTCGCCGGGTTCCGCTTAGCGATGCCGAGATATTGCTCAAAGAAGTGATGGAGCTGGATACACCTGCTCAGGTGCATACCCATTTAGAGGGGCGTATGGATGAGTGGCAGTTGACACACCTGATGCCACCCCGTGACTAGGCGAAACCTAGAGCGTTGATGCTAGCGAATCGTTGGCCAGCGCCAGGGTGGTTTCACCCTCAAAGCGTCCCCTTGGCCCAAAGCGCTGTTCGGTAATTTTGATGTGCCCTTGGCTGTCCAGGGTTAGCCACGAAGTGGCGCGGGTACCGTAGCGCTCGCCGACAATAAACGCCGCCGAAAGCTGACGCTCCAGCTCAAGGCCAACGCCGGTATCCGGTAATGCCTCGACAGCCGCTTCTTGCGGGTTCTGCATTGCGCGCTGAACGGCGGTTGGCCATGTCTTGAAGCAGTCTGGTTGCAAAAGAGCGTCCTCAAGCGTACTGCGCACATGTAAAAGCTTGGGCCAAGGGGAGTTGAGGTCGGCGTTGGATAAGCCATGCACGCCGGGTGGCACCTCGCTTAGGGCCAGGCGATCTCGCCCCCGGTGCAGGTGCCAAAGCCGCTGAGGTGTCGCGACTAATAAGTTAAAGCCAGCATAGCGCAGTGCCTCGCCCTGGCTCAGTTCGTTTAGCCATGCTTCAATGTCGTCACACTGCAAGGCATTAGCGACTAATTCGCCCCGGCTAGGCGCGCCGGTTGGCAACGTTAGTTGCAGGTCGCGTACGTTGGTCAAGGCTGCCACGACACCGCCACGCTTGGCCGCCATCCATGAGCCACCGGCCTCTAAATCACGCCCACCGACAACGTCTGGGTTATCTTGCCACTCACTCATGGGCGCGGTAGGGCGAGCATAAAACTCATCACGGTTACCCATCAGCCGCAAAGGGGTGGGTGCGCCGGGTTGCCAAGCAAACGATATCAAGCACATAACAAACTCTTAGACGAAAAGGGTGGAGAGCGTTCAACGCAACAGCCGCATGACAGTAACGAAGTGTAGACGTACACTTACACTTACTTCAGTATCATATTTGTAGCATAAATCATCACACAGAAAGGGGTGATTTATGAGTGTCGGCAGTTTGCGCAAAGATTAAAGCGGTCACGTTATCAGCGGCCATACGGCCAATAGAAAGGCGAGATCATGCAACGCTATCAAAGGGAGCACTTTTGGAACGCCATTGTATGGCCTCTGCTGTGGCCTTTGCTGCTTGTACAAGCAGCATTAATTGTGCTTTGTCTAGTGGTTGGCGCAATGGTGTGGGGAATGTCGCCCAGCAACGCTTCCTGGAGCACCATGCTATGGCTAATGGCGGCTCTGCTTGTCGGCAGTAGTTTAAACGTCGGCGTTTTTCTTATGCTGGTTAAAGCCCGCGCTAGGCGCAAAGATAGCCGTTTTATGCAAGAACTCACCGAACTTGAACGGCATAGTCAGGCCCTGTGCACCACCGCTGCGCGTTCGCTACCCGAACATAAATGTTCTCCACCGGGAGCTGCCGACGAATCACATCTACCCCTTCAGCGCTTGGCCAGTGTGAATGAAGTGTTAGCCGGTCTTGAGCGCTGCATGCACTGCTCGCAAGTGGCCACTGCCGCGACTAAGAACACCCAGCAGGAGCATGAGCAAACCCTATTGGACGACCTTCATCACCAGCAGCGCCAGCTCAAGCTCTTAATGGCAGGTCGTGAAAGAGCACGGGAAGAGTCGCGGTTGAAGTCAGGCTATTTAACGCTGCTGCAACGTGAAACGGATAACTTGTTAGACCATTTAAGTGCTATGGCGGAAAAAGAGATTGCCGATAGCTTTCGACAAAATATCATGGAAGTGTACGAGCACGTCTCGGATATCCGTGCGCTATTGGTGAATCTCGTTCAGCAAGGTGCTGAGCAGGATGCTGGACAAAGTGCTCTAAACAGTGAAGCAGAGGTGGGGAACGAAGAGCACGCCGGAGCTCAGCGTCATTTACGTGTATTAGTCGTCGATGATGGTCCGGTCAATTTGATGTTGGCGCGGCAAATGCTGGAAACCCAAGGCCTGCAGGTGGAAGGCGTCAGCAGCGGCGAGAAAGCGTTGGAGCGCCAACAAAGTGCCCGCTTTGATCTGGTGTTTATGGATATCTTTATGCCCACTCTGGACGGGCTTGAAACTACCCGCCGCTGGCGTGAGTACGAGCGCAAACGTGGCGGCACTCAAAGCGTGCTGGTCGCGCTAACCGCCAATATCGACAATGCCGGGCGCGATGCCTGTCTAGCCGCCGGTATGGATGACCTGCTCGCCAAGCCCTATCAACCTGAAACTCTTCTTAATATGATTGCCCGCTGGTTTCCAGGTGCGCACGATTAAAGCTCCGCCGCCTAAATGACAATAAAGGTGGCTTTCTGAGTATGCCGACTTATCATTGCCCACGTGACATTGGCGCACGCCTCGTGGCGGTGGCCTGTGGTGACGATCTACGGTTGCTAAATGGCTACCTCCGCGAGAAGGCCTCATTAATTCCTTTGGTCAGATTAGAGAGTTTAAATGATTAATTACCCAACGATTGACCCAGTGGCAATCTCCTTAGGGCCACTGCAAGTCCATTGGTATGGCCTGATGTACGTTGTGGGTTTTGTAGCGGCCTGGTGGCTCGGCTGTCGGCGCGCATCGCGTATCGGCCTCAATAATGACGATATCGGCGATTTACTCTTCTATTGCGCGATCGGTGTCGTGGCCGGTGGGCGTTTAGGGTACGCACTGTTTTATGGGCTAGGGCAATGGACAGCAGACCCGCTCTGGATCTTCCGTGTATGGGATGGCGGCATGAGCTTCCACGGTGGTCTGCTCGGCGTATTGCTCGCTGCCTGGATATTCGCCCGTCGTAAACAGCTGGCATTTTTAACACTTACCGATTTTATCGCCCCGTTAGTGCCGATTGGCTTAGGTGCCGGGCGTATCGGTAACTTTATTAATCATGAGCTACCGGGTCGCGTGACTTCGCTACCCTGGGGCATGCCATTTCCCGGTATGGGGCCTGAAGCGCGTCATCCATCAGCACTTTATGAAGCCCTGTTAGAAGGCGTCGTACTGTTTGCTATTCTGTGGTGGGTCTCGGCTAAGCCAACATCCCGTGGCTTTTTATCCGGGCTATTCTTAGTCTGCTACGGCGTATTCCGATTCATGGTCGAGTTTGTCCGCATGCCCGACGCCCATATCGGCTTTATCGCCTTCGGCTGGGTCACCATGGGCATGCTGCTCTCGCTACCGATGATTGCGCTGGGCCTAGTCATCATCGCCTGGTCACGCTCCCAGCCAGTGGATGTAAAAGTCTAGAAAATTTGACCGAATAAGAGGTATAACCAATGCTGGAAGGAGTGGTTCTGTTTTGCTCCTGGCTAGTCAAGCTTTTAAAGCTAAGGCATGACTGAAACATCTTGAACGTTCAGAGCGGCTGATTAGGTGAGATATGAGACTCAACGAAGATCAGAAAGCGATTGTCCGGCAAGTAGGTCACGATGTATTTGGTGACAATATCCAGCTTGCGCTTTTTGGGTCGCGTCTAGATGATCACCTGAAAGGGGGCGATATCGATATCTTAGTCAAGAGCGACCGACCATTGCCCGATAAAGTAATGAAAATGTTGAAGATGACGGCGCGTTTGCAACTACGGTTGGGCGATCAGCCAATTGATATTTTGGTTTATGATCCCGAGACAGCTATGTCGTCAATTTATGAGCAAGCGCTTGCTAATAGTGAGCTTATATGACTCATAGGGCTAACGTGAATGGTCTTCTTCCTGTTGAACGTTTCACGACTACGCTAAAAATCGTGAAGCGTGAGGGTGGGCATTTAGCTTACAGCTGGGGCTCGCTGTTTGCTGAAGATAGGTCTATTACCCATACGTGGGTGGACTTGCTCGATGAACAGCCAGAGGAAGCGGTAAAATTAGAGGCTTTTGTCTCTAGGTTTGGACGTATGCAAGACACTCTGGCGGATAAGCTATTACCTCGGTGGTTGCAGGCCCTTGCAGAAAGGCCGGGAAGCCAAATAGAGACGCTGAGCCGTGCTGAGCGCTTGGGCATTGTTAATAGCGTGGAAGAATGGTTAATTGCTAGAAAGCTTCGCAACCAGTTGGTACATGAGTACATGGAAGATGCTCATGCATTTGCAGAATCGATCAATATTGCTCGAAATTCGAGTCTTATGCTCATGAGCACTTATAACCATCTCCATCATTATGCAGAAAATAAAATGTTATTAACCGATCTCCCTGGGGGGCTGAGTTTGCCGGATGAGTAGGCTGAGATTGGTTGGGCATCGTTTCGCCGACTCCCGCGAAAGCAGCGCGCAGCTTTACCGGGGTTGGTCGAATAACGCTAACCAGCCGGCACCGCTAGACCGAGCCGCTATGGGCGCCTAGAATAAACCGCTACATCGCCTGTTAATTTGGAAATTCTGTGACTGCTACAACGCCCGCGCTTGAGCAACCCTATTTAGACCTGATGCAAACCGTTTTGGAGCATGGTGTTGACCGCCACGACCGTACAGGCGTAGGCACACGCTCCGTGTTTGGCCATCAAATGCGCTTTGATTTGTCGCGTGGTTTTCCGCTACTGACCACCAAAAAACTCCACCTGCGCTCTATCATTCACGAACTACTTTGGTTTCTGAAAGGCGACACCAACATCGCCTATTTGAAAGAGAACGGCGTGCGGATTTGGGACGAGTGGGCGGATGAAAACGGTGATCTAGGCCCCGTGTATGGCTACCAGTGGCGCAGTTGGCCCGACCCCAAAGGCGGCAGCGTTGACCAAATTGCCAAAGTGCTTGGCCAAATTCGTACCTCGCCCCAATCGCGGCGCTTGATTGTCTCGGCCTGGAACCCGGCCCAGGTAGATGAAATGCAGCTACCGCCTTGTCACTGCCTGTTCCAGTTCTATGTCGCCAATGGAAAGCTGTCTTGCCAGCTCTATCAGCGCAGCGCCGACATTTTCCTAGGTGTACCGTTTAATATCGCCAGCTATGCTTTATTGCTGACCATGGTTGCCCAAGTGACCGGCCTGCAACCGGGCGAATTTATCCATACCCTTGGCGATGCCCACCTGTACAGTAATCATCTTGATCAGGCCAAAGAACAGCTGTCGCGCACCCCCAAAGCAGCGCCTAAGCTGGTGCTTAACCCCGAAATAGATGACCTGTTCGCATTCCGTTTTGAAGATGTTCACATTGATGCTTACGAGGCGCATCCGCACATCAAAGCCGAGGTAGCGGTATGAGTCAGCAGAAAGATACCTTTGACTCCTTAGTCCCCGTGGCAATGATCGCCGCCATGGCAAAAAATCGAGTAATCGGCGTGGAGGGCAAGCTACCCTGGTACCTGCCCGAAGATTTAAAATTCTTCAAACGCATTACCCAGGCAAAGCCGCTGGTAATGGGGCGTAAAACCTACGCATCCATTGGTAAGCCGCTGCCGAATCGGCTTAATGTGGTGGTGACGCGCAACACCGAGTTTTCCCATGAAGGCGTACGGGTATGCCACGACTTACCTTCAGCGCTAGAACTGGCCGACCAACACGCCACTATAGAAGCAGCAGAAGAGATCATGGTCATGGGAGGCGGGGAAATATACCGCCAGGCGCTACCCTTTGCCCAGCGGCTCTACATAACGGAAGTGGATATAGACGTAGAAGGCGACGCCACGTTTCCTGACTTCGACCCTAACGAGTGGCAAGAAGTGCAGCGCGTAGCAGGGCAGCCAGCAGTAGGGCAGCCAAGCTATGATTTTGTGGTCTACGAGCGTATCGCCGACTGAAAAGGGCTAAGGAGAAGGCTATGGCTGCCAGCTTAATGAATATGTTGGATGACTTAGAAGCACGTCTTGACCGCACACAAGCTGAGCTACAAGCCCTGCGTGAAGAGAACCAGTGGCTCAAACAGCAATTGGCGCAGAAAGACGTCCAAGCCCAAAGCGAGCCAAGCTCAGAAGCCGCGACTACAATAGAGACTGAAACACATACCGAAGCAGTGCTCGGCGACAATGCGCCAGAGGCGGCAGCTCAAGACACTAAAGCCTTCGAAGAAGAACCAGCTGAAGAGAAAGTCCCTGAACCTGAAAAAGTCCCTGAACCTGAAACTGTTACTACAGAGAAAGCGCCCAGCGGCGAAGCTGCTAGCGACCCTAAAACAGCGACAGCACCTTCGCCGCACGCCCTGCTTAATCAATGGTACGAGCGCTACCCCAAGGCGTTTTTTAAGGGGCACACCAAGCCGCTAAAAGTAGGCATTCATCAAGAGCTTGCCGAGCGTGAAGAGTGGCCCAATAAACTGATTCGCCGCGCCTTAGCCAACTACGTGAACCTTCCTCGCTATATAAAAGCCGTACGAGAAGGTGTAGAGCGAGTAGATTTGGATGGTCAGCCTGCCGGTAAAGTCGACAAACAAGCGGCGCTGCATGCAGCAGAAAAGCGTGGCGATAAACAAGCGAACCAACCGCCCAAAAAAGCGCAATCCAAACCGAAGCCTGTTGCGCATAAATCCCGTCAAGAGGCGGTAGAACAGGCAGAAAGCGAAAAAAATGAGCCGCGTAAACCGCTTAGCATGGAAGACAAATTGTTAGGCCTACAGCAAAAATTCAAAGGCCGCTGAGACCGAGCATGACGGCAGGGGTTCCATAAAAAAGTACAAATAGTAAAAAAACACTGTTTTTTTCTATTGCGTTCCCTCGAATCCCGGTATAGAGTTTGTTCTGCGAGCATTGGACTATAACAAGGCTTAGTTGAGGACATGCCGAATATCACTGGAAAAACCGGTGGATGGTAAAAGAGCATGGCCCGCAAAAGCCAACTGCCAGCTTATTAAGAGCTGAGCAGCAACGATCGAAACAGTATACGAGTTAAGGAACTTACATCATGAAAAAAACACTTTTAGCGACTGCTATCGTTGGCGCCCTGGGTGCCTCTGCTGCAGCACAAGCAGCAACTGTCTATGATCAAGACGGTACCAAGCTTGACGTCTATGGCCGCATCGCCATGGGTGTTGCTGGTGGCGGCCCTGAGTACAACAGTAGCGATGAGAAAATCGACAACGGCGCTGAATTCGTAGACGTCTACTCGCGTCTTGGTCTGCGCATGAGCCATGACGTGTCTCGCGACCTGACTGCTTTCGGTCGTGTTGAGTGGCGCTTCACTGGCGACGAGAACAACACTGATGGCGGCTTCAACGAAGTCCGTCAGAGCTACCTAGGTCTGCAAAGCGACCAGTTCGGTACTTTCCAAGCGGGTAACTTCGACAGCTTCTACAACCAGTTTGTTTCGCTGCCGTTCGATGTTTACATTGACCGTGGTCTGGAATTCGCTGGTCACCGTAAGCAGTCACGTGGTGACTCCATCGGTTACTACACGCCTGACCTGAGCGGCTTTACTGCATTCTTGCAGCTTAAGCACTACAGCGAGCGCGGCTTGACTGAAGCTCAGCAGTCTGGTGAAGGCTCTGTGATCGCTCCTCAGGGTGGTGTTCGTTACGCACAAGGCCCGGTTACTATTGGTCTGGGTTTTGTTGAAGACGTAGCGCGCGTTGACCCGAACAGCTCCGGTAACGGTGGTGGTAACGGTGAAATGCTGTATGGCCTGATCGGTTCTTACGACATTACCGACCAGTTCTCTGCCCGTCTGGGTTACGAAACTCGCGACGATAGCAACACTCGTGGCGGTGGTTACGACACCGTTGGTCTAGGTGGTACTTTCACCACTGGCCCTTGGGCATTTGCTGCTGACGTCTACGACGTAAGCCCTGACAATGCTGACAGCCGCACTTCTTGGGCGCTGGGTTCTTACTACAAAGTTTCCAGCAACTTTGACGTGTTCCTAGAACTGCAGCAAGCTGACCAGCAGTCTATCAGCATTGAAGTTGATGGCCTGGACTCTGATATCACCGCTGATGGCGATGACATGTACTACCTGACAGGCGCTCGTTACCACTTCTAAGCTTGGTTTAATTACCACGCTTGAAGGGTTAACTGCCTAGCAGAATTAAATAGAACCGGCCTCTTAGAGGCCGGTTTT
>NZ_JBQSYH010000023.1:0-87174 GCF_052379125.1 Halomonas sp. AOP13-D3-9 | reverse complement strand
AAAGCCCCTCAAGCAGTAATGCTTGAGGGGCCATAAGTACGGCATAGCCGTTAACGTTATATCAGCCCTCTTTCTGCAAAGCTAACATGTTCAGTGCCAGCCACAATAATGTGGTCTATCACCTTTACATCGATAACATCCAAAGCCTCTTGTAGCTTCTTCGTAATCTTACGATCAGCGTCACTCTCTTGAAGACTACCGCTTGGATGGTTGTGACACAGCAATACTGCTGAAGCATTCGCTTCAATTGCACTTCTAACCACCTCTCTAGGATAGACAGCCGCCTGGTCCACGGTGCCTCTAAAAAGCTCCTCATGATTGATGACTTGATGTTGCGAGTTCAGCCACGTCACGGAGAATACTTCGTAAGGCAATTCCGCATATTTGAGCGTCAGATAATCAACTGCTATCCAAGGAGCCGTTAGCTTTGCCCCGTCACCCTCAAGCTGACCATAGAGCCGTGCTTCGATGATATTCAGCGCCTCTGTGATAACAGCATCTTCACGCTCTTTACGCTGCTCTGCGGTCTCTACAGCTCCCTTTCCAGGGAAACAATAAACTTTGGCAGCCTCATTAACTGCGAACATATCCAATTGATTGGTGTGCTTCATGATCCTCTCCTCTCTCATTCCCGTTTCCGGGTCTCGAATAGAGTTAGGGAAAGCACTGACCCGTGCTGGCTGTCACCAGGCGCCCTATCACCTTTTGAGACCTGCACTCCCGCAGGAATGAGAGAGGAGATAGATCATGAGCAAGCGTGCAATCGATGGCATTCGTGAAGCACTCATCCAAGGCTTGATGGAGGGCACAGCACCTTGGCAAAAACCTTGGAAGCCAGGCGACAAAGATGTGAGTCAGCCGTACAACGCCTCCTCGGGACGTGCTTATACCGGCTGGTCCAACATCGTGAGCCTCTGGATCGCTTCGGATAAAAGCGGTTACACCAGCCCTGCCTGGGTCACATTCAAGCAAGCGAAGGATCTCGGCACTCACCCTCGTAAGGGCGAGAAGGGCACCCCCGTGGAATTCTGGAAATTCCACAAGAAGCGCGAGAAAAAGGAAAACGGCACAACGGAGGAGAAGGTTATCCCCGTAAACCGTATCTTTTATGTGTTCAACGAGGAGCAGCTGGCGGACCCACTGACTGAGGCAGCTAAGCCACCAGTCATAGAAGCTCAACCTGAGCCCGTGCAGTTCGTTGCGCGACTGATTGAGGCATCGGGCATCCCTCTAAGCTGGGGCGGCGACAAGGCCTACTATAGGCCCTCTACGGATGGCATACGCCTGCCTCGCCCTGAGCAGTTCCATGAGGTTAGTGAAATTGCGGCCACAGGCCTGCATGAGCTGATCCATGCTACTGGTGCTACCTCGCGTCTCAACCGGGACAAGAGCGATCGCGCTCGAGAGGAAGTAGTCGCAGAAGCTGGCGCCTGGCTTGCTGCCATGCGCTTTGGGCTTCCTGCTACCCCGGAAAACTCGGCGTCCTACCTCACTGGATGGGCTTCACGGCTCAAAGGTGACCAGGCCAAAGAGATTGACCGTGCCCTGGCTGATGCACAGAAGGCGGTTAACTTCATCGAGCAAATGGCACAAGAATGCAGCTTGGTCGACGGAGATGAAGACACAACTGCAGCAACTGTGGCAGCTTGATTTCCTTTACCATTCAACAGCCTCCCCCGCGGGAGGCTTTTTTTTGTCCAGCTCCAGCGGTGGGGATGTTGCACAGCAACAGTGTTATCAGCGTGTGCCGGCATCAAAAGCACGGCGACAGGCAGCTGTATGGGTGGGAATGTTGCACAGATACTAGAGCGTTCCCGAAGCTACTTCTTGTTTGTATTATGTATTGTATGTATTATACATACATACAATACATACACAGCGGGAGACCCAGAGATGCTTATCAAGCCAGAAATCCGTGATCGTATACTTGATGCAGCCGAGGAGCTGGTAGCTGAAGGCATCGATAGGCCGACCAATGAGCAAGTGCGTGAGCGATTGGGGGGCGGCTCGCTTTCGCACATCTCCCCTGTCATGCGCGAATGGCGCGAAAATTTGAAGGTCAGTGCCATTGCTGTGCGTGAAATGCCAAATGAGATCCGCACTGTTTTGGAACGAGTAGGCGGCGAGCTGTGGCGTTCAGCAACACAGCTCGCTGATGATGAGGTCGAAAGAATTCGTGCAGAATCTGTGCAGCGTGAGGTAACAGCCAACGACGAGCGCGATGAGGCGCTTCGCGAAATCGAGCGGCTGGAAGCAAGCATCTCTTCCTTACGAGAGCAAACCGCACAGAACGATAAGTACATCGAGCAGCTAACGGACGATAACCGGACGCTGGTGACTGAGAATGCCACCTTAAAGCAACGGTCAGCCGATGCTATGGAGCGCGTCTCCGATCTACATGATCAGCTTGCCAGCCAGAATAAGCAGTTGGAAACAATGCGCGTTGAAGCACAGCGCCAACAGGCGTTGGTCGACCAGTTGCGTGACGAGAAGGCCGAGGCAAACACCCTATTGGCCACTAACGAAAGCGAGTTGAAGGCCGCTACTCGGGAGCTGGAATCCACCCAGCAACGCGAATTAAGGCTTCAGAATACCCTCGAAGCGGTCAATGAAGACCTGTCCTCACTTCAACAGGATCACGCCAGCCTTCGTGCGGAGAATGCCTCTGTTGTGAAGCGCAGCGAAGAACTGCAGGACGAGAATGCTTCTCTTCGTACCGATGTCGACAAGTTAAAAGCCTCTGCCGGTGAAGCCCGCAGTGAGTTGAAAGCTGCCACCAAACGGATTGAGGAATTGGTGCACACCCAGCAGGATCTTTCAGAAACCCGGACACAGTTGGCAATAGCTCTAGCTCGCGAAGAGGATCTGCGCCAGCAACTGTCTGGCCAAGAAGCACGGCAAACGACCACAACGAAAACCAAAGGAGCTAAGGACGAGAAATGATGCTCAGAACATCACGGTTGCTCGCCGTGCTCATGCTAGCGCATGCGCCAGCCGTGACCACGGCGGATATGATCGTAGGCAGCTGGAACTTACGGCAGCTGGGTTGGGATAATGGCAAGGACATTGAGAAGCTAGCCCACATTATGCAGTCAATGGATCTGATCGCCATACAGGAACTTATGAGTGACGATGCCTTGGGAGAGCTGGTTAATCAGCTTGAGACGACGACCGGGGAAAGCTGGGAATCAATGGCTAGCCACTCTCTTGGAAAGGGGGAACGGTATCGAGAGCATTATGGCTTCGTCTGGCGCGAGTCTGAAGTAGAGTACGCTCAAGGCGCGGTTGTGTTTCTTGATCATGATGACGTTTTTGCCCGGGAACCCTACTCCGCCGTCTTCCGGGATGTCGAGTCTGGGCTTGAGCTGGCGCTGGCCAATCTGCATGTCGTCTATGGCGATTCAATCGGCGATCGCGTGCCGGAGGTTGAGGCTCTGGCTGACTATTGGGGGTGGCTCGAGGAGGTATATCCTGGTACTCCTCGATTAATAGCAGGGGATTTCAATCTCGAGCCTGATCACGAGGCATGGGGGCCTCTCCGAGAAGCAGGCGCAATGCCGGCATTGGAGCGGGTGGCCACCACACTGGGTCACGAAACCGGGGTGTACCGCAGCCTCTATGATAATTTCTGGTACGAAAACATAGGTTTGCCTGTGACTGATCAAGGAATGATCCCCTTCCCCAGTGTGTTTGGTATGGAGCATGATGTTGCTCGCTCAGAGGTATCGGATCACGCCCCTGTTTTTATCGCTTTGGATGGCGCCGAACTGAACCTGAACGCCTGGCCAGGCGCCAGCACCTCTACTGTCGGTGATGAGCAGCAGGCTGCAGATTGCATCGACTTGAACAAAAGCCCGGAGAGCGCCCTGGAGGGGTTGCCGCATGTTGGCCCGGTCAGAGCAGACCTGATAGCAGACAGTCGCCCCTGGGACTCGGTTGGCCAACTGACGAGCATTAATGGCTTGGGGCATACCAGGGTGGCTGATATTAACGATAGCGGTCTCTTGTGCCCTTTGGGCGGTAATGTTTGATAGTAGGCCGCTTTCCAATAAGCCAAGCGTCACCATGCCCCCTAACTCCTTATGAGACCTGCAATTCCGCAGGAATGAGGAGAAAACCATGAAGACGCAGACAGCCACACTTTCTGAAGCCCATTGGGATGACATAATCGCGCTGACTGAACGCGGCAAATCAGACATAACGGAGTTTCTTCCGTTTGCTGAAAGGGATGGATATACGGAGGAAGATGTTAAAAACCTGGAGCGGTTGCTCAATGGTGAAGCATCGTCGCTGTTGTCCAGTCAGCTGGCAAGTAGCAAGGTAACCCGTACCTATACCGCGTTTTGTCATGCTACCAACGGTATTGGGACGATATGGATAGGCACAATAGAGGTTCCTATCGAGGACTACCGGGAAGATGAGCAGGAGTCCGCTACGTATCAGGCCCGGTGCGCTTGTGCTCGCGACTGGGGCCGGTATATCGACCCCGAAAGCGAGTCACCGCGGGAAGATATTTGTGAGATCGTATGCATGGGCCTTGCAGAAGGTGATGTATCGATGGCGATGTGGAATGATTCCCACCTCGAGTAAATTTTCTGCCCAGAGCACCATTCCTACCGGGATGGTGCTCTTTTCATTTTGCAGCGTCACTCTTTCCCCTACCTCCCCTTGAGACCTGCAATTCTGCAGGAATGAGAGGAGAGAACACATGATGACAATCGACGCCGTAATCCATACCGACGCTATCGATGGTTTGTCTTGGCTGCAGCTACCCAAGCAGATCGTTAAGGGCTTAGGTATTGACAATGCCATCTCAAAACATAGCTACGTTGATGCCGATAATGTCTATGCAGGCTATGTCTATCTTGATGCGAAGCGCAGTGCGGACTTAGTGAAGGAAGTCCTCAAGGACAAGCAAGCTGAGTTGGTATTCGCTGAGCAGCTGCATGAGAACGGTTGTTGGATTCGCGAGCTGCGTCCATATTCACCCGACTTGCTAGGCGATAGCCTTGTCTACCTTGAGGATAAGCTAATCGACCTGCCACGAGCTGACGAGCTAACACCGGCTTCTCTCAGCAAATTCGCTGATTACCTGCGGGTTCGTGCCCAGCGCTACTGCAACGTCATGCTCCCTGAGCATGAATGGGTCGCGAACTTGCTGGAATTCAAAGATGGAGGGAGTGAAGCCCATGCGCTTAGTCAGCTTGCATCCTTCACTAACAAGGTGAGTCTGTTGACTGAATCCCGAAGGGGGAACAACGAAGGGTATGTTTGCACTACTTACCTGACGAGATCCCTACCGCAAGGTGGCCTCGTGGCAGTGCCCCTGGTGAGCGGGAAATTCTGGAGCTGGGATGAAGCTGACCGGCTATCCAGAGTGATCCAGGACTGGTGCCGTTGAGCTGAACCGGATTGCATGATCTTTCAAGCCCCAACACCTAGCGGTGGAGTGGCTTTCACAATCTGGGCTGCGCGCCCTGCTTGGAGATGAGTATGTCCAGTATTAAGTTTGTGACGGATCAATGGTTCGGTGAGCCCGACATTCTTACGGGACATCAACTTGAACCTTTGACCATACAGGATCTCGATCGCACAAAGGTGCTATTGAGTGTCTTGCCCTCTGAACCTTGGACACATGAGGCGCTAGAGGTGACTGGCAGAGGTATTGAGCAAATGCTCTCCCAGGAGGTCGCAGAAGGCGTAGACGCCTTTCTCGGCACCCAATGGGTCGGTAGCACTGAAGTGTGACATAGAGGATCTATGATCCATTCCAAGCCCCTTCCACCCGCTGGCAGGGGCTTTTTCAAGCCCTAAGCAAAGACAGTAATTAATATGATGGCTGCCCCCGCCACCCTGCACGACTGTCTTACCCTCAGTTGATGACAGCCCTGGCCAATGACGTGCCTAATTAATTGTCTCTTCTTGTTGTTTCGCCTGCTGCCATAGAAGGCTGCCTACATCGAGCCAGCCGTAAACCCGGAATACGTCCGCTACAGCCATGGCTTTTTTGTTCTCACGGGGGAAAAGCAATAGGTGATGCCCGTCTTGCCACGGTGGGGGTGCTGCACAGATGGCGAATGGAATCTGCGCTGCCTCCATTCGTTTCATGAAAGCTCCGTTCATCGTGTGATCCTCTAGTTCACAGAAGATGTCGAACGCGCCGAGGATGCCCCGGGCGACCTCGGGATTCAGTGCATGCTTGGTCAGGGGAGCGGTTATTAGTAACTCAGGATCAAAGAAGCCGGCAATAAGGCGTGCCGCTGCGAAGTGGTGGGCGCCACCCTGGTTGTGTAGATGGTAATTACCTGGCTGCCAGCTGAAGCCTTCTATTGACTCTTCAGCGCCAGCGCCGCTATGGAAACGAAGTTCATGCCAACTCAGTAAGGGGGCTATGCTGGCGCGATCACTTTGAATCAATCCGCTGCATTCGCCTAAAGCGTAGATGTCGAGTGTGGGGTAGCCGACAAGATCGCCCTTCCCAGATTCCAGTGAAATGATGTCTCTTATTGAGCAACTGAAGTCACTTTGGTAGGTGGTTGAGGTGAGGCCCGTGGCCTGCGGATATGGAAGGCGCTGACATTGCAGCCCATTTCTCCCAGGCTGCCAGTAGACAACATCTCCCCCAGTGCTAACTGCCCAGCGTTGCCATTGGATGATACCGAGTTCGCTGGCGCTAGAGGCTGGGGGCGTCACCCGGGCTGCTAGGTGTGAAAATTCGGTAGCATGCTGCTCGGCAGTTGAACTGCCCGAGCGAGCATGGCGCAGCCAACGGCCAATTAGCGTGGTCGCTAGCATGATATGTTCCCCCAACCCAGTCCCGTTACGGTCACTCTCGGCTCTATCTCGAAGTGACATTCTGATTTTAATCTGGAGCCTTGTAATGATGTCTCAGCGTCTACTAAGGTTTGCGAGATGTGATCGGCCCTCTATTAGGTTAGCTATCGGCATTATGGCGCTATTCTTTATTGGCGCTGTCCTAATCACGAGCATGGTTCTTCGCCAGGCCACTACTTTTGCTCCTGGCGTTTTGCATGCAAAGGAAGGCCGGTATTCGCTGGCGCTGGAGGTGGCAGCCACTTCGCGCCAGCGACGTGTCGGCCTAATGGGACGTGACTCACTAGCTCCCGATGGTGGCATGCTCTTCGTTTACGATGAGAAACAATCAGCGGATCATGCTTTCTGGATGTACGAGACTCGTATACCACTTGATATTGCCTTCCTCGACCATACCGGGGAGATCCGGTCAATAAACAGCATGCCCCCCTGCACGACAGAAAAAGAAGCCTGTCCGGGGTATCCCGCTGGCGCCCCATTCTGGATGGCGCTGGAGGTGAACGCCGGCTACTTCAATGAGAATGGCATTGACGTGGGCGATCGCCTTGAGGTCGCCTTCTGATGGTCACCAGCCCCCCTATCCCCTCTTGAGACCTGCAATTCTGCAGGAATGAGAGAGGAGATAGATCATGAGCACGTCCGTTATATCTCACCCCAGCCGGGGCAAGTGGGGCAAATCCAGCTGGCGGGGCAACTGTTCGGGGTATGTCTACCAGGACATCTTCCAGCAGCTTCAGCCTCAGACGTTCTGCGACCCCATGGTGGGCAGCGGAACCTCGGTGGAGGTGGCTCAGGAGATGGGTATAGAAGCCTTTGGGCTGGATCTGCACTCTGGCTTCAACATACTGCGACACAGCATCCTTGATGCAACAGGCAAGCCCATGGACTTGTGCCTATCGCACCCGCCTTATCACGACATGATCGTGTACAGCGGAAATGTTTACCCTGGTGAGCACCCGGATGACCTGTCCCGTTGCGCTGATCCAGAGGAGTTTATGGATAAGCTTCAGCAGGCACTGCTCAATCAGAGAGAGGCCGTGCGTCACGGTGGCTACTACGGGACAATCATTGGTGACCTACGTCGCAATGGCCAGTATTGGTCGTTTCAAGCTGATGCGATCGCACGGATGCCAGGAAGCGAGCTGAAGGCGGTGCTGATCAAGTCACAGCACAACGTCCAGAGCGCATCACGCCAGTATGCGGGCATGCGACTTCCAAGGGTGTCTCACGAGTACATCCTTCTGTGGCAGAGGCCTGACAGAAGTGTGGCGCTATTATCGACGCTTTCAAGCATGGCTCATGCCCAGCAGCGTCGCTTACGAGGCACATGGAAAGCTGTTGTGCGTCAAGCCTTGGTGTCACTAGGCGGTGAGGCATCGCTATCACGGCTCTACGAGGCGGTAGCGGAACATGCCCCGGATCGTTTGGCAGGACGCCAGCATTGGCGCGAGAAGGTTCGTCAGACGCTCTATGTCAATGACTGGTTTACACCGGTCGAGCGTGGTGTGTGGCGAGTCGCATAGGTACCTTTCAGCCCTCAAGGATTATCTCCTGGGGGCTTTTCTCTTACTGGCATCATCTAAATATGCGCTCATAGCCGTAGACTGCAGGAGGGGGCGCCTCTAGCGTGTCATCAGCAGATTTGTTTCGCATGCGGAACTGAGGTTAACGAGAACTCGATAACAGAGGTGAGGCTAAAATGTGCCGACGCTTTGCCCTCTTTGATGGGGCACAACATGTAGCCGATAGTCTCGGCTACCCCATCGCTTCCGGTGCAACATTCCCCCCGGGTCGATACAACATCTCCCCAGGCGGCCCTATCGTGGCGATCGCTGCGACTGATGGTGAACCTGAGGTGACCACGCTCCAATGGTCCTTCAAACCCAGGTGGGCGCCGGAGAACGCGCCACGCACTCATGTGGCCAGAGCCGAGAGCTTGGCGTCGAGCCGGTTCTGGAAAGGCGCTTTTGCCCGCCATCGTTGCCTGGTGCCCGTCAACGGTTGGTTTGAGTGGCAGCATGAGGGGGATCTCAAGCGTCCCTTTTTCTTCCGCGAGGCTTCGAGTCGACTGCTGTTATTGGCCGGCGTCTTCACCAAGCAAGCAGATGGCGAGATGGGATGTGCGATTGTGACACAGCCGGCGCAGGGGGTGGCGAAGCGGGTTCATAGTCGCATGCCGGTGGTTGTCGCGGCTGGCGCTGATGCTTGGCTAGATACGAAGGTGAAGGACCGCGATACGCTGAAGCAGCACCTCAGGCCTATTTCGCCATCGCAGTTGGTCGTCTATGCGGTCAGCATGGCGGTCAACGATGCGGCGGCGGATGGCCAGAATCTGCTGACTCCATTTGAGGATATTTCGGAGTAAATGCGCTAACCATGCGACGTATTTTTACACGAGAGCCTTCCCAGATGTCACATAGATCCCTATCTTATTGTCGAGGCCGTTCATTGGACGGTATGAGTTAGTAAAAATTGTAATCACGATAACCTCTTAGGTTGGTTGTCAGGTTGTTTCGACAAGGCCCGCGGGCTATTCGGCTATCACGCAAGGGCGCTTACGTCAGCAGTCCTGATAACCTCCTTGAGGAATCCCTGTGGCATTTCGCTCCAGGGAAAGCTGTCTTGCACAGCAAATCTGCAGCTCTCAGCTGATCAGATTCAAGGTTTTTACCTTCAAGCCCCTTCTAGTTCGCTAGTTGGGGCTTTCTCGTTCTGTGTCATTGCCGGCCCTATCTCCCTATAACCAGCCATTCATGAGCCGGGGGACAATAGGGGGGGATCGCATGCAGGAACGTGTTGGGCAGGTGGCCCAGGTCGGCGAAACGCTGGTGACACACTATCTGGATAATCCATTTTCTCGGTCGTCCGTGATTGGCGAGGCTTGTATTCGTCTGTCATGGGATAGCTCACACCCTACGTATCCCGGACGCGAAACCCTACTGCGATATGTCGCTGCCTCACTGGCCCTCGTAATCGATACCCAGCAGCATATCAAGCGTCACGAAAGCGATCTCGCTCCGCAGCCTTCGAGCATTCCATGAGAATTCAGCTCGCGGGACGAATTCACGAGCAACCACTCCAGGCCTTAACCAACCAGAACGGGGTAACTAATGATCACTAGCATTGAATATACAAGCCGGCGTGACATCGAGCGCAGGCAAGCAAGCACCGATACTGTAGTCCTTTCCATCCGAGGGCAGGACGAACGTTCTACTCGCTTGGCAAAGGGGTGGGCTGATGTTCTCTTAATGCAGTTTGATGATGTCGTTCCCGGTGAAGGCTTCGGCTGCGAAGAACCCATGACGCTTGAGGATGCTCGGAAGATTTCTGGTTGGATTCGGCAGTGGTCCAGCGATCGTCGGCCGGTGAAATTGGTCATTCACTGCACTGCAGGTGTGAGCAGGTCTGCTGCTGTAGCTCTTTGGGCTGGCGCCTCGCTCAATCGACCTGCCCTGGGAGTCGAAGGTGATGGCAGGGATGCAAATCCGCACGTCCGTTCTATGCTCGACCGGGCGGCTGCGTGAAACTTTCATGTTTTATACTGTAGCCTATCGACTGGTTGCGGCCATCTAGCACTCCAGGCCTCCAAGGGTCATTCTGCGCCCTACCAATAATGAGTCCTGCAACGGGCAGGAATGACTAAGGAGACCGTATGAAAGAGTTCGAGGGCTGCTTCAAGGGTTACATGCTCAACAGCAGTATGGATGGGATGAGCCTCCCAGCAGGGGTCACTGAGCGGATTTATATCGGGTTGTACCATATTGATGGTGGGACAGCCGGTGAGTTCTGCATTCAGTGGGGTGGTCACTCCCCTTTATTGCATGTTTATCAGGATGATTGGAAAGTCCTGTACTCTATGCATGATGTGCTGAATTTAATGGCTGAACTGGACGGCAAAGAGATAACTCCAGATAGCTTTATTAAGAAACTTAAAGCCTTAGGGTTTCGAGAAAACCTGTAATTTCATTGAGGCCTAACGAGATTTTGTTTCATCCTGCAGGCCCCTCAAGATTGAGGGGCCTTTTCCTATGTAAAATGCTCGTATGCTTGGTCTGACTTAAATGTCTAGTAGCTTGGCAAAGTAGAGAAGTACCCCAGACCATACTTTTAACACGGTGAGAGCAACGACCATCCCTGCGAAATAAATAAATGCAGCTTTGGTAAATCTTTTAAAACCAGACGAAGGTCTTTTCCAAAAATTGCGCATCAGCCATCCAACTGTCTTGAAGTAAGACAACATGGTCGGCAACATCACAACAAGACCAACGATTATAGGTTTATCAATCATCGTCCCTCGCTACGTGCTTTTCCTCGATCAGTTGGCCGGAATGGCTGGGTTTTTTTACTTTGGCGAATACGTCACCACATCATCGTCAGCCACTCGCCCAAAATTGTTCAAGTTCATGGCTTAAGTAACCAGTATCTTTCCCATTCAACTACGCCGCCTCCTTTACCTCTCTTAAGAGGCTTGAACCTTCGCTGATACCTCTCGTCCTGATATTCAACCATCTCTCTGGAGGCGGCATCAGGAAAGAGACGGTCCAGTTTCTCTTCCAGTAACTCATGACGTGTTTTCGGCATTGTGTCATTTGAACGAAGGTAGGCGATGACTTCCGGCAGCTTCGACTCGGCCTGATCCACTTCCCGCCTATGAACTGTACCTCCTTCCCAGCTTTCAAGAACCTGGTCCAAGGCCTCGTCTGCATCGTAGTAATCTTGTGGAGTATATTTCATCTATCGCTTCTCTCATTACTGAGTCGATGGTAATTACGAAGATCCGGTCAGCGACCCTGATACCTCGGGTTGGAAGTCCGTTCGATGATTTCCTTCATGACTAAGGTTTCCCTTCATCCTTACGGTAGACAAGCTGGTTGATGAGGCGGAATTACCGATACGCGAGGTAGTGTGGGGGGTGCTTGAGATCGATTATGACATCTTCGTCTGGTAACTCTTCGCATTGTCCGACTAGCTGGCGCCCACTTTCATGCGGTAAATCAATGCGAACGTCAAAATGGCTCAGCTGCCCTCTTCGTCTCATCTGTTCACGTATAATCGTGAACGGAGCAACCCACTGGCCATGCTGGTCTTGCTGAAGTTTCATCCAATAATATTCGATCGGCCTCATCTGTGTGCCGGTCGGTACAGAGTGGACACCTAAGTCCGATAGGCGATTCAAATAGAAATTTAGGTTGTCGAGTCGACGAGCATTTAGCCCATTGTGAATGACCCCTTCGCCTACTAACTGTGAGACTGTGATAAAGTCCCTAAGCGTTGTTTCATCCAGTAGCGGCAGGGCGCTACCATCTTTGCGCTGCCCCGATAAGGTTAGGGGAGTTTCAGCAAACTGCGCTTTGCGATGTACCAGACTATGGCGATAGTCTACTGTCGATACGTAACAAGCTACAACACCCTGCCAAGTGTGCGTTTCATTGGTCAAAAGCGCTCCGTCTATTATTCCGCTCTCTGCGAATCGAACCTTTTTATTGATTGCCCAAAACTGGTCTTTCTGCTGGGGTGTCTTGCCTTGCATCGCCAGAGCAAGCTCGAGCGTTAGGTCGATCACCTTCCAGGCGGCGCCAAACGCCAGGGGTAGGAATGAAGCACGTAGACTGACTTCGCGACTGGCTTGGACGTCCCCTGCCCCGTTCTGAACAACTCTTTCTTCGCCATCAATGAGAGGGCGAATATCTATGTAGCTTCCAGACTCTTGGGCTGTTAGCGGTAGATAACGATCAAGGGCTAGACGCTCAAAGGCCGTTTCTGCTTCGAATTCAGGGATGGTAGCGATCATTTTTGGATCTGTCGTAAGAATCAGTTTAATCAAGAAGTATATTTCACTTAGATATTGCCATAGGCAGTGCTTTCACTGCATCATCGTAATAACGCGGACGATCCGCATCCGCAATTTACAGCACCCTACGGCGCGTCATTCCCCAGCGTTCGCTTAGCCTTTGAGGCGTCCACCCCCTGCTTGAAAGTTCTGACCTAAAAGCTACAGGGGTCATTGGAACTAGTTCGTTTACCGCCACATATTACCCTCTATATATAGAAATATATTTCATATTATCTTTTGTGCGCCTGTGAGCCCATTAGCTTCGACTAGGGTTTTGCCTTCAGTAGCTCCCTTACCAGGTCGATCTCATTCATCCAGACCTTAGTACGTGGGCACCGCCAACCAACCAGCCTTTCGATTCTTGCGTAGTCGGCATCTAAATTACGTTGAAATACGGGCTCATGGTGAGCAATCCGGTTTCGTAACCCACGTACTTTCTCAAGCTCTTCGTATATCATTTGCCTGCATCGCTGGACTGTCACTCCCTGCGGTAGACCTTGGAACGCGCTTCGCAAATGAGGCTCCCACAAACGCCGGTCAAACCTCTTAGTAAACAATTTTCCCCAAAAGGCAAATTTAAACTCGGGAATAGCCTTGTTTGTATTTCCTGCGGGTACCTTGCTTCTAGCCTGGGCCAATTCTTTCCGCATGCTGAAACCATATCTTGGGTCAGGCAAGCTTCGCTCAAAGCCAACCGCCCAAGGCCATTGATGCCCATATACGGCTTCTAGCACCTCTCCAGCAGCATTTCTGATGGCTACCTCGCATATTTGCTGTGGAAACATGAAAGCGCCTGCAATTTGTGCGTTCCAAGCGTATAGCTTTATGGTTCTCCGGGCATTGCGCATCCCGATTGACCCAGAATATGTGCTGAGACGCTGGCTGGTGATTACTCGCTCTATTGCTTTGATGTCGGCAGCGGTTGTCAGCACGTTTTGTCTCCTTGACTTTATTATTCCTGAGCAATAGGATGTTTCTACTAGCTCTGGGAATTGTTGGCGCAAGCCTCCCCCCGGAGACAAGCGAGATAAAGGGCTCACCTACGGGTGGGCCTTTTTCGTTTTACCTATATGATTTTGCGGACTATATCGCCTAGTCTCGCTGGGTCACCAGCACAGAGCTTTTTTACCGCTTCAAGCGACTCGAGGCCCAGTATCTCGCTTATATGCCGTATATCAATGCCACGACGCTTGAGCTTTATTGCCATAGTACGCCGACCGGATTGCGCGCTTGCTACTTCGATACCCGCCTGATCAAAAAGCGTGGTAAAAATGCGACTTAGCTGGGTAGCGCTGTAATATGTTTTGCCGTCATGGCGTTTTCCTACTGTTATTCAAAGAGAGTCTGAACACGCGCTAATACGTCATCAATTATGTGTTCAGGGACGGCCTCAACCTTGCGCGCTCCACGCGCCTCCAAGTCCAGGCTTCTGAGCTGGTTAACTAGAACAACGCCCTGTGTCTTGGTGCCTGAACCAGTTAACGGCACTGCAAAGCCCGCATGTCGCGCAAAATTGCCACCCTGGGTAATCGGTGCGATAACAACAGTTCCAAACTGATTGAAGGCGGCAGGGGTTAAGACTAACGCAGGCCGAAAATCGCCTTGCTGCTCCCTGCCTTCCGTTGGATTAAGATTCACTCGCACTATGTCACCGCGCTTAAACTTTATTCGACTCATTCCTCGCGTCCTACTGGCTTCATGTTATGCCAAGCAGAAAGCTCTTCCGGTTCAGGTGCATTGGGATCGCACTGATCCAGCAACTCTTGGAGCGAGTATTTTGGTTTTGAAAGGATTGGTTTGAGGACAAATTTAGTGGCGCCCTGCTCAACCTCAAGCGCGTCCCCATCGCTAAGGCCATATTTGCGGAGTAGATCAACTGGCAATCGCACTGCCGCGCTATTGCCCCACTTCTGAATTTTGAGTTCCATGATATATCTCCTCAATCGTGTATCTACATTGTAGACACTGTAATAAGTGATTGCAAGGTTTTAGTAGATACTTTGTTTCTACAACGCAACCTCGAAAGCTTTGCGAATGATCTCTTGATCTATGGAGAGGTACGGCTTCGTATGATCAAGTTCAGAATGGCCCAAAATTGCCTGTACCGCTTCAATATCACCTGTTGCGGCTAGCACCCGAGCCGCGAGGGTACGCCGACCGCTGTGGCTACTACCTAGCTTGATACCCGCTTGTCGATACAAGCGGCTAAATGTCTGCTGGAGCGAATCGCAAGCCCAATACTCTTTGAGGCCTGTGTCCAATAATCGCTTTTTGGTAGCCAGCTCGAAGGCTTGGCCTTTGTGAGTGAGTACCAGCTTGCTATGCGGAAGAATGCCTCTGTAGCTGGTTTCTTGAGAGCATCCCCACTGCCGGAGGTGGCGCACATCAAGCCACGCCTCAATGGCTTGCACGCACTTCGGATGGGTGAAATGAATATTTCTCGCTTTGCATCCTTTCGTAATTTTGGCTCGCAGATAACACTCAGCTCGAACGGCACCGCTAGGCAGGAGAACATCGTCTATTCGTAGCTGGGCTAGTTCTGTGACGCGGATGCCGGTTGTGTGCGTAATCCAGAGCAACATCTGGTCTCGCTCAGGCATACGCCCCGTCACACTGGCAACACGAATTAAATGGCGGAACTGCCCTGGCTTAAGTGATCTGGCTTGGCGGCTGATGGCCATGAGGAACCTCTCTGTCAGGATAAATAGGGAATCGCTTACGATCCTGAGAGAGTTGTAGGGAAAGCTCCCCACCAGCCTATCACTGACAACCACGGCTGTTCACGGAAAATGACAGGCATAAAAAAACCCGCCTGGTAAACCGGGCGGGCCTTATACAGCGATTCCCGTACCTAGCCATTGCTGCTATTACGCACTGCGCCGAGGCCGAGCAGCAGACTTGTCCATTGACACCACATTGGACTTAGGATTAGTCACGGCAGTGCTAAGGCCGTTAACGGTCTCCAAGGCTTTTCGGCTAGCGTTTTCGGCAGCTTCAGTAGCAGTGCTACGGACAAGCGTGTCTACGCCACCAGCCAGGCGTAGACGATACTCGCGAGCCGCCGCTCCATATAACATCTGAGTGCCATCCCAAACAGGTGAACACCATGAGTCTTTCATAGGGAATCCCCCCTCTTTTTTGAGCAAGGCGACAGCCTCGCTACTTCAACGCAAGCTTAGGCGTTCAGATGACTTCCGGCCACCTACAAAATTGCAAGTCTAAAAGTCACGGAAAATTCCCCACGGCCAATGATTAAGTCACGTCATCGTCTGCCGCCTGGGATGCTTGGACGCTGGCGAGCGCATGACAACACGCGATGGCCCAAGGCGGCGGCCTTTTTCGTTGCGCTGCACAGAGCCTCACCAGTTGCGTCAGTGGAGTCCCTATCTCTTCTTGAGACCTGCAATTCAGCAGGAATGAGAGAGAGTAAAGATCATGGAACTTAATAAATTTGACGACTTTGCAATCTGTGGTGACACCGTTACAGGTACGAATGGCCACTTAACCGTCACACTGATGCTCGACAATGATCCAGTGATGAACCCGGACTTCTTCGATAGGTACTCAGATTCCGATAAGAAAGCTTTTGCAGATCACAAGTGGTTTTTCGGAATGCTGTCCGCCAAGGTCGAAGTAAAGATAGGTAGCCAATCCGTGCTTTTGAGCGATGTTGAATTCGCAAGATGTGGGGTTGAGGTTAATAGGGCCGATAATAATGCCCGTCTTAACGCTAGTGCTTTTGGGCTGGCTCAGAATGCACTGGCTCGCGGCATCGAGCTTCTTGAAGGGATCGATACCGCCGCTGATAACATTCCAAAGCTCGAAACGTTCTGATGAGCTTTTTCTAGACCCCTCTCTTTTGAGGGGTCTTTCTCTTCCCGCTGAACAAGTCCTACCTCACATCTTAAATTGCTGCTGTGCAACGTTCCCCCTAGGCCTTATCTGCCAAGCATGGCTGTTTCATCAGTCAACTGTGCAATATCCCCCCTCTTTACCAACAACGCCATTCGCAATGTGCGGGCGCTACTTGTGCAACATTCCCACCGGTCCCGGCTATGAGTCACCAGCCCCCCTACCTCCTTTCGAGACCTGCAAACCGCAGGAATGAGAGAGGAGATTGTTCATGAGCAAGAGCACTGTGATTTACACCAAGATTGGTGAGCACCGTGGTAAGCAGCGTCTGTGGTTGGAAGGCAATCGGCTGGCGCGTACCGGGATCACACCAGGGCAGCGCTTCAACCTCGTTGCCGGCCGTAAGAGCCTGACCCTGCAATTTGCAGAAGATGGTGCTTACAAGGTATCGCGCAGAAAGCGTGGTGAGGTCGAGTTGCCGGTCATCGATATTACGGCAGCTGCGCTGGCGCAAGCGTTAGGCAAGGTAGAGCGGGTGCGTGTTGTCGTCAGGGGGAACCGTGTCGACATCACGATTCATCACCATGATCTTGCTGAATCGGATCGTATGGGTCGACTACTGCAGTCCCTGGCCAAGGGAGAGCCTCTTGAAATTGGCTCGATTGCCGCAGGCGGGGGAGTGCTTGATCATGCGATACATACTGGCCTTGCTGATGTCGGAATGCCCTCGCGCCTGGCCTTCGCCAATGAGCTGGAAGGCGCTTATCTGGAGGCATCATTGGCGAACAACCCTGTGTGGGACGAGGATAGCATTGCGATCCAAGGCCCGATGGAGGAAGTGGAGTGGCACAAGCTGCCGTTCATTCACCTCCTTTGCGCAGGTTTGCCGTGTACCGGGGCTAGCCTGTCAGGACGAGCAAAGAATAGGCTGGACCGGGCTGAAGCGCATGAGACAGCAGGTAGTCTCTTCATCGCCTTCATGAATGCAATCCAGACTTTGCGGCCTGCTATGGTGCTACTGGAGAATGTCCCGCAGTACCAGACGACCGCCAGCATGACGGTCATTCGCAGCGTGTTGGCGAGCATTGGCTATGACGTGCATGAGACCATTCTGGATGGGTACGCGATGGGGTCCCTGGAGCGGCGCGATCGGCTTTGCATGCTCGCAGTGAGTAAGGGCATTGAGGTCGATCTTGAAGCGCTGGAGCCTGTACGTCAGCGTGAAGCATCAATCGCCGAGGTGTTGGAGCCGTTTCAGATAGTTCAGGATCGCTTCAAGCCTTACAGCTACCTTGCCGACAAGGAAGACAGGGATATGGCCGCGGGAAAGGGCTTTCGTCGTCAGCTGCTTGATGGTTCAGAGGCAAGCCTCGGCACCATAGGACGTGGGTACTCGAAGGCGCGCTCAACAGAGCCGTTTCTGCGTCACCCCGACGATTCGAGCCAGTCGCGACTATTGACCAAGGCAGAGCATGCCCGAGTCAAAACTGTCCCGGAAATGCTTGTTCAAGGGCTGTCCGAGACAGTCAGCCACGAACTACTGGGCCAAGGAGTGGTGCATTGTGCATTTCGCGCAGTGGGCCGCCTCATTGGCAACTGCTTGCGTAGTATTAGTGAGCAGGATAAATCTGCCTGGCAACAGAAGTGGCCTAAGACGCATTCCGCTGCTTAGCCACACACTGAACGACTAGGCACCCTACAAGCCCCTCTCCGATTAATCGGGAGGGGCTTTTCTCTGTCTAGGACTTCCGGCTGCCATTGTTTCGCATGCGGAACATTTTTATTTGGTGGCAGTGTCTCCCCTACCTCTCCATAGCCGTCACTGGTCGCCCTATCTACTTGTGAGATCCGGGTGACCGGAAATGAGAGAGGAGCAGATCATGAGGAATAGCAACAAGTACGAAATTGCTGATGTGAAGCGTATTGCGGAGGGTCAATGGGATACTGTCTTTCAGGCACTGTGTCCCGAGCTGGAGCATGCACTTGCCCACCCGGGACATCACATCGATTGCCCTATACATGGTGGTAAGGAAGACTTCCGCCTCGATCGCGGCTTCAAGCAACGTGGCACGGCCATTTGCACTTGCGGTAACTGGGATGGTTTTAGCCTCTTGAAAGAGCTGAAAGGCTGGGCTCTTCCCGAAATACTGGAGCAGGTCATGGGGGCTCTCGGTGAACAATCCGTTGAGCCGCTGGCGCCTACAGTATCACGGCCACCGCCACGGAAGGTCGAGGAAAAGCAGGACATACGGCCAACGCTGCGCAAGCGCTGGGAAGAAGCTCTACCCCTGGGAAGGGGCGAAGGTCGCTTCATGCTGGCGAGCTACTTGCAGTTCCGTGGGTTGCCTGTAAAGCCGATGCTTAGCGTTCTCGAGACGGAGGCACGCCTCCACCCTAGGATGGCCTACATCGAGAAAGGCAAAGTGGTTAGCTACTACCCTGCACTGATAACCATTGTCAGGGATGCGGCTGGAAAGCCTGTCACGATGCATAGGACGTATCTCAACCGCACAGAAAATGGTGTGGTAGAGAAGGCGCCTGTGAGCAAGGCTAAAAAGCTGTTCCCTGTGGTGAAGGATGGTGATGTCCACGGTGGTGCTATTCGCCTAGGCACAGCTACAGCCGGCGTTATCGGTGTGGCTGAGGGTATTGAGACCTCGCTAGCTATTCGGGCTGCTACGGGAATGCCTGTCTGGCCGGTACTGTCAGCTTCCCTAATGAGGTCGTTCGAGCCGCCTGAGGGTGTCACGGAAGTCGTTATTTGGGCTGATCGTGACCTACCCGACAGGAAAGGACGCAAAGCTGGTCAGGACGCAGCGGAAGCGCTCCAGGCTCGGCTTTTAGAGAAAGGGATTCAAGTGTCTATCATGATCCCTGATGCACCCAGCTCAGCTGATATGAGCGTAGATTGGGCTGATGTGTACACCAGTAGTGGGCTCACGGGGTTTCCCCGCAAGAGTGAAGCTGCTTAGTCCTTCAAACCCTCCTAACATCCGTTGTTAGGAGGGTTTTTTTCACGTTCAGCATTTAAGGATTCGGGATTCGGGATGTAGGGATTCATTTTTATCTATTTGCTGAATGTTAGGACAGGTTAGAACAGCTCGCTTAGGTCATACCCCTTCCCCACATTAAGCGCATGCCTGTGGCGTTTGCGCTTTTAAGCGTGGATAGCATTCCCCCTGGCGGTGCTCCAGTGCTCAGGGCTCTTAGCACAGGATCCACATTAATAGCTGGATCTGTCATTCCATAACCAGTCTTGCTTTTTATAGATGTTGTTTTTGGTAAGACCAAGGTTGGATGGGGCCTAGGGGTTGATTCTAGTTCCCTTACGTGCAGCATCAGTTCACCCTATTTAATTCTTTTAAACGTTTGTTTGTATCCCCGCTGTATCGTGTTACCTCAGGGGCGTTAACACACCTGTAGGTTTCTCAACACCACCTCCGGTTTTGTCTGTCAGTGATTCCCCTACCTCTCATGAGACCCCGACACCAGGGGGATGAGAGGAGAGCACATTATGAATCGTAGTGACTCAATCGCCAGTATCGGCAAAGCCCTGGCTTCGGTGCAGGCTGAGTTAGGTGGACTGATCGCATCGGATTCTACGAACCCGATGTACGAAAGCCGCTATGCAAGCCTGCCACAGGTAATCGGCAGCATTCGCGGAGTCTTGAATAAATATGAGATTGCGCTAATTCAGGCACCTATGCCCGGAACGATAGGAGCTGTGGTGATGGAAACCATGCTCATTCATGGCCCATCGGGGGAATATATTGGCTCGTACTGTGAGATGCCAGTGGAGACCTCAGATTGCCATGGAGTAGCCTCAGCCCAAACGTATGCTCGTAGAGAGGGGCTGATGGCTCTTCTCGGCCTTGCTAAAGGCCCTGACGATGATGGAAATGCTGCCTACAACGCTATTGTGCAGACCTCTGCGCTTCTTCCCCAGGGAGAACCAGAGCCATCAGAGGAGCGAGAAACAAACGGTCACCGCCTAGCATCGCCCGAGGCGATTCTAACGGAGATTGAAAACTCGGATGTTGAGCGCCTGAATTCAGCAGAACGCTGGGTCCATAGCGCTCAACTGGACGCACATCTGTCAGCTCGGTTCAAGGGAGCGATCGCGCAGCGACGCCGAATTATCCAGCGACAGCAAACCCAACATGCCTGACGTTCCATAGCCCCTTTCCTTCAAGGAATTGGGGCTTTTTCGCGTGCATGAAACAGGTAAATGGAGGCCCCTTGACCGGGAACGCTCATCGACTATTCGGCCTAGCGTTTGGCGCATCGGCTGGAGTGATTATTACACCTTCCTATGGCGTGATGCCTGGCTTAGCAGTAGCGGCGATGGCGCTGCCCGGATCAACGGCGCCGGACTGGCTGGAAATTCGCATTGGACCCGCAACGCTCATCCCCCATAGGACCGTGACGCACTGGCTGCTCCCTTGGCTGGGGCTAGCAGGGGTATCGGCCGCTTCGCTACCTGATGCGCCTTTGCTAGCTGCCCTCCTCTTCGGCTTCTCGGTTGGTGGGCTCTCTCATGTAATTGGGGATGCAGGCACACCCTCGGGAGTGCCTGTGTGGCACCCCGCCAAACGCCATTCCATGAGGCTTTGGGATGGCGGCACCTCGGAATTTTGGCCAGTGCTGTTGGCCTGGGTCATCGCCGCGATTTTGATACGGAGCTTTGTGCTATGAAACACCTGACCGCCGGCCCATTGTCGGCGACATCGCTGCTGCTAATGGTAGCGCTGTTAATAACGCTGAATTCGACCGCCGTAGCCCAGCCCCGTGGTGATCGGGGGCAAGCCTGTCTTGATAGCAATAATCCTCGCGAGTGTGGTTGGTTCTGGGGACACCTAGATGATGATGAAGAAGAGGAGGAACCTGAAGATCCCCCTGTTGAGTTGCCGATGGTCAAGGCGCCTGAAGAGGAGCTGGACTGTACTGACGCAGATCAATGGGAGCCCTCGTGCGGTTTTGTCGACCCCGAGGGTAGTTTCGAGTTTCAGGCTAAGCAGCGCGACATGCTGCTGAACCAATCAGTGATGAATCCCAATAATCCAGAAACGGTCGAGTCCTTTCAGCGATACATGCGATGGGCCGTTGACCAGGCAATCACCATGTCGAGGATGTGGGAGTGGAATCAGATCCAAAACCAAGACCTCAACCCGCTCGTGCATAGCCCCGTCTCGTCCTTTGGGCTTCGGGCTGCGTCACGCACACGGGATGGGAAGCGTAACGCGGTCATGGAAGAGATCAACGACCAGGAAGGCTTTCTCGTCTGGTTTACCCGGACAAGCTGCCAGTTCTGTCATGACATGCAACCAGTTATGAAGCAGCTCGCCAGGCGTACTGGGCTGACTATTTACAACGCACCTCTGGATGGGGGGTGCATGCCAGACTTCTCGAACAGCTGTGATACCTCTGGGCGCTCAGTGGAAGCTGCCGGTCACCTGGCTGTTGAAGCCGTGCCGGATCTCTGGCTTCACCTTCCCCAGGATGACCTTTGGTTCCGCGTTTCCAGTGGTGTAGAAGCTGCGCAGCGTATTACCTCGAGGATTGAGGTCTTTTTCGGAGCTATCCAGCGAGCGGCTGAAAAAGGCCTAGAGGCGGTTGGTGATGGCAGGAGCCCTCCCGTTGATTTCAGTGTCCCCGACATGTTGGAACGGTCATCCGGTGGCCTCGGCGCCGGCATTCCCCAAGGAGTTGAGTAATGTTCTCCCGAAATAAATTCGTAACCATGGTGGCGACGGCCGTTATCGGCGGAGTGTCGTTAATGGCCACCACAAGCCAAGTTGAAGCTAATGCACTTGAAAATGCGTTTGACAGGCTATCCAGTGCCGGTGGCGGTTTCAGCAGCTCGACCAGCTCGGCGTCGTTTGAAACACGAACTCGGCACGGTTACACGGCCGGGGGATTGACCATGCGGTTTTCCCAGAACCGCTACTCGCTCGTCAACATCGACCCTCCGCGGCTAGACGTAGGCTGCAATGGCATCGATGCGCATTTTGGTGGCTTCTCCTATATCGACAGTGAGCAGATCCAGCGGATGTTGGAGCAGATCGCTCAAGGGGTCGTGGCCCTCTCCTTCCAGCTAGCGCTCAAGCAGCTCTGCCCTATTTGTGGCGATGTGCTTGAGTTTGCCCAGCGCATGGCACAAGAGGCTGCGAAACTATCACAGGACAGCTGTGAAGCTGCTACCGCACTCGTTGAGGGGTTCCCAGATTACACGGGTGAATTAGGCAACCTTTGGTGTAGTTCTGTCGGAATGTTTGAAGGTGTGGAAAGTGACTGGCTGGCTGCCCAGCATGACACATGCGATAGCAAATCAGATTCGGGCCGTGAGGTCCGCGACCACCTCAGCAATAATCCTGGGGATCGCGCACTAGCCTTGGAGCTTGATGGCAACCGCACATGGCTAGGCCTTCAAGAAGCAGGTATAGCCCCTGGGCGAGATGGCAGCAACAACATGGGAGCAGAGAACAAAATATTCGCCGAGCTGCTAATGAGCTGGATTGGTACGGAAGTTCGCAATAAAGGGGGGAGTGGCGACTCGAACACCTTTGCACCTACCATCGAAACTGCCGATGCGATGTTGGACATCTTCTTGTGCGGAAGTGAGAAAGCCTCCCCGACAGTTATTGAATACGCAGATTTTGTGAACGGTTTTTGTGAGGACAAGGTATGGTCAGGTGCTTCAAGCCAGGCCACAGAGATTTATACGTGTAATAACAGTGATTTAAGGGACTGCTGGAACCCGAACAGGGTAAAAGTTGAGGACATATCACTTGGCTACGGGTTTTTGACCACTGTGATAATGGAGCTGGAAGGTGCAGTTGAGAACGTTGCCAGTGGCACGCCTCTGACCGCATCTCAGAAGGCCTTGATCGCTGCAGCGCCCTTCCCCCTATATCAGGCTGTGAATGTCGCAGCGACCTACCCGGATCTTGCCTACGATCTCGTTGTAGGTAACTCGACCATTCTTTCCTACATGATCTCCATCGAGTACATCCGCTATGCCGTCCAGGCAACAGCTAAAACCTCGAACACATCATCTGTACCGGGTGAAATCTTGCGTGAATTCCGGGAGGCCCAGAATGAGCTTGTCGTCATGACTTCCCAGAAGGCGCAGCAAATTAACCTTATGGCGGAGACGCAGGAAAATATCATGAGCCAAGTGGATAAAATTAACCGCGCCACTTTGCGAAACCTTCATGCCATGGGTCTATCTGGCATGGATTTCGCCCGTGATATGGCTCGGGAGGTCGATTGATGAAATGGTTAATTCCTTTAATGATTGCCATTGCATTAGTCGCTGTCCCTGGGCTCGCGATCGCAGAGACAATGACGCCTGCGGATGGCGATACTTGGACGTTTTATGGCTATGGCAATGGTTATGCGCTGGCGCAGATTCTTGAAGCGATCAAGCGCTTAACTGACCCTGACTCCAACCCTGGATTCAGGAATTTGGCGCTGTTCCTGGCAATAGCGGGTTTCCTTGCAATTTGCTTTACGGGAATACTCGGCGGGAGTCTGCAAAAGGTTGGGATGTATTTTGGCGGCATGATCATGACGGTCTACATGCTGTTCTCATTGAAGGTCGATATTCTCATAGAGGATATGGTGTGGGATGGCGCTGGGGCACCACAATTCATTCAAAGGATTGAAGGCGTACCAGCTGCCATAGGCCTTCCTGCTGTTGTCATATCTGAGATAGGTATGTGGGCCACAAACGGCATAGAAACCAACTTCACGACGCCAAACTTTGAGAATCTACGTATTTCAGAAGGGGCTCCCGTTGGAATGGCGGCAAGCATGTTGAATGACATGAAGAAGATCCGCCTAACTGACCCCTACCTTCGTTCGAGCATTCAAAGCTTCATGAATGACTGTGCCCTACCGAATATTTTTAGCGGCAAAATTTCTCCAGTGACGCTGATAACCTCACAAAATGCATGGGGTGTTTTAGGCAACAATTTGAACCAAGCTGTTTATACCGTCGTTTATGACTCCACCGACCCTAATGGTGGTATGCAGGCTTGTGATGAAGCCTACGCGAGTATCGACAACCGTTTGCAGGCTGCCGCGCCAGCGCTATTGAATGGAATGAGGGAAGCATCCCCGTTCTGGCTTCAGCAGGCAGCTGGGTCAACAGCGTTGGCACAAGCAGCCCTGGATGATTCGTTTCGCTGGGCTTCAGGGGGAAGCGCTGTTCAGGATGCAACCGGGCTTGCCACACAAGCCGCGATTGCAGAGATGTACTCAGGCACCTACGAATACGCAGCGATGGCCACGGGCTCGAATGAGCTGATCTCGGCTTTGAATATGGAACAGGCTCGCCGCGCCCAGCAATCTGGGTGGTACAGCACTGCCATTCTCTTCCGTGATATGGCGGGCTATTTCTTTGCAATCCTGCAAGCCTTCGTGATTGGGCTGGCGCCGATAGTATTTGCTGCTGTTCTGGTGCCGGGGTTGGGCAAGAAGATGGGCACCTCGTATGCTCAAGTGATGATTTGGCTTATTTTATGGTGGCCAGGCCTCGCGATCGTGAATTACATCATGATGATCTACTTCCAGGGGCAAACATCAGGCTATCTCGCAGATGGGCTGACGATGGCCAATATGAGCGCAGTCAGCGAGATGTCGGACAAGATGGTGATGGCGTCGGGTTTTATGTCCACCCTAGTGCCCGCGATCATGTGGGGGCTGGTATCCGGCAGTGGTTATGCCTTCACTTCTGTCTTGGACAGGGCGTCTGGCAGCCAGCAAGCGGCGACTGCAGCAAACAACATGTCAACAGGTGCAGCATCGGCTGGCCAGGTAAGCATGAACAACGCGAATATGAATGCTCACCAGACATCTCACCGCTATAGCTCTGGGGAAGAAGTCTCAGCACACCATATCGGTGTTGGGGCGGCTCAAGTTACTAATATGAGCGGGCAGGATACGAACGTAGGCCTAAGAGCGGCAGATATGCGGGAGAGCCTTTCCGAGTCGCAAGCTTTTAGCGAAGCCACTCAGAGGACAGCAGAGGCTAAACAAAGCTTTAGTGAACAGTCGCAGAATATGATGACTGACACATTCAGATCGGCTACTCAGTACGCTCAAGACCAAGGGTTTGTCACAGACGGATCGGTTGACTGGTCAAGGATGTCGCAGGATCAGCAGGGGCAGCAATATATGTCCGAGCTGGCCGCCACTAGACAGGTGATGGAGCAGACAGGGTTATCTGAAAAGGAGGTTAATGATCTTACATGGCATGCGGCTGGGAAAGCCTCGGCCGAAGCAGGAGGTAAAACAGAGGTTGGACTATCCCTTAGTGCAGGTGCTAGCGCTTATGCAAGGACATCGGTGCAGGGTGAGGTCGGTGTTCGTGGTTCAGACTCGAGCCAAGACACGACTGAGGAATCTATGAGCTTGAGCCAGTCAGATACTGGGAAGCTCACTTTCTCTGAAAATGGTGCCGTTCAAGTTGTAGGGCAAGATGGTAGCCGATACTCAGAGAAGATTTCTCAGGGTGAATCTCGCCAGGTACTTGAGGGGCGTGTCGGTGAAGATCGTGCCTCTATGCTCTATGCTGCCTCAAACGACTACCAAGAGGCTGTTCAGGTTCAACAACAGGCACGCGAAGAATATGTGGCAAGCCGCAGTGGATCGATCCCCACTCCAGCGAGTCCTCAGGCTATTTCTGCGATGCGTAGTGATGCTAGTGATTTAAGAGCGGAAGTTGAACAAAGGCAGGCTGCCGATCGTGCCGATGTTGACGCACAGGGGGGAGCTGTAAGTGGTTCGGTAGTGGGTAATACAGCCGATGTGGACGGTCGAGCAGCAATGGCGAATGAAGTCACCGCTCCGGTTGGACGAGATGGAGTAAGACCCCTATCGGTCGATACGAACGAGCAGCTAGAGGGAATCCAAGGGAATGCACAAGCGGGCGTTGATAGGCCAAATGCATATCATGTGATCGATTCTGGCAATAGCTTTACTGTCGCTGATCGACGTGCGATCGACGCCGCTGACCGTCAAAATGCTGATGCCTTAATAACTGGGGGTGAACGATCCAATATACAGATCGGAAATGACACCTTCGTTCCGACCTACTACGAGAACGATCAGGCGGTCTACGCTGTTGAGCGTGAAGGAGGTCATGCCTATTACACTTATGGAGGAGACGGAGAATTTGAGCCAGCCAGCTCTCCTATGGCGTCGACTCAGGGGCAAATCGATTCACAGGCAAATAATGGACCAACCCAGGATGCCACCGCCTCAACGATCAATCGCGTCCAGGTGCGTCAAGGTTCTGAATCATCGGAAGAGCCTTCCCCTAACCAAGGGGCTGATATTGACCCGCGAGAATTTATGGAGACACGTTGATATGAAAATGGCCCCTTCGGGGGCCATTTATTATGCGTTTTTGATGATCCGCTTGAACCTTATCATCGCTCTTGTTTGGAATATAAGAATCAGAATATACCCTGCCCAAACAAAGGGCAGCACTTTGCCTGGAGCGCCATCCCAATTGAAGTAGCTAAATACCAACAGGCATGGAACTATTACCAAGTTTACAGCTAGAAAAATGTATATGTTCTGTTTAGCTCTCCATCGAGCGGCATTAATTACATCTTTCTCTTCTGCACCAATCAAGTTTTGAAGTTCATTAACTAAGAATGAGCCTCTATTATTTTGGGCGGAACGTTGGCGCGCTGCGATCGCACGTTGGCGTCGAGCTTTACGATTCTTGTTAGCCATTTCGACCTCCGAGTGATCGGCGCAATTACCGTACTGTTATTAAATTTTACTGTACGACGATTTCAAAGTCAAACAAGAAGCATCTATTTTCTCATCTTTTCTGCAGGGTCAAAGTACGAGCGCTTATGACATAAATGGGTAACAAGGTCGATGTGGGCATGAATTATCGTCTTGGCAAGCCAAAGGATATAGCCCCCTGCGAACTTCAATATCTCAACAGTTCCCTTCGATATAATATCCATTAGTGGCCTAAAAACTTCCTTTACGCCCGGAAGGATACCTAAGAGCAACATTGCGAAGATGGCGATAGTTGCCCAAAACAATACTGTAATCATGGTTTCACCCTAAGCTGTTGCTGTAAGAAACTCATTTAGCCGTTCTTCAAAGTTAAGCGCCTGCTTGTCGGAAGGAATCTTCATCTTGCGTTTTATTACCTTAAAAGAAGGTATGTGTTTGGGATAGTTAATCATTGGTGTTCTTAAATGATACATGCGTGCGCCCATCATCATCACCGCCTGCCCCATGTCCATGGCTCGCAACTGATCAGGCGTAACCCTAAACTCCTCAACTTCACGCCAGCTTTCACCCATGCCACCGCCATCGGACATACTGGATTGTGGGGTGGTTCTCAGATACTGCGCACTCTCGCCCTGGTTTGCCGAGACGGACACTGTACGTTGGAATCGCTTGGTTTTGCCAAGTATTTCAGCGGCCTCTTCAGGGCTATCTTTCGCACCGAATTTGAAGAAAATTTTGTTCCATGTGTTCTGGATTACGATGTCTGCAAAGTCGGGCGAGACTCGATTGAGCTGGCTAAAGGACTGGAATGCCGGAATCAGTGCGATATTGGCCGATCGCGCCTGCTCGAAGAGACGGCCCACCCCTTCCATTACATAAGCGCCCATCTCGTCCAGGAGAGCAATGAAGTGCTCTGGCCTTTCATTCTTGGGTAGATCCTGGATGTAGGCAACTGCAGAGCGGATATCGGAGACTATCATTTTCCCAAGATTGAGAGCCGCGGTGTCTTTGCCCATCGTCGGAAGGGAGACATACAGCATGTGCCCTTTGCGAATGATCTCGGTAAGCACGATTTCTGGGGCGTAGACGTTGAATACCTTACCAAACTTGCCCTGGGCGAACAGTGCAATCCGGCCTGCCATCCCGCCCAGCGTTTGCTTCATGCGGTTGAGGTCGATTCTTGTCCCTTCCTTGGTACGGGTACGGAATTGGTCGAGGAAGATCGATAGCGCCCGCTTCTCTGGGCCTTGAGGCGTCATTCGCTCCAGGTTTTCAAGCGCTCGATCAGACTGCAGCAGAATTGACAGGTCACCGAAGTGATACAATTGCCCTGAAGCTTGCAAAGCGGCAATGATGACAGTTAGTGCATGGTTGGCGGATTGTCGGTAGTGATCCGCACCTGGGTTGTTCTCAGCTGATGGTATAAGGTTCATCAGCCTGGACGCCACCTCGTCTGGATCGCCATGAAGAACAGGGTTATAGGTGTTAGCATTATCGGGGTCTGATACGTCGATAATGTAGAGTTCATCCTCGCGGCCTGTCACTTTGGCCATATACGCTAGATGATCACGTGTGTCGCGATCGATCTTGGCATCTATGAATAGCCAGCCGCGGCCCCGCGCTGTTTGCTGCCAGAGGATGTATTCACCAAGAGTGGTCTTACCCACACCAGACTGTCCCACGATCGCTGTGTGTCGCTGTCCGAGGATGTCGGGCATGTTGATTCGCGTATTCTTGTCGGTGGTCAGGCCGATATGCAAGGAAGACCCTTTATCATCTACAGGTTCGTCTGAAGGCAGCACGAACCCCTCCCGCGAATCTTCATCGTATTGGCGCAGCTTGGCCATAGCCTGGCTCCAGGTGAGCTGAGCCATGCCTAGCGATCCTAGGGCCCCGGCAGGCCACGAAGGAAAGGTGCCAGCCGCCCAAGGTGTAGCGGCCGCAACGCCGGCTGCAATTGCGGTAAGCGCTAGCGCATCCATCCTGCCGGCTATCATGGGCAATCCTCCAGCGTTACGCTATCAGCACTGAATATCCCAGCTGCCCATGCTGCTGGGGCGATGTAGCTACGGCTATCAGGCAGCGGTACTTGATGGCAGCGGATAGTCATAGATGAACTATCGTCCAAAGGATGAAGGCTTATGAGGTGTCCTGGGTACGACGCAAAGACTAGAACGCCGATATAACCTTGTGGCAAATCCTCTGGCGGCTTGCCACCGAGGTTCTGCGACCAGGCATTGATCCAATCTAACTGGCTGGTCAACATAAGCGACTTGCTACGTAGCGCCCCAGCATCATGGCCGCCGTATAGCTTATGCGTGGGTTCATTTGCGCTTTCCTGCGCAATTGCAAACACTGCTATGGTTGCTGTTACCAAGCACAGTGCACACTTAAAGAGAGTTTTCATTATTTATTGTTCCTATCAAAGTACCCGCTGGGCAATCGGTCTCTACCCCCAGCTCCACTAACGCTCGGTAGCATAGTGTTGGGTAGTGATCTGCCACCGGGTATAAGTGAGTCAAGAAAGGAATTCCACATGCTGTATTCAAACTGCTCGGTATAAGCAATGCCTGAAGTAGTCAAGAAGGTAATCCTGCCGGAATAGACAACACTTCCATTGGGTGTAATTGTCCCCTCCTTAGTGCGGTGGCCATACGTATGGTAGGCGGGAGTGCCAGGAATCACTGTCGTCGGACTGGAGCCGTCACCCCAGTCGACAACGGCTTTTTCAACACTTCTAATGTTCTGCCCACCGTGTTCAAAGGAGGAGTAAGTGAGCGATACATCAAGCTGGGTTTCTAGGCCTACATACCCATTATTGGGCGTAAACATAAAAGGCCTATGCCCTGCGTTCTGCACCACTTCTTCAGAGCCGGCTGCTCCCGATGCTAGCGCTTCAGCTTGGGCAGTGATTCGGTCTACTGGGCTCCCGAAGGAACCCGTAGATGCCAATGCCATCACCACACAAGTAGCTTGAATAAAAGCTATCTTGCCCATGTCTGGTTGAACTCCGATTGTGCTTTTTCCGACAACGTTTCCACGTACTCCGAAAAGTCCATATCGCCGAGATCAAGTGCAAGGAACTCGTCAATAGTGAACCCGGTACAGTCTGGGTGGTACTGGCGATCGTAAGTTGTGGAGGCCTTGGTCACACAGCTACCCAAAACCTTGAGCATGCACGGCTCGTACTTCTTTTCTGAGTAGGTGTACCACGGCTTAGCGGTAAGAGTGACTTCAATTGAAGCTCTAAACTCACATTCCTCAACGGAACATCCTCCTGTGAGAGTCACAGGGGGACTGTTGCTGACATAGTGTTTCAAATTGGTGATGTCATTCTGAATGTTGACTTCATTCCACGCCGATTCGGGGCGGCATTCATAAGATGACCCGATACACATCCGCAGCCCTCTGGTAGGAGAGTCGGTGCCTAGTGGATTGGTAAATGCCTCGAAGTGAACATTGTTATGCGCCCAAGAAAACTCGCCCCATCCATCATTAGGGAAGTTGATTGGCCACTTCATATCTAGGGGGATGCGCATCTGGCCACCAGCGCCAGCTTTCCAAGCGTGAACTTTGTATTCACAGCTACCATCTTCAAAACACCCGCCTTCTACAACCGAATATCGGTTGATCGCACGGGTGTGGTGATCTTCCGCTGCAAGGCGATGGGTTTCCCAGCCCGGGCTAAAACCATAAACAGGGTGATCAGGCGGAGTCCCGCATGAGGATTCAGAGCAGACCGCAGCATAAATGTCTGGGCTTGAAGGGCAGTCGTATCCAGATAACATCGAATTGGTAAACCCTTCATCGGTAGAGCACTCCTCTTTCCATTGCCAGAACCGCACTCGATTGCCGTTAACATTTAGCTCGTTCGACCATCCTCCAGCAGCATTGTAAAAAGGAAACTCAATGCGCCTGGTAACAGCTCCACCTGCGTTTTGCGAAGCCAGCTCGGCAAGCTGTTCTCGACCCTGCTCTTGGATAATTCTTGCAAGCATCGAGTCAAACTCACACCAGCGCTGGTATCTATCTACCTGAGTTTGGGTGTTTGCAATCGACCATGGCCTTGTCCAATGGGCGCAAATTTGCTTCGCGTAGGACATGTCACCTTTTGCCGGCGCGTTATAAATATAATCTGCGAACGTGCATAGAGTGTTATTGGTAGGGACAAAGCCGGGTGTAACTTGGACGGCTCGTTTTGCCATGCGTGCAGCTGCAAGCTCTACATCTTCTAGGTCGCAGTAGTCAGCTCCGATTCCCGTTGCCATTGAGATAAAGGAGCTGGTCAACACAACGTCTTCGGGGTCTTCCTGGCAGCATTGCATGTGTTCAATAGCATTCAGAATGTCTGCCGATGCAGTACCGGCTAAGACAGCCCCAAGCGGTCCACCAAAATACGTTGCCAAAACGGTTGATACGGTCGCATTGAACTCCATCATGCGACGAAAATCGCTAGTTATGGCTTTGCACTCTCGCTCCATGCCAGAAAAGATACGCATGTTGTCATCAAATCCACCCTCGGCAGCGATCATGTCCATTACCCCTGCCGCGGCTATGGCGTCTGAAAAGGCGCCTTCGTCATCGCTAACTTCAGGCATAATCTCGTAGTCGCTTGGATCGCATTTACCATCCTCCCGACATGTATACGTCTGCTCCTGCCGAACGCATAAACCATCTTGCTTGCTGGTGCAGTCGTAGCTCGTGACATTGCAGTTGGGGTCGTTATTGCAGCGTGGTGTCTCACCTATGTAACAGCGCTTAGTTACCTTCTGGCCGACAACATTCCCAGAAGCATCTTTTATATCTGTGCTGGTTATATCAGGGCCACAGCCAAAAGAAGTGTCAGCACTACATGTGGATTCACTCTTTTGCCATTCTTCGATCCAGCTGTCAGGAAGAATGCGTGAGTATTGCGAATAGGTCGCTGGATAAGTTTCTCCAAACGTGTTTACCAACTCCCAGTCATCATCGTTCTGTAGTGCTTCGAGGTTGCATGTGTGGCTATATGGATCGCCGTAACATCTATAAGTAACGGCATATTCCCAGCATTCTCGTCTGACTGTTTCACCCATTATTGTTCTAGGGGCAGAGTCAATACATGTCTCTCCGACCTTGTAGCACTCTTGATAGTCGCTTAAAGCCCCAAAGGTAACCTGAGGCATTATTAGATAAATTACTAAAGCTATTAGATGAATATATTTCATAGTTTATAACTCAGGCCGTCTGCTTTCTAAACCAGTACATTCATCGATCACCCTATCTGTGAACTCGATTCTCATTGGTATAGGGAAGCTATTTGAACCTGAATAGCTAATGTTCTTGCAGGGGTTTTCAAAGTAAGCTGTGACATTGCAGGTAGTGCCATTACAGCTCTGCTGGTAAGCTACTCGAAAGCATTTTCTTCCGCTGAAGTCCTCTATAACAGTTGTTTTAGGTACATTGGTATTTAACCCGCCACTGACGACATTTGAGTGAGGGCCTGTATGACGTGAACCATCTGACTTCTTTACCGTGTCATAGACAACTCGGTAGCCTTGGTCTTGGCAGAAAAAGTTATATCTGAGGTAATCGACGCAGCTAGGGCAGGGGTCGCTTGTTATAGTTAAAAGGTGATCGCCATTTTCACATGTAGGAATTTTAATTCCCGTCACTTCAAGTTTTCTAGCGCAGCTAAACTCTTCGGAGTCTCGTTTTACCTCACACTCCCGCGATTCAGGTTCACATGTAACGAGTCTTGTCGGTATATCGACTACGCATGAATCTGTTGTAATTTTATCCGGCTGACATTCGCCACCTGCATTGATATCAAGAAAATCAATTGTCCTTGGGTCGTTGGGGTCACATGAGACTGGAATATCACCTTCACTGAACAGTTGGTTTATCTGATTACCAAGACATTTTGAGCGATCATCAGCAAAGTTACTGCCACGCTCAAAAGTAGGGTTATCCCGAACATCGCTAATTGTATTTGATGGATGATTGGGATCTTGATTGACCCTATCATTCCCTTTCTGACGCATATCATTGCCACCCCATGCATCCCCGTGAAGTTGGTGCATAGTCATGGTGCAAGACGATGAAGAGCATTCAGCCTCGACTCGATATGCTCCGTACAAGTTGCCTCCGCTGAAGGAGGCTTCTCCTCCAGACGGTATTTCTCTTGTGACCGTATAGCGATCATCGCTACACCGTATCCCCTGAGTTAGTGCGTCACATACGGATACGCTGATCCGCTCAAGCTCACCATTGTTGCTTTGTTCACACTCTTCGATAAAAACTCGGATGCCTCCTGCCGTGAGCCGAGCCCCGTCGCGACATCTAAAGTTTCGCTGCTGTTGCTGCTTAACCTGGAGCCCCACCTCTCGTCCAAGTTCACCAGATGTTTTCGTATCCTCAAGCCCCAGATTCGATGTAGCAGAGCGGAACGCATTGCTTGGGTTGAAATCTCGAGCCCAGGCCCCCCCAGCGTTCATTCCCGCTTGGTTAGGGGTGGCCATTGCCACGTCGCTCAAGGGCACGAGGGCCGCAAAAGCGGCCCCCATGGCAAACAGTTTTAAGCAAGAGCCCTTCGGCATGTCAGTCCTCCCAGAGATGATCAGTATTCTGTCCCGCGGGACCAACAGCCGGCCCCATTGGCGTGTCGTAAACTTCGCGATCAGTGCCTTGATACCGCTCACGGAGTCGTTGTGCGTTGCGCTCAGCTAGCTCGTCGCTCAGCGACTCCCACTGAGCTGATGCAATGCCTCCCTGCTCAGGAGCACTTTCGGCGCCCTCGCCCTTGAGCGCGTTGATGTAGACCTCAGCATTGCTGGCACCGCCTTTGTTGAATTGCTCTAAGGCATATAGGGCAGTTACTGACCCTTCTGCCTTCCAGTAATCCTCTGGGTTGCCCTTAGGGCAGCCCTGGTACTCAAGCTGTTGGCCATCGATCTCGCCGATTTGGCGCTTGGCGGTCTGACACACGCCCATGGGATCTTCCTTAGCAAGGACAATCGTGGGTACGGTCTCAATCTCGTAGGTGTCGAATAGTCGCGGGTCGATCTGAATCGGTGCAGTCATGCCTCCAGGACGTAGTACCTTCAGCAAGCGTTCCATGGTGAAGTCACGGAGGGTCATACCCGGCTCCACTCCGCGCAGAACTAGCTCACCTCCAGCTCTAGCTGCATCAAGCGCATAGCCACGGATCAAGCTCTCGGGCATAGAGAATGAGATAAAAAAATACAGCCGATCCTGCTCACCAAGGTCTAATGATTCCCTCAGTGCTTGCCATTCAGCGGCCATTTTCGGGTCGGCAATTCCTCCCGTCTCGCCTTGAGCCCGGACGTTATCAAGCATATCTGTGGCGGCTGTTCGGCCTGCAGTTGAACCACCTGATCCAGTTCCCATCGCCTCGAGGATGGCCTCTGGGCTCCCCTGTCCAGTGAACAGGCCACTAGGTGCCTGTGTGCCTTGTAGAGCGGAGAAGGCGCCCTGAGCGGCCTCTACGGGTGATTGTTGGCATAACGCCGATGTGCTTATTAGCGACAGAGTAATAGCGGTCAGAGTGCGCAGCATTGCTTACCTACCCAGATTAAAAATGCGGAATCAGTACGAACGGCGGTGTTTGCGGGTGGCAGCATCCCCCAGCGGAACTCAGACATTCCAAGGACTGCGGTTTGGTTGCTGGCAACCGGCGCCACTGGATCAATACGGTATTGGCTGCGAATCATGTTCGGTAGGTAAACGGATTGGCATTCAGCCCATGGACCGGTAGTTGATAACAGGCCCGCCATGCGCGTCTTTCGCTGCATGTACTTTCCAAGGACGTGTAGATTGCCTCCTTGGGGGGAGCTGTGAGTGGTGCTTGAGCCAGTTAGGGGATACACGACGCCCTGAGAGCCCTGGCACCAGAACATCATGTCTAGGGGACGACCCGCTGCAGAAGCAACGGCGTCAGGGATGCACGAAAGAGCACCAACTGGATTCGCGAAGAGAGCAGACTCTGGAAATGCGATAGATGTCCATGTGTCATCTTGCCAAGTAGCGTCGACCTCAGTGAGGTCTGCAAGATTAAACCCGGAGGTGTTCATACACCCCAGCGAACTCATCATGTTCAGTGCGCTGAACAGAGGGTAGATATACCAATGGATCTGCATCCTGGTAACGCTGCTATCTCCACGTCCCGAGCCATACGTTTGGTTTGAGGTCAGGGAGTCGTACCCGGAAAGCACCTGCGTGCCGCCGAGAGTCGACATACAGCCAGGTGTTCGCGCCACTTCAGCCAGAAACGTTGGCTCCCAGAACGTCATGCCGATCCCTGGCATGTCGATGCCATAGGGCCCTGGACACAAGCAGATTGGGTCCATGTGCATAAGGGAAGGATTTGACCCACCGCCCATGGAAATTCCAGCTACCGTTACCGGAAACATGTTGTTCCAGTTCGGGTCGTTGATAGGATTGAAAACCTCTCCCCGACATGCGGCTGAACCCGATAACGGCGATGCACTATAAGCGCTTCCCGTTGTGAGGGCTGCAACAGTCAGAACAGAGAGTAGTAACCTCTTCATGGCAGGTGTTCCTCCAGGGTAGTGACATCGTAGGGATAGGCGAAATGGGTCACTTCGATAACGTTTGGTTGACTGTCCCGAACGCCTGCTAAAGAGGGGGTGTGCGTGATGCCCAGCCGGTTGAAATGCCACTCCTCGGCGAAGTACACGGCATGGCCAAGCTCCGAAGCCAAATTGCCAGGGTCTCCGGCTGTGACGATCACTGTTAAGTTGGCTGGGTGGCGGGCCTTTAGGGTCATGGCCAGCTCACGTTGTTCATCGGCTCTAAGGTCAACTACGAGGAGCCAGTTATCAGGCTGTATGTGCTCAAGGGGGTTGACCTTGGTGCCGGCCTCATAAATGACCCCCCACTGGTATGAACCATCGGGTTGTCGCTTCAGGGCTTCGATGTCTTCTTCCAGCGTATAGGAGGGATCTATGAAATTGGTTTCGGTGTGCTCGGCTATCGGGACGAACCAGTCAGGGATGTCTTGAGTATGACTCTGCGCCTGGCCTGTCATGCGCTCATTAATGGCCCCCCAGTCGACACCATGGGCCTCGGCCACTATCGCAAGCCGCATGTCTGGCTCTACGATTTCCCAGGTAGGACCAAGTACACCCAGATCCTGGTCGGAGGCAAATGCGTTCGCGGATAAAGCAGCTCCTGAGAGCGCTACCGATAACGCTGCAATTTTACTATACTGTACTACGATTTCCATTTTTAAGGCGTTCCAATCTGCGGTAGACGCTGCGCTCGGTCATGTTCGCTGCGGCTGCTATCTCAGCAGGCGATAGGCCTTCGCAGTGAAGAGCCAGCAGGTTTTCATGAGACAGCTCTGATCGAGCTGAGCGTTTGGGGAGGTCGATAAGATGCGCTGAAGCCATCGAAGTGGCCTCAACGTATGCCTCAGGGTCAACGTCGATTTCGTCGTTGAACTCTTCAGTGAAACCAGGAATCTGTTCAGCCATCAGATCAAACTGCTCAGCCCTGGGTTCGCTATCAGGCTGTCCAGCCTTGTGAACAGTAACTGGTAGGATGGTGTGGCGGCGCCATGTACTGACCGCCAGGAAAGCCGCCTCACCAGCATATTTCATGATCGCATCATGGGAATATGAAGGGTCATATTCCTTAGAGAACCAGGCTACATAAATTTCCTGTTTCATGTCCTCCTGCCACTGTCTGGGGATATGCAATCGGGCTGCCGTCCAACCAACAAGTCGCTGCATCTCAGAAGGCGGGTGACTTGCCAAATATTCATAGAGGTTAGTCATGCGTGACGAACTCCTGAACGATCTGATCAACACGCTTGAAAGGCATGGTTGCGAGATCAAAGTCAGCATTCCAACAACCCGAGGGCGTGTTGTACGCAGCACTACCGACAGTGATTTGGCTCGACGCATTGCGACTCTGCGAGACGATTACGGCATGACATTGGCCAAGATAGCTGAGCACTTGACGGCGAAGCTCGAATGCTCGATTTCTGTGGCATCCATACATACCTGGACAGGGGGAGCGATCCCAAGAAAGGTGGCCTATGACAAAGTGCTCAATGCCATTGATGAAATCATGGAGGAGAACGACGCCATTGAAGGCGGTGCTTGGGTGGACTCCAACGAAGTAAAAGAGACTGTGGATCGCTGGATGGAGATGATGACCCCTCGCCAGATAGCCGTAGCTGCAGACGAGGCTGTTACCTCTGTTCGCAGTTGGGCCACAGGCAATCATCGTGTTCTGCGTACCAAGTGGAAGCGGGTTGTCCCCAAGGTTGAACAGATGTGTGAGATCATCCAAGCACAGCATATCGAGACCTAGAGCCCTTATACCTGGCGTTGCTCACGCTGATGGCTTTTACCCTCAGCGTGAGTACCTGCCTCAACTTGGCCAGTTGAGGGGCTATTTTCAGAGCCACTTTGTTGCTGCTTTCCTTCCTGTTGTTTCGCCTCCAGCTTTTTCTTACGCTCTTCCTCCTTCACGAACCGTCTGAATTCGCGGTCTCTGTCCATGACATTCGTGAGCATCAGGTCTACCAGATCGTTATTGGTAACCTTCTCGCCGAAAGTCTGTTGGTACAGTTCCTTGTACTGCTCAAGTCGACCGAGCGTTGACTCTGGGAGATGCAGGGAAACTGTTTTTTTGGGATCGTGCTCGATGCGGCCGATGAGCATTGCTTACTCCTGGGTTAAGATGTACGGATGCAATCTTGCCGCTGACAAAGCGGCGCTGGATAGGCGAAAAGTATTAGAATTTGTTATCCGGTATAGTTCTATTTGACTAGAAGACATGCCAGCTGGCATATGGGGAGAGAGACTTGGATCAGGGAAATAGAGATAAAGACCTCAGTAAGGTCATCGAGGCAGGTAAACGAAAGAGTGGATCAGGCCCTAAGGACGGACAGAAGGGAAAGCCCAAAGGACCTAGATCCGACTTCCTGCAAATAGGGCCGGAAACACCCGGCTACAAGCTCGTTCAGATAATCTTTGAACGAGCCGTAGGCGAAGGACTGCCTTCTACGGACTTGGCTGACCACCTTGGCATTGCTCCGAGCACGCTTAGTCACTTGAAAACTGGGCGAAGAGTTGCCAGTAGCCTAGGGCGGGATGTAATTGAAAGATTCGCAGAGTGGCTTAACTATCCGGTTCTAGCCGTTATGATCCTGGCCGAACAGGTACATCTCGGGGATTTTTATTCACCACAAAATGATCTGGATCGCGCCATTGATCGGGCTCTCCAGTTTATGGCTGATGACCCTGAATGGGGTGGGATGATGCCCAAGGACTTAGAGGGCGCTTCCACGCACATGAAGTTATGGAGTGTGTGGATGTATGAACGCGCCACAAAGACACGGCTAATTACGGGCGGAATTGATTACCTGGACCTACTGAAGAGCATGGATGAATTCAGGGGGGAATATCCCAAACAACAATAGCTATCCCCTTTCCATGATAGCTTGCTGCTGGCGAGGCGCGTGGCGTTTGGGCCATAGAGCAGGCTTGAATGAGTTGAGGACAAGAGCGGCTGCTAGCCAGGACTAGGGAACCTCCCCCCGACTACCCTGATTTGATTATAAGGCCGTGATCCGTTCGAGTTACAGCGAGCAATTTTACTAGCTCCCTTCGGCCATCTCAATAACGGCCAATTTCCAGGCTTCCCTTTGTTTGCATATAAGCATCTAATTTTAGGCGGTATTTTAGCATTCTTGAACATCGTTTTGTGCGCATCTTTTCCGCTTTATGAATGAATAAATGTGGATCATCGCGAGTGTTATTGTTGTGTTCACCGTTGCAGTTATTCTTCAGGTCAACGAGATCACATGAGCCGCTTCGCGGCTGAAAAAGAAGCAGGCCACAACATGCCTAGTTTTGCGCAATAAGAAGGCGAAAAACCGCCCCCAAGTCACTTCGTAGAATTGGGCAAGGGGGCCTGCAGAGTTGATGATATGATCCTTGCAGATAGACCGCTCTTGCACGCCACGAAAAGCACATGGGCCGCTTCGCGGCAGAATACGAGGCAAGCCTCGAAACGCCTAGTATTTGCGTTCACTTAATCCGAAAGCCGCCCCATTTCAACTTCGTTCTTACCTTCTTTTTCCTCCTAGCGCTCACGCCTCGAAGGCGCCAGCATTGAGCGCGGTGGCAAGGCTCCCCTACTCCCCGAAAAGGACATTATCCCCGTTGCTGCTCACGCCTCGAAGGCGCCAGCATAGAGCGCGGTGGCACGGCCTCCCCACTCCCCGAAAAGGACATTATCCCCGTTGCTGCTCACGCCTCGAAGGTGCCAGCATAGAGCACGATGGCATGGCCTCCCCACTCCCCGAAAAGGACATTATCTCCGTTGCTGCTCACGCCTCGAAGGCGCCAACATCGAGCACAGTGCCACGGCTTCCCCACTCCCCGACAAGGACATTATCCCCGTTGCTGTTCACGCCTCGAAGGCGCCAGCACTGAGCGCGGTGGCATGGCTACTAAACCGCAAGATAATCGTTTACATGTCGTAATTGTGGTTGCAATCAAGCGGTTGCTCCCTGCATACCAGAACACCCCTGCCCTACCCTTCGTTGGCTCTGGCCACGGACGTTTGGTTATATCCTCCTCTAGGTACATAGATGCACATAGAGTGCTTACTTAGCACGCGGTTCTACCTCTCTGTTATGAGGGGAGAGTATATAGCGAGTGACCATTGCTACGAGTTGGAGCATCGCGGAATAGTTGCCATTGCGGTGTGCCTCTATGCACCCCCACTAGGCAAAAAAAATGGCTCATAGAGTGAACCTACGAGCCATATACAAAGGTGCTTTCGTGCGCTTAAAACAGGCGTCTAGTTATCCTCATTACGTCCTTGTTGGCCTAGCTCTGGTCTATAGTAGCGTGCAGTGCCAATGGCCTTGTTGATGCGTTTTAAATGGTCAATAAAGCGTGCTCTACGCTCAATCAGTACGAGTGCTTCAGCTATCAGTTCGCGTGCCTCCTGCGGCACGGTTTTCGCCCTTGCAGCAACCCCGGGACGCTGTATCCTGACGGCGTGCCAGGTTGAGGGTGCGTGCCGACTATGTTGTTGTCGGTTGACCCATTTACGCCATACCGGGTGGGGGCATCCCAAGCATCCATAACCACACCGGCTAACATCTAAAAGTACCGCCCCATGGGTGCGTGGCTGGGCCTGTCGGATGCGCTCAACGATGTCCAGTAACTGCCTTGTGTACTCCCCCATAATTGCCTCTATATCAGCAGTCAATGCGCCCACCATTAGCTCTGCCTCGTGAGCTAGCACCTCCCTATCTACAGTGCGACGTGATCGACGTTGATTGGTGCTCGCTTCCTGCAATTCATCGTCGTCGTGATGTGCTTCGTACATAGTGATTCCTATCGTCTTCTATGACTCTTCAGGCATGTTGCTCTGATTGAATTAAATTGGTCTGAATGGGTAGGTCTGACAGGTATTTTAATGAACGCCTTCCTTGGCGAGGGGGGCCTTGTTCGGTTCCTTTTGACGCGCACGGCCTTGAGTTATAGCCCCGTCCAAGGGGTGGCCGGGGTGCCTCTCGGCGCGGCTAGCGTGGGTGGTCGTTGAGGAACACTCGGCACTCCTGCATTGAGGTGCGGGCAGCCTCGGGTAGCGGCACTTTGTAGCGCTTCGCTGCGGACTCTGCGGCAGCTATCATTTTCGCGGTTGGGGCCTGGATCTGCATGTACTTGTCGATGAACGCTTTGCACTCCCTGAAACAGGTCAGCTCTCCGTTCAATGTCACCTCATTCTCATCAGCCAAGCGCATTGCTAAAGCCTTCATCCTGTCAGTAGGGGGCGCTGCCTGCTGCATTACCTCGTCCAGGAATGAACGACACAGATCGAAGCTATTTTCGATTCCCTCTGGTAGCGAGAGGCTGCGTGCAGCGGCTAGCTTGCGTGCAGCGGAAATCATGTTTTCTGTGGGGCCATTGGCTGTTGCCATAACTGCCTCAGGTGCATTGTCCATGATGTCGATTGCCTCTTTGATGCGGGTGGTGATGAAGTCGCGTTGAGCGGTTATGAAGGTGTCGCGGGCGTGCTTAGCCGCTGTGTCGCTGGGGGCGTTCTGGATTGCATCAAGCTGTCGCTCCCAGGCGGCTGTCACACGCACATCGGAGAGTTCTGCGGGGGTGTTGTCGATGAATGCGCGGCCTCGCAGGGTGGAGACAATTACCTGCTGTTTTCCCTGTCGCTTGGTGGCGATGTATTCGCGATCGAACAGCGTCTGGATGACCGTATCCCGGGTGGCTGGTGTGCCGATTCCTTCAGCCTTTCGTAGGGCTGCGGCATCTTCTCCATCGACATGCCGGCCTGCATTAAGCATGGCGCTCAGTAAGTCGTGAAGCGTGAACGGTTTGGGCGGCTCGGTGCGTGCCTCGTGGAGTCGTACAGCCTCGACGGGAATGTGGGCGCCGGCCACCAGTGGAGGCAGGTCATTCTGTTCTTTGTGAGCCTTGAAAGCGTTCATCCAGCCGTGGTCGATGATGCGCTTGAAGGTGCCAGTGAATAGCGCTGGCTGGCGCTCTAGCACGTCCTCAACATCAATGCTGGCGCTGACACTCAAGGACTCAACAGTTGCTGCTGGCAGGAGGGCCTGAATGAATTGCTTGGCACATGCCAGGTAGACCTTTCGTTCGGCCTCTGTGCGAGCTGTAAGGTCGGGTGTCTTGCGCGTTGGGATGATCCCGTGGTGGTTCATCGACTTGTCGGTAAAGCAGCGTGGCCGTGGCGCTTCGTTGTCCTCCATGCAGTGCCGTCGACCGGCCTGACGTGCTGGCGCCATGAGCGAGTCGTCAGCCTTTGCCGCGCCGCCCAGGATCGCCAGTAAATGGTTCCGGTTATACATGCTGGCGGGGAGTTCGCCGTGCTCTGTCCGGGGGTAGGTCAGGTAACCATCACTACGCATTGAGTCGGCCGCTTTGAGCGTCTGGGTGGCCGTGAGGCCGTGCAGTTTGGACATGTCACGCTGGAGCGCTGTGAGGCTGTATGGCAGCGGCGGATGTTTAGCCGTCTGCTTTGTCTCAGCCTCCAGAATGGCGGCAGTATCGGCAGCCTCGAGGCGCTTGGTGAACGCCAGCATGGCAGCGCGATCCAGAAACATCGGCTTGGCGTCATCCTGCAACTGGATGCCGCTGGCGCCAGCTATTGGTGGGGCTGGCGAATAGGTCAGCTCTCCCCCGCCCAGGGTGATCTTTGCCTGGTAGTGATCCACTGGAACGAAGGCTTCAATTGCGCGATCGCGGGTGACAACTAGCCCAAGGGTGGCGGACTGTACGCGGCCAGCCGACACGAGCCCAGCCTTGCCCTTGCCTTTGGCTAAATCGCTACCCATGAGGCCTACGCGAGCGGTTGCCGTGTATGCACGGACAAGGTACTGCCAGAACCCATCTGCGTTGGCGCGGGCCTGTTGAGCCCGCCAGAAAGAAATGGTTTCCGCGGCATTTCTTAGACGCTTGGCCGCGGCTTGAACATCGGCCGCTTCCATAGAGCCGGTCAGCCACATCCGCTTCACTGTACCCCTGTACTTTGCGTACTGCAGGATCTCGTACCCGATGGCTTCTCCCTCTCGATCAGGATCGGATGCTAACCATACTTCGGATATTTGAGAGAGTTCTTTTTTTAGGTTTCCCAGGTATTTTTTGCCGCGCTCGGTAGGTGTCTGGGGGAATGCGGTAGGAAGTGGCAATAGACTGCTAGGGTTGCGCCAGTTGGCCTCTGGGCTCACCACAGAAGGCTCAACAGGCCCCAGCAAATGACCAGCTGCCCAGACTAGGGTAAGGGTTACACCATTCCAGGTGCCGGTGTAAGCGTTTCCGCTGCGGGTAAGACTTAAAGCATGGGCAATTTTGTCGGCTTGGTCGGAGTGTTTCTCACACAGAATGAGTGCTCGTGATGTCATCCTGAATATCATCCTTCGGTAGAGGAAAATGAGCGGAATACGCACCGCTCAGAAGCAAGCCGACAATACGTGGTCTTACTATTCAAAAGTGTATTGCATAAATAGAAAGTGTCGTATAGTATAGCAAAACATAGGCACGAGAAATAGAGATACACCCTCTGCCAAACGAATTAAGTGGAATGCGCCCGCTATCTCCTCTCTCCCCTGACACGGCTTCGGGGATGCGCATCAGCCGTCTGGTCGTCTCGGTAACGGGGCTACCGGGGAGCCTTCTGAGTTAGCCCTGATCCGGCTTCTCTCTCTCTCTCTCAACTCAGAGAACTCAGAGAACTCAGAGGGCTCCCCAGTAGCAGATCCAGAGTTTGAAGTCGGGCACGGCCCGGGCGTGCTGACATGCCGCGCTCCCCTTTAAGAGCCTGTTTCCCTGTACCTCACCCGGCCTCCCCAGCCGGGTTTTTTTTATTTGCGAGGGCGATTCATGGACAACCTGGAGGAATTGAGCGGTGTGGTCTGCGCCGTTCGTTTCGTTGGCGAAGAGGGATTTCAGATCCTGACTGTGCGCGATGTACAGGAGCAGGAGGTGGCACTTGTGGCCGTTTGCCAGCCGCTGAACGAGGGAGAGTATGTGCAGGCTCGAGGCGTGTGGAGCACTCATCCCAAGTTCGGTAGGCAGTTCAAGGCCGAACGCCTCATAACCCAAATACCTCATGAGTCCAAAGCGCTGGGCGCTTACCTCGCAAGTGGCAAGGTAGCCGGCATTGGCCCCAAGTTCGCCGCTCGACTGGTTGCTCACTTTAGGGATGGGCTGCGTGATGTTCTCGGCGATGAGAAGGCATTGCGGGCTGTGTCGGGCATCGGGAAGAAGAAGGCAGCGGGGATCGTGGCAAGCTGGAGCGAGCATCAGGAGGCGCGTGACGCACTGATCTTCCTGCAGAGCCATGGCCTCGGTGCTTCTCGTGCGATGGCTGTCTTTCGTCAGCTGGGCCAGGAGACCATCAAAAAAGTATCCGCCAATCCCTACCGTACCTTGTTGAAGACCCGTGGCATCGGGTTTCGTATTACCGACGCAATCGCGCAGTCTCTGGGCTTCGAATTGACCCATAGGGATCGACTCATCGCGGGCCTTCGCCATGTCGTGGATGCACGGTCAGCTTCAGGGCACACCCTGGCAACCTCGGGGGAGTTGGCCTCGGAAGGCGCGCAGCTCATCGGGGTCGATGTGGCACGCATGACCTCGGTTGTTGAGCTTTTGCTGGCGCATGAAAAGCTCATCAGCGTCGAAGGTGGGCTGGTGGGCCTGCCTTCGCTGGTGGAGGCAGAGAGAACCATTGCCGCGGCGTTGCTGGCGCGGGCAGTGCTGTGGGATGGCGACAACCTGGCACGAGTCGACGGTGAGCTGTCGGATGGGCGGGTACTCAGCGAAGAGCAGCGCCAAGCCTTGGAGACCTGCCTTGCGTATGGGGTGGCTGTGCTCACGGGTGGCCCGGGGGTGGGAAAGACCACTGTGACCGAGGTGCTGGCGCAGACGCTGGATGATGCTGGCCTTGAGCTGGCGCTGTGTGCGCCGACTGGCCGTGCTGCCCGGCGAATGGCAGAGGCAACCGGACGGCCGGCGTCGACTATTCACCGTCTCCTGGGTGCTGGCGCCAGCGGCTTTGAGTTCAATGCGGGCAACCCGCTCGAAGCGGACGTGGTGATTATCGATGAAGCGTCGATGGTCGATGTGCTGCTATTCCGGGCGCTGGTGCTGGCGCTACCTGACCATTGCCGGCTCTTCATTATCGGTGACCAGGATCAGCTGGCCTCGGTAGGCCCGGGGAACGTATTGCGTGATGTGATCGCCTCGGGCGCTATCCCAGTGGCTCGGCTCCTACAGATCCGCCGCCAAGGGCCTGGCTCGCAAATCACCGTCCAGGCGCATGCGGTCAACCAGGGCAACGCCCCCCAGTCTGTGGCAGAAAGTGACTTCGAGATTGTCGAGGTGCCGGAGGGCAGTGACTCCGAGCTGGTGTGTCAGGTGGCCTTGCGCGTGGCCACGGAAGACATGCTGGCGCATGGCTTCGATCCTCTTCATGAGGTGCAGGTACTGACGCCTATGCATGGTGGGCCGGTCGGTACCCGTGCGCTCAATGAGGCACTGCGTAGCTTCCATATCCCGGGTGACCGTGGCTCGGTAACGATCCATGGCCGCCGCTGGGCGCCGGGTGACAAAATCGTGCAGACCGAGAACGACTACAACCGTGATGTCTTCAATGGCGACCTCGGCTATGTGGTGACGGCTGACCCCGAGGAAAAAACCGTGCTGGCGCGGTTTGAGGACCGCGAAGTGCTGTTCACCAGTGATGCCCTCGGCAAGCTGCAGCTGGCCTATGCGATGACCGGACATAAGGCGCAAGGGTCAGAATTCCCGGCAGTGATCATTCCGCTGGCGCGATCGCACTGGCACATGCTGGAACGGCAGTGGCTCTATACCAGTATCACTCGTGGCAAGCGCCGTGTCGTACTGGTTGGCCACCCTTCTGCCATAAGGCGAGCAGCCCGTCATGTCACCGGGCGGCGCAGGCTCACCTCGCTACCTCTTTGGCTGCGACAGCCAGCACCACCTATACAACCGATTCATAAAGGAGTGACCCATGGCCAACGGAGCGCTTGAAAGCGTGGTGCGGAAGGGATATGAGGCGCGGGACCGTGAATCCCAGCCCGGGCACACTGCTGCGATTGTGACCGGGGGTGTGGCATGACCAGTTTCCTCTCCCTCCTCTGGGTCGGCGCTCTCGTTTATGCCGTCTTCCTGACTGTAAAGCTCATCATCGGCCGGGGCGATCTCAATGATCGCCGCTTTCTAATCAGCTGGATGATCGCCTGGTCGGCGCTACTGGCGCTGACGATCAGCATCCGAATGGCCACGTCTGAAACTAAACAGCCGCCGCCCTCAGCACCGAAGCTAGGGACGCCGATGGCCGTTGTCACCTCAACAACCGGCAAATCGGCGCCCAATACGGACTAAATGAACGGAGAAATCCCAGCTCTCTTGGAGAGGGGACTAGGGAAATTAGCAGTGTGTGAGCTTTGTGGAGAGTCAACGTAATGGGCAATCAGTCGCCGACAACTCGGTTCATCGAAATGGCACTACCGCTGCTGGTGCTTGCTGGCGCGATCGCGCTACTTCAGGTTCATGCTATTCAATTCTGGACTGAATTCATCGGGCCGATGGGGTGGGCATGGGCAGTGCTCCTAGAGGTCGTTGCCTTGTGGCTTTGGTATCAGCGCCAGCTGGCACGGCGAATGCTGGCCATGGTAGCCAGCGTGCTCACACTTACTGGCCCCGTTTATATGGTTTGCGAGCCCCTTATTGAGGAATGGCAGTCGTCGTCTCACGTCGACGCCGGCCGGGAGCTGCGGATCGAGAGGCTGACGCTGGAGGCCTCGCGCCTTGAGGAGAGTATCGAGACTTTTCGCGCTAATAGTGAGGCTCGTGCTGGCTGGCTCGAACCGATACAGGACGCACAGGTCCGTCTCGCCGAGGTCGACAGCCAGTTGGCGACTCTCGTGGCAGCGCCCCCGGCCGTGGCCTCGAACTGGCGCCAGCAGGCCGTGATCGGCATGCAGACGGTGGCGCTCCTGATTTTCCAGCTGGCCGCGGTGCTCGCTATCACCACTTTATCCAATCAGCGTCAGCAAGCAATCACAGAGGGTGTCACCCCGCGCCCTACCTCCTCTTGTGACAGGTTGCGCAAGGAACCGCCCGGCATTGGGCAGAACTTGGTTGTGGCAGGTGCGCTACAGACCGAGGCCGGCACATGCAACCTCGAACCGGAGCTGGGTGTGCCCAGTATGAGTGAAGCGAATAATGACAGTGAGCTGGGAAAGGGAGGGTTCGCGCATGCCGATATTGTCGTACTGCGTAATGTCCTGGAGCAGCTGCTCGAGGACCGAGAAATGACACAGGCCGCGTTTTGTCGTGAACACGATTTCTCGCCGAGGGATCTTTCGCTGCTGCGCCGACACGAGGCGCGCTGTGCAGCGGGAGAGCGGACGATCTCCATCACAGCCTTAGATCGGCTGGCCGAGCTTCTTCGGAGTCAGACAGCCAGCTGTGCTGCAACGTAGGGTGTAGACATGGGCTCTGCACTCCATGAATCAAACAAGCAGGATTTGCTCGCAGGCAGCGCGCTTGTGGGTGAGCTTCATGAGTACCTGCGTCATCGTGCCGTTATTGAGCAGGATCTGCGGCGTGTTGGCATCACTGATACCACCCCTCTTGAATTGGCCGATCGCATCATTGCCGATGCGATGCACTCAGCTTATGCCTGCATGCTCAGCGCCCATAAGCTGACCCATGCCGGTATAGCCAAGGGGAGAGAACACAATCACAGGAGACAAAGCGATGGCGAAACCTAGTCATTGCAAGGGCGAGCTGGTCGCACTCTCAAGCGGTGGGGCGACCCATTACCAGTGCAGTGGGCTATATCGTGCGCTGGTGGACATCAACCTGGGCGAGCTTGCCGAACAGTATTGCCGGCAGGCCCCTTATCGCAAGGCGACACTGGATAGTCTCAACAAGGGCATCGTAACCATTGACGACATAAACGCGATGGAGGCTTCCGGTGCCTATGCACATCGGGACATCTCGGATATAGGCTTTGGCCAATACTTGATTCATCGCGGCTATTTACAACTTGCGATGATCAATGAGGTTCACTGTGGCGCTGGTTTTTCTCCCGTTCTTGTGCGGGAGTCAGCTAATGCACGAGCACAGACGCTGAGTCAGCTTTCGGGTGGCCATGCATGAATGCCATCGCCCCGCCCCCCATTCACTTTGATACGCCAGATAGCACTATGACCGAGCGAGCCTCATGCCCAGTTTGTGCCTGTCAGGACAGCCCAGACTATCTAAAACGAAACACCGACTGGTTTCATGCCCACTGGCTGGTGTGCCAGCGGTGTGGTTACCAGACCACCACACATTCCTCCTACGAAGCGGCCGAACGTGACTGGGACAAGGCTTCACTCGGCCGACAAGCAGAAGAAGCAGGACTGCTTGTACCGGCCATTCAGGTCTTTTCGATGCGTGACTTGGAGCTGTTGGAGTCGCTTCAGAAGGAATCCTCAGAGGGTGATTGTGCGCGTACCTATCTTGTCTCCCGTGACTCACTGGTGCGGTGGAAAGAGGTCGCCCGCCTGGGTCGTGACGAAGTAGACGAAACACTGCAACCAGCAGTCGCGTCTGTCGAGCGGGAAATAGCTGACTTACTTCAGGCTCAGTGTGACGAGGACTGATGTCACCTCGCTGTTGCAAGGAGTGAACGATGCATAATCATCCGCGGGTTCGGAAAGAGGCTACCTGCCTCGCGAGGCAGGTAAGTCAACAAATATGCCAAGTCAGAGGGCTTAACCATCTCTTTACCCACTACTCGATTTTGCAGCAGCTAACGAACGCCAATGAGTGGCTGCTTCGTTTGGCGGTCGATGATTGGAAATCGATAAATGATATTTACATTGAGTTGCCGAGACTGAGTTTCCCCGTTGCGTTTCTCGCGATCAGAGATGGTATTGTTAAAGCGCTTTGGGATCGTCTCGTAGACTTGATTGCACTTGAGGCCGGTAAAACGGTGCCAGTCACCATGAGTCAAGCAGATGAAGCCACCCGACAAGCCCTGCTGCCGGTAGTGAGTCAGTCGGAGTGGTTGAAAATGTGTAAATCCACACCGTACTTCAACGTTAAGCGTCGATTCATGGGGCAATACGTGCTCGAAGCCTTCCCCAATGAAGCCGCAACTACAAGAGAGAGCCTTCCCGCTCATTTGAAACATACCATCCCGGCTCGTTAGCGCTTCACTATCGCGGAAGGTGCTCTATCTCGCACCCATTAACTACAGAGGAACCCAGCATGGCCGAATACCTTCATCACGTCACCTCGCCGCAAGCGGCGCATCACATACTGTCGAGTGGGGTATTCCAGCCATTCTCGCATGACGTGCTGTGTGCTGATGCCTGTTTGAATATGCTGTTGCTCAATGCTGACGGCGAGCGATTGCCTCAAGCTGGGCAACAGCAGATTTTTGGAGGATATGGCGTTGTCCTGGGGATTAAATGGGAAGGGCCAGTCGAGACCCTGGGTTCGTGGAGCTATAGCCCTTCAGCTAACGTCCTCTACCACCAGCCGTGGAATCAACTTAGCGCCGCCTCTGTTCTTGAGCCTGATGCGTATTACCGTAGTTTGGTGAGGACTGGCACAAACCAGCATCTATCGATCACAGAGATCAGGGTCGATCCCGATGTGATGGCTGAGGAGTGGGTGAAAGGCTCCCTTCCCAAGGACTTGATGGGCGCCTGGCGTTTCATCCCTGCGTTTGTGCGCCGTCTATTTCGTGCGCATGGCGCCAGCCAGGCTGCCCAGGCGTTATCTCGGCAGGTTGGTAGCCATGGACGCCCCCTGATCGTGGCGGGGCCAGCCGAGGCACTGTAGCTCTATGGCAAAAAATGTTGTTCGAATGTGTTGAGCAAGGCTTTATCGTTCAAACCTTTGACTAAAGCACGTAGCGCCTCTCCCTCTACTACAAAGAGTTCGAATTTTTTGGCATTCGCAAGCCGCGTCTTTTCCACCCTCTCATGCGCCTGTGTTGACAACGCCCCGCTAGTCCAAAGTTCAAAACGTGGAAGCGGATCTGACCACCCAAGGCTTTGCAGATGATGACGGACACGAGTAATGCGTGTGGTCAACCATAATCCTACAGCCTCATCATCAACGAAGGTGTCGGGTGCGACACCTTTGCATTCAATCATTTGTGCCGTGATGCCTTCGTTTAGATGATAAACATCCACTTCTGCATCGCCGTCTGCACCCTTGCATATTTTATTTAACTTAACTTGTCCCGCTGCCGTTTTTCGTACCACCTCGGCCACTAACAACTCGAAGAAAGCGCCCCGCATGTTGCCGACAGCACCTTCTAATTTACCGAACGTTGAGAAAAGTTGATCAAACTTAACAGGGTCGATGACACCTTTGGCAGCCTGCTTGAGCGTTTGGATAAGTTCCCGAAAGCCAGTGGCTATGTCTTCTCCGAAAAGAGATTTTGGGGTGGCTGGGATGATGCCAGCCGAGCGCAAAGCTCTGAATGCATCCGTATCGTAGCTATGTGCGACCAGAATAAACATGGTCCGCCCGATATTTTTGAGCGCATTTAGTGACCGGACTTTATGCAAAAAAGGTTCAACATGTTTAAGCTTTGCGTGGTCGATCAATAATATATCGCATACTACGTAGCCTGGCTTAATCCCTTCATCCTTCTGTCGAGTGATTACGGATGTTAGGTAGCTTGGAGCAGTCAAATCCCAGTTAAAGGTGCCTACACGCGGCATCTCCGACTCACGTGTCCGAACAGAGTTGTAACTCACCATAGCCAATCTTCGCAGCCATTCTCGAACACTATCCAATAGGATGCTCTCTGCGATGAGACGAGATCGGGTAGCAGCCGCTAGTTTATCCAATTGGTTCTGATAACGTTCATACGTCTCCTTGGTCATCACGCATAGCCCCAGCCCAGGGAGAGGTTTCTCAACTAACACATTCGCGGAGACCATGCGATCCAACAGTGTTCTTGCGGAGATTTGCTTTTTCTGTGCAATAGGCGCACCGCAAGAGCCTTTAAAATGTTCCAGTGGCACAGCGCCACGTGCCTGGACAGCCCCTAAGGCCCTTGCATAAGGGCCGTTTACAGTGAAGATAGCTTTATAAAGGTTTTCCCAATACAGGGGAGATGCGAAGTGGTCTTCGTGATAAAGAAATTTTACCCCTCGACCAAAAGGAAGATGCGCTAGCCGCTTAATCCGTAAACCACCTCGGCTGACGCGCTGGCGCGCCGCCTGTTGAGATAACCCTAAGTGGGTTACTAGGTAGTCTGTCAGGTCAGTGCTCAAGCACGGACCAATAGCTTTCAGGGTATCGGCTAACATGTATCAGAATCCAATGTCACAGAGCGCTATTTATAACATTCCACTACGTGGCAGGGTCGTTTTTTTTCATGGTTAAACAAAGGTGTTTAAAATCAGTCTTTTAAATTCCATAAAAGTTATTGATTATACGGTTTTGTCACAGTGCTGATGTGATCGTAGTTTTAGTATGGCTATTTCCTCGACTACAACAGTCCTATAACTAACCGTTGTAGCGTAAATAGCTGTGCCGCATTCAGCGGGTTATCTGCGGCTTCAAAACCGCTTGAATCTGCCGCGTGTTTCTCGCTCGTGGCGCCAGCCAGACCGCCCAAGCGTACTCGGCAATGGTTGGTAACTTTGCCGCCCGATGGACGTGGCGGGGGCCAGTAGAGGATTCCTTACAACCCCCTTCCCTGGCCAGGGGAAATTGGGTTGCCCCTCCCCTTTTCAGTTGACACCCGACCAAAGGCCCTACAGGCATCTTCCTACACCTGCTACATGTCGTCATGGTGCCCTGCCTATTGCCGTAGAGCGTATGCATGATCATTCATATCGGACGGTACGCTGGTTTAACCCTTGAAACCGCCTATCCACTTCAATCGTAGGTTGAACTGCAATTAATCGATCCAATATCTCGTGAACCTCATATAGATCTCGTGTACTACCAGCACCAAACATTGTCCACAGCAGAGTCAATGTCTCGCTAGGAAATGTCTCGGGTACTTGCGACTGGGAAATTGAATGTATGACATAATGATTTTCGGCTTCTTCAAGAAAAGGATGCAGCACTTTAAGCGCCTCTGGGAAGGCATCTCCTGAATTTACGGCCAACTCTGCGAAATTGGGAGTAAGCTCCTTCTCACGCAGAGACCGTTCGCGTGGCCACACTGCAGCTATCAATGGCTCAATGTAGCTTCGCCATGCCGTGGAAGGATCTTCCTTAAACTGAGCAATCCACTGCGTCAAGTAACTTGCTGCACCCACGCGCAAAGCTGGCGGCCCTTCTCGCAGAGCCTCAGCGATGTCAGTAAGCGTAAAGCCCCAGTCCGTAGACTTTGACTCACCACTTACAATAGACAGCGCAGGCGAAATGATCTTGGAGGCGACAACATTGGCGTTCCCTTCGCTATTGACCTCAGTAACACCGCGAAGGATATGCATGCTAAACGCTCTATAAGCAGATGGTGATAGGCGCCCACGCTCGACGATAACCGATCGCAACGCAACGGCTTCGCTAGTATCTCCTCTAAGAGCCGTATCAAGGGCCTTAGCAATCCGGCCCTCCTCAAGCGAGTCGACAAATCCAGCGGACACTACAAGTATTGCACGCGCCATCACACCCTGTCGGCCGACGGCTAAAGCGGCTTGAGTTATCGCATTGAGTAGAGCCTGGTCGATAGGCTTGCCTGATTGCTTTTGTTCACTGATGTCGCTTAATGCCGCTTCTGTCAGACGCCCTCCGGGAGAGTTGATAGCCTCATCAATTAGATCAGAAGCCGGCTCAAATGGAGTCGAGTCATTATTCACCGCAATGGTGAATAGCTTCGGCCACCATTTGGGATCGATAGACGTGTTGCGGTGTTGAGAACTGAAATAAAGGGTTGCAAGAGAATCAATAATCAGCGAGAGAAATTCGTTGGTTGCAGGCTGTAGCGCTGAGAAGATGTCAGTCACAAGACGGCTTTTGCGAGGATCATCATCATTGTTCGCATGCGACAAGGTGTCGATAAAACCGCTCCAAAGCAATGCGTTCGGCTCGTCGAGTTCTTCTTGCATTAGTGTGTCGTATGCGCCATAGGGATCGGCTTGGCAATAGGCTCTCCAACCCTGTTGTTGCTCTATGTCTTGGCTGTGAATAGCTTCGCGTGCGATTTCAAGCCGATCTGTGTCAGAAGCGTCGATTATTGGCTGAGCGTCACCCTTGACCCACCGCACACCAGACGAGTAGGAGTCAAAAAAGTCCCGGTCATTGATCTCCCGAGCAAGATAGTCGCGCCGCCTCTTAATTTCCTCTAACTCCGCCGCACCCGCATCGGAAAGTCTACCAGCAACCTCTAGCATATTGAGCCGCAGCCACACGGCGGTATCGAGAGCATGATCACGCCAGTCGGCTTGCCCTAGCTCTATTTCGTATCGAGCGAAGTAATTTTGACCTTCGGTGAGAATGCGGTGTTCGATGAGGGCTAACGAATCCGCATCGGCATTCGTTGAGCGGTCTCGCAATACGAGGGCTAGTTCGCGGCGCAACGTCCAGAAATCGGTGAGAGTAAGAGACATCAGGCCTTCAATTGCTTCATTCGCAGTGAATAACTTGTTATTGCGCAACGCATGGAGCCAAAGTCGGGTACCGAGCTTGCCTGGCATAGCTGCCCACCCGGCAACAAGATTGCGCGTAGCAAGGCAATCCGCGTCTGCCGCTTCAGGGAGTTTGCTAGCCAGTAGTTGTACGAGGTAGATCAAGCCATCACGATGCGCATTTTGTTGATGCGGCTCAATCGAGGGCACGTTGTTACTACTTCTGTCATAGTCCCCGCTGATCTCGCCGATGTCGAGCAAGAGTCTGACCACCGACGCTAGTTGCGCGGTTGCAATGGACATAATGACCTGAGGCTGTGGATACTCGATAAGAGCATTCATTAGCCTTTCTGCGACGACTTCATCGCGCAATTCAAGCCTCGCCCATGCGAGATGATCAATTCTTTCAGGTGGCTCTGTTGCAGGTTCATTATAAAAGCTGGTGAGTTTTGGCCTCAGGTCGAGCACTGGTGTAAGAAGCCTAACAGCCCGCTCCAAGTCGTCATTAAGCACTACTGTACTTCGGAGCACTCGTTCGAGCATAAAGGACGGCATCGCCCCATCGAATTTGTTATTAAGTCTCGGCTCGCTGATTGAAAACAAACGCCACGCACGTACCCAGAACTCCGGGAGCGCTTGAAGCTGCTGAAAGTAGCGAGATATTTCATTTGCGAACGGCTTCCCTAACGTACTTAACCATTCTATCGCCAACTGAAATCGGTCAGCTGATTTGAAATCACGAGCGATCCACGCGGCAAGAATCCGGGGAGCCTCTTCATCACTCCATAGCTTGCGAGCAGCCAAAAAGTCGAACCAATCCGCATCCCCAATCGTTGCTATGGCAACCCCCCAAAGGTCGCGATGTCCGCGGTACAGCCAAGCAATGCGATCAAGCTCAAGAGGATCAGCATCGGCAAAGGGTTTTGCGAGAATTTCACGTGCCCATTTGTGACGTGTCACACTAGGCCGCTCGATTACTTCGGCAAGTTTTTCAAGATCGTGCCAAAGAGCGCTGTGACTTTCTTCATATTCATAGACAATCGGCTCTACAGCCAGTGCCTCCCAGCGAGCATCTACATCCTCCTGCGCGTTTACGGCGTCAAGGGCGTAAACTCGATGCAAATCGGGAAAACGCTGGCGGTCAGCCTCAAGCACATTCAGAAAGTATCTAACGGGTGCATCACCAGCACGATACCCAACCAGAACAATTGTCTTACATCGACACAGATCAAAGAGGAACCGTGAGGCCCACCCCGCTCGCATGTAGGCCTCACCATAATCTGCGCTTGTAATAACCAATGGTGTAGCATTGAGTCCGAGGTTTTCATTCTTGACGCGGCCGTGGAGGTGGATAATGCCACCAAAGTTAGAATGACCCGGTGGGGGGAGGTCTTGGCCAGCAAAACTAAGTGATATTATTTGCTCAGGGTCTTCTTGTTCTGATAGTGCCTGTTCGAGCATCGTGTCGAAATTTGTGGTGATGATTAATGGCTGGTTATTGAGATTACGAGACAGTTTTAAGATGGTGCGATGGTGGTCAAGAACAGGGTCAGGAGGCGAATCAAGCAATCCCATGATCGTGCGTGTTAACTCGGCTGGGTCGACAATTCGGCGACTGCCTGATCCTAATACTTCCTCGTAGCGTTCATCCTTATAAGATTGTTTTTCTGATGCGCTCATATTTAAGTGAAGGTTTTCAAAGCACTGATCTACCAACTTTTTAAAGGTGGGAAGTTGGGGGGCACTGATGCCAGCACCACATAGAAACACTACGTCGCCAGCTAACATGGCATTTACCAATTGGCCTGGGAACGCTGGGCCTTTATCGGAAAACTTTAGGCTTTCCATCTGCATTTCCTCTCCCGCTAGTTTCGTAGCAGGCTATCACGCAGATAGGCATACCTATTATTTTTTCCTAAGTGGTCAGCAACCACTTGCCTCGCTGGGACAAATTAAATCGCCGCGGTTTTGTGGGCTGATAGCCCGTGGCGCTCCACTTCGGCCTTTTTACAATTGTTGATGTTTCGCTTGCGTAACAATTAGGTTAGCCGGGATATACACTCCGTGAGCAGCGGTGGCTGCTCAGTTGGAGGAGGTCTTTAATATTCAGGTGTTTGGTGTCGTAATTTCATATCGTTATTTGGGGGCGGGCAGAATGCCCCCTAACCACGCAATGACCCGCAACCGCTCTCTATCTGTCAGACGGTCTAGTTGCCCCCGTATTTGATCGGCAGCCCTTCCAAGAGCGTCCTCCCGGGTCTGGGCAAATTTGCCCCACTTAGGCAACGGCCTGTACCCGCTCTCGCTGCCGTTTGAAGAGTTGATCGATACTGCCCACATCCACCGGCCCTCATGGGGCTCAAGCTGGATTCGTGCCAGCGCCAGCTCCATTTCTTTTGACCCGCCGAGCGCTATCATCCGCTAAGTACGCATGATTGCCATGTCGTTCACGTTCAAGTCGGCGTTGAACAACATATCCAGTTGAATTTCAGCAAGCATGCCTACCCCTTGCTAGCAAACGAACAGAGTGCTGGTGCCTGCCAGGAATGAAATAGCAGTCACCACCATGCCAATAATTGTCATAACAAGATTGCAACGCTTGGCTTTTGGCAAATCGCGAAACCCCTTATCCCAGCCGCTATCGTTAACGGTTTGATAAGCGGGAAGGAGGATAGACAAAATGGTCGCGCCATAAATCAAAGAGGCGTTGAGATTTATAGTGAAGACAAAATACAACACTAAAATGGCTAATAAAGTGATGATAACCAAATAGTGAAACATGAGTTGCTTTACCGTTTCCGCAAATGTTTTTTTTCTGTCTGGCATGTTTTTGGTGGGCTTACTGGAGGTCATCTATTTGATCCTTTTTTTTCTTAGGTCAGTTGAAGTGGGCGTTTCCAAGGATAGGGCGTCGATCGGCATGGTCTTCAGCAGACTATTCCCCCCTAGGTTTTTCCCAAAGTTACAGCGTACCTGGATGCCGGCCGGAGTGCTCCAATGGCGGACTACAGTAGCTTTATTGCCAGGCGCGCTGTCCGCATAGAAATAGCGTGTTTGAACCTGTAGGCCACGCTTCAGGGTTTCCGGCAGGACTGCAGGCGAATTGAGCGGAGGGTATATGCTATGGCTGTTCATGGTTGATACCTGGCCATTGGTTAGCGTTTAGAGGCGCTTTACGATGTCGTTACGAGTCTCGGAGGTCGCCATAATGCGGCCTGTTTTATGCCACCGCTCAGCTGTACCGCATTCCGAATAGTGCCCCACGCAGTTCAAGTCATGCCGTGCTGAAGTGCGTTCAATAGTGACCCGCTCCCCACCGCGAGTGAGATAGTCACCAGGCCCTTCAATGATTGTTGGTAGCGAGAAGAGTGGAATGAAGTAAATGGACATTTTGGCTCCCAATAAGGCGTCGTTGACTAAGCAACCCTATAATAGTGTGCAAAGCACACTTTATGCAATTATTTTGCACACTATTTTTATGCCATAATTCGGCTGAAAACAGGCAGAAAGCCATATCGCTCATGCGATTGCAGGGGGTGGTCAAGAATCGGGGGAGTGTGCGAAAGGTTACGGTGCTACAGGCCCCGGCTCTCGCCGGGGGACGGCTTATGTCAGCTGGCCATTTCCAACTGAAAGTCATCACTATCCAACGTGGGACGGCCACCACTGAATGCCCAGCTCATCACGCCCTCTTCACGCAACCTTGCGACAGCTGTGAGGCGACGGTCGATCTCGCTGCGACGGCCTGCCGGAATACTGACTACGCCTCGGATCAGCAGAGAGTTAGCCACGCTCTCCGGTGTCTTCGTGTTTTCCATCGCCAGCCAATCGCCTTCGATCGACAACATTTCCATCGCCCCTTCTGGATCGACTTCAAGACGAGCGCTGGCGGCGACTGTGACGCCTGCAGCTGCCATCAGCGGAGTGGTGGTAGAGCCCATGGTTTCCCCTGCCAATGGATGCAGAGCCTGTCCGCCTGCTTGTACCGGCTGGTTTGTGCTGGCGCTGGGGATCGGAAACCGTTTTCCCTGGTGGTAAACCTCGACCCAGGCACGGGTAGCCTCCCAAGGGCGAACCTGGAGACCGCGGATAGCCCAGCTCCACTCGATCGCGACCAGCTCTTGAGGTGTGATGATCTGAAAGGCGGGCTGGTCCGAACGCTCCATCTCCTCGGCGTCTATGGTCAGGCAGGCTCGCAGCAGGTCGAGCAGCACGCGACCACTGTAGCCGGCAGCACTGATATTGATGGCGCCGCTATCCTTGATGTCGGTACCAACGAAATTACGGGCACTGGCGTCATGTCGAAGCGAGACGATGTACTGACGAAGCGCCAGCAACGGCCCCATCTCGGGATTGTCCTTAGCCATGTTGCTCAGGCTTTCGTCAGAGCGGCCCGCATACGGGCAGGCCCAGCATCCTGTTCGCGCCCCACACGGCGTCCGCTTGCCGCTGTCGCCGACAATTGAGCATTCACCGTTTGCGCTGTTGTAAACCTCAAGCACATCGGCCAGAGAGTCGGTATAGCTCGGGAAAGGGCCACCCTTACCAAAGGGTTGAGAGAACAGGATGAAGTCCCATACATCGCTGGTGGTCCAGCTGGCGATAGGGTAAGTGAGCAGACGCCCCTGATGCTCGACTACCTCGGTGCTGGCGCCCTGATCTTCCATGTTGGCCGCACGACGAGCGGATTCCTCGAACCGGCTGCCCAGCAGCGTGATTTGACGCACTCCCTTGGGAAGGGATTTGGCGTGCTGGCGCTTGAGGGTATCGATCGGTTTGATCTTCCAGTCAACCGAGCAGTATTGGCTTTGACCTTCACTTGGCCACGCCATTTGCCGGCGCCCACCAAGTACGCTGACCTGCCAGCTCTCGGCCAAGCTGGGCATGGCCCATTTGGCTTTAAGGGGAACGCCAGCCTCGGCGACGAAGGCCCGCATAGCCTGGAGGTGTCGACCAACGTGGCGCTCGATCACGGGATTCTTGATGCCGGTGTTTGATGACACTGCTAGGTGCTCAATGTCAGCTGGTAATCTGCCTTCTTGCGCCAGCTCGGCCAGCGCCGCCAGTGCAATGCTTGTGACCACGGTTGAGTCTTTGCCGCCAGAGTAGGCAATCACAAGCGAGGTAGGTTGGTCGGTAACAATAGCCTTCAGAAGATCGATGGCCTGACGAACGCGCTCGGGCAGTGGTGGCGAAACAGGCTCGAATGTGGCCGGCATAGCGGTGTCGGTGTCGAGGTTGATCGCTAGGTTCATGTTGTGCCTTTAAGTCGTGTAGCCGATGACCCCTATAATAGTGTGCAATGCACACTTTATCAAGCAAGGCGCACACTTTTTTAAGGATAGGATGGGTGGCCGGTGAGAGCTTTAGACATACTTTATCCTTGCCCTCATGGGTTCTTGTTTGTGCTTCTGGACGATAGGCAAGTATTGAAATGGTGTGCATTGCACATTAAACTGTCATCAGTACCTATGAAAATGGAGGCCTCATGACGTCAACCGCGCAGCTCGAGACAATCAAAGAGCATCCTGAGATCCAGCGGCTGATTCGTGACAATGAGTTCATTGCCCAGCTGGAGCCCTGGTCTGTCGTGGAGATACACCAAGCGGTCGATGTGCTGGTGGGGATCGACCTCGACTTGCGAGACTCCACGCTGTTTGGCGATCTGCTGGCGCATTTCAACCAGGACAGCACCTCTGCCCTTCCCGATACGTTCGTCCGAGAGAGTGCCAGGGATCGCGCCAGACGCTGTTGGGGTTTAGAGGCCTAGTCTTCCCCTTAAAGCGTCATTCAAGAACTAGCGCTGCTGGCATTAGCCTGTGGCGATATATAGAGAGACATTCATGAGCACTTCCGAGACACCAACGAATGAAGCCCTCCGTCAACTTATGGAGAGGCATGGCTTGAACCAGACCCATGTGGCCACCCTGACTGGGTACAGCGTGGAGACGGTGAAGGGTTGGTTCGCCTCGCCTGGCTCGACCCGCTACCGCGCGGTGCGCAAGCCCGTATTAGAGTCGGTGCGCCGCGCCATTGAGCTAGGTGAGCACTACAAGCTGGATGGGATAAAGATTCCTAAGGCGAAGAGCTAACGCTGATAGACATGGAGCTGAATGAGATGCCCCCGGAAACATCTATGACTACAAGCAACATGGCAATTCAGATCGACCTTGAGTACACGGCCGATCGCAAGTGCGTGATGCGCCTGGTGGCAGTAGTGAACCAAGATGGGCGACTGCAGGCTGAAGAGATATATGGCTATTCAAAAGAACGTAGCGACCCTGGCGAGTTATTGACCCTCTACCCTCTCCTGCTCACAGACGTGAACAAGGGCTGCCGTTGCTACCAGGCAGAGTGGAGTCACGGCGATTCCACAGAGACTTTCATCGACTTCCTTGACCGGCCCTTAGCAGAGGGCCAGGAAATTGAACGTGTCGACACCTCCGAGGGTGTATCGGAGCGCTCGGTTTATGCCATTACTTCGATTACGCCCTGGCTGGGAGTGGGCTGAAAATCGGAAGTGGCCATCACTAAGGGGACTCTGAAAACGTCCCTGACTTCAGCGATAATACGGCTATCGTCAACTGCATAGGGTTCAATGCTGCCATTGATCAAATCACCTTTTCCGAAGCCGAGTACCAGAACAAGAAGCGAGAGACTCTTCACGAAATCTTTCTGAAGCGGATGGACAAGCTGATTCCCTGGCAGCCGCTGGAGAAAAAGGTAGCCCGTTATTACCCCGAGGGTGAGAGCGGCCGGCTTCCGTATTCGTTGTCTGCCATGCTCCAAGTCCACTGCATGCAGTTGTTCTACAACCTGAGCGATCCGGCCATGGAAGACGCCCTCTACGAGATTGATTCCATGCGGCAATTCGCCGGTTTGAAGCTGGATCGGTTGCCGGACGAAACGACGATTATCAAGCTTCGTCATTTTCTGGAACGACACGCCCTTAGCAAGGTGCTGTTCCAGGAAGTGAACAAGCACCTGGAGAAAAACGGCCTAATGTTGCGCGAAGGCAGCATTGTTGATGCCACGATCATTTCTGCGCCGAGTTTCACCAAAAACAAAAAAGGCAAGCGTGATCCAGAGATGCACCAGACTAAAAAAGGGGGCTCTTGGCACTTTGGCATGAAAATGTACATCGGTGTCGACGATAATCTTGGGTTGATTCACAGCATTGAGACCACAGGTGCCAATGTGCATGACATTGTGCCTGCCGATCAGTTGCTTCAGGGAAGAGCAGCGCGTCTTCGGTGATGCCGGTTATCTGGGGATTCAAAAACGAGATGAGCACACGCACCGCAACGACGATATCCTCAGTCCGAGCCCAGGCAGATGCCTCTGCCACGTCACGGCGCAGCTCGTTTCGCTCCTCAGGAATCAACTAACGCACTCCGGATTCGCCCCCTCAGCCTGGTCCAGAGACCAACGCATACTCTCTGCCTTGACTGCTTCTGCCGATGCCTGTGATGCTCGGCACTCTTGCTCGCTCATACCACCCCCTCAAACTTATACTAAGAGTAAAGTGCTCAGTGTATATTTTTTTCGCAAATGAAGAAATTATGTTGATTTATGATAACTGGTAGATTGTCAATATTAAATGGTAAAAGGAGCTCTTCATGATCATGACAACAGATGAAATTAACAATTTAAGTGAAGAAGCTGATTTACATATATTAAACAGAGACTATGAAGCCCTAGAAAATCTTATTGAGAGATTGACATCAGAAGAGTTTGAATTTGAACACCCTTTTTATGAGGCTCATTACCTTTACACAATAGCAAACTGCTATTCCTTACTCTACGAGGCTCGAAGAGTTGAATGGTACTCAGACGACCTAATGAAAGCCATAATCTATTATAGAAAATCTCTTCACAAAATCCCAAAACCTGACTGGAATCAAAAGGCTGAAAATACTCAGGCATTTAATAACCTCAAGTCAATGGTTCTAACCAACTTGGCTAACCATCTTTCTTCTCAAGGAAGGGCTTTATGTTGCATACCTCTTTATGATGAAGCCATAGCTATAAATAAAAAAATAGAAGCGATTGCATCAAAGGCTAGAAACCAGCTCTTTCTTGGCGAATCGCTATATGACAACGGGCACAAAGAGTATCACTACTTTATCGCCTACAGGCTTACCAAAGAGGCAGTAGAGAATATCGGAGAACTATATCCTGAACATAGAGTAGACTTAGAAGGTGACGGGTATCTAATTAAATTTAAGGAATGGTTCGAGGAAAACTTTGAGGAATCTTCATTCGATTACTTTTCAGAAGAGTATAACAGCTCAAAGACGAGAAAAGAAAAACAATACCTGCAATGGTGCGCAAAGAATAAGCTATTTATTAACGATCTAAATGATGTCTGCGATTACGAGATATCCCATCAGGATGTTCTTGCTCTTCCTTCTTTCTCACAATCTATAAATTCAACTCTCACCATGCATGAAGAGCTAGCGTATCATGGCAACTTTGATGAAATAAAAAATGACTACTGCTACGCACGCTACTTATTTTTTACTGCCCACAGCATACCTGATGAAGAACAGCACTTCTACAACTCAACATACCGACATGTTGACGACATGTCTCACTCAATCAACAACCTAAAAACAAGTCATTACAAAACCTCATTCCGGATACTTTATTCATTATTCGATAAGATAGCTTATTCAATAAGTCGCTTTTTTGATCTTAATAACATAAAAGATGACAACATGATAAGCATTGACAACCTATTTCGAGACTTCAAGTCAAATAACTGGAGAAAGAAATGGAAGCCAAATAAAAAGCTAGAAACTAGCGACAATCATTTCATTCATGCCTTATTTTACATATTAAAAGACATTCGCGACGTTAAACACACTTCATCTGTATCAAAATGGATAGACCCAGACGCTAAAGCATTTTCTGAAATAAGGAATGCCATGGAGCATAGATCACTTAAAATAGTAGATGATTTTGGTTATGAGCTGACAACCTCACATAACAGCTATCATGACAGTGAAATAGAAAAACTTAACTTAGAGATTGAAAAAATAAAAGAGCAGTTAAAATCCTCCTTACCTCCCGAAGAATCCAGATCGCTAGAATCTGACCTGGAAAAGCTCGAATCGAATCTTTATGAAAAGAAAAAACTAAGCTCGCATTCTCTATTAATGCCTTTGAGTCAATTTGAGTCCCGGCTGATGACGCTAATAAAACTGGCAAGAAACTCAATCATTTATCTGTCACTATCCATCCACCTCGATGAAATAAAGCGCCCCAATGATAAGATATACTTGCCAAAGAGTGTCCCCTTAAAAGATTAAATCAAAAATAAGGCCGACTGTACCGGCTTATCGTAATATTAGTTCCATTCTCAGCTTCATAGTTCTGATCTCGGCTAAATAATGGAGGAGGACCTTTTCATGGTACCTGAATCCGTGAAGCCGGCGCCGACACTTTCCCTATCACCGCCAGCGAGCACTTTTTGATCATTCGCCCCGTGCAAGTTGGCTTTCGCAAGCCCGTTATTGCCAAAACCCACCGTGCTGATCGGTGCTGACGGCCCGTTTTGTCATGCCTTTCCACCCGCCAGGCACGACATATCTGGCGATCGCGTGTCGCTTGGAACTGCTTGTGGATAGAGTGTCGCCGATTGACGGTCAGCATGGCGTTCCTCGTGGATAACGCAGTCGGCTCCGCAGCGTCTTGAGCACCGTCATGCGCCCGATATCCTGCCCGAAGTCGAGGATGATCTGCCGTGCCTTGTGAATCACGAGAGCCGCACGGTGCACCAGCTCTTGTAGCACGGTGCGCAGCCGGCGCCGCTTGGCCGGGTGGCGAACCGGGCTCAGCTCGCCGGTCATGCCCAGCTGTCCCATCAGGCGCAGGATGTTGTAGGCCAACTGGGCGAGATGCAGGATCAGATCGTTGGTGGCGAACTTGCCGGACGGCAAGCGCTCCAGGTCGAGATCGGTCTTGATCTCGCTGTGAAACTGCTCATGGGTGGCATGCGCCTGGTAGCGTTTGATCACCGCCTCCGGCGCCTCGTCCAGGCTGGTCCACCAGCCTTCCAACTCATAGTCCGGTTCGAGCAGCAACTGGCCATCGCCATCGGCGGTGCGCTCTACCAGGCGCATCACGCGTTGGACGACGTATTCGGTCTTGTTGTCGTCGTGGATCGAGACGGTCTGCGTCCACAGCGCCTGGCGCTTGCCAGGACGCAGCTCTTCCCAGTAGTCCGCCGCCACCGCCAGCCAGGTATCTCGATCAGCCGTGGCCGAGCCACGCGGGTTCCATTTGACGACATAGTCGAGCCGGCGCCCCTCGTCGGCAAAGACCTGGCGTTGCTGTTCGAGAAGCGCCAGGTGCGCCTGGCTGTCGAAGCCGCTGTCCTCGCGTAACAGGATCGGTTGCTTGGTCAAGCATTGGGCGCGAGGCAGTACCCGCTCCAGGAAGGCGTTGCTCTCCTTCATGGTGTGCTGCTTGCCAGGCCGCAGTTCCAGACCCAGGCACCACCCTTCGTTGCCCAGATAGGCGGCGATCGGGGTGTAGCCATCGACCTTCTGGTAGGTCCGCGAGACGCCTTCCTTCTTCGAGTTGCTGTTGTCCATGACGAAGGTGTCGATGTCCAGGCAGACGTGCGTCGTCTCGGCGGTGATCGGTGCTTCGATCAGTGACAGCAGGGTCGTGGACCAGGTGGCGGTGCGCGCCTGCAGGTCGTTGGCGGCAAGTTTTTCCAGCCGCTGTCGCAGCGTCGCCGCGCTCGGCACCTTCTGCAGGGTCAGCAGTTGTTGGAAGGGCTTGTCGCGGCGGAAGTTCTCGACAGCGTCATAGTCGCTCATGCCCAGACACAGCAGGCCCAGGTAGCTCTTGATCACGTCACTGGTGCGCATGCCCAGCGTGGTGGGGAAGCGGCTGTCGATGCTGTCGACGCCAGCGATCTCGAAGCATTGCCCGATGATGGACAGCCCGGCGTGGCTGGTGAGGGTGCGGCGACTGGCGCGGAACTTTATGTTGGGCATGGCACTGTCTGGGTGAATGGCGATAATGGCTATATTGCCATGCAGGTCAGTGGGTTAGCCCGGATGTTGCATCGGGTTGGTCAGCAGCACCCAAATGCCAGGTTTGGTGGCGATGATGCCGCCCAGAGCTGGAAGTTGGCTATATATTGATCAATTTCCTGAGCTCAAGGCGCATTTCCCCCTACCCCCATGTGTTTTCTGTGCCGGGGACAGCACGCCGCGGCGCTATCCCGGCACCAGCTTGCTGGCCAGCTTCAGGAAGAGGTCCTGCTCCGGGTACTGGCTGCTCAACATCAGCCGAATCGTGCGCGTGTTGCGGGTGATGACAGCGCCGATCTTCAGCAGCTTCAGGCGGAGGGTGTTGACCTGGGCCTGGGCGAAGGCGGTGCGCTTGAGGTAGACCCGGCGCAGCCGCTCCAGCAGCAGGTAGGCCAACCCCGACAGCAGCAGTCGGTACTGGTTGGGCCACCATTCGTGGCAGCTGGTGCGGTCGGAGAACAGGAACTGCTGCTCCTTGATACGGTTCTCCATCTCGCCCCGAGCACAGTAGCGGTGGTCATAGAGCCACTCGGCGCTGCAGCCGCGCAGGCTGGTGACCACATAGCGGGTGTTGAAGCCACGCCGGCTGGTCTCGGACTTGACGATGACCTTTCGTCGACGCTCCTTCCAGCTCTTGGCAGCGTACTCGATGAAGCCGAAGACACGCTCCTTCTCCCAGGTCTTCTCGAAGCGGATGGCCGACGCGTAGTCGATGTTCAGAGCCAGCTTGGCCAAGCGCTTGTTGCCGGCGAGGCCGATGATGTAATCGACGCCGTGGCGGTCACACCAGTTGAGGATCAGTGGACGGCAGAAGCCGCTGTCGCCTCGGAAGACGATCTTCACCTCAGGCCACGCCTGGCGCAGCCGCCGGACCAACAGGGCGAGGATGGCACCGGCGTGGTGAGCGGCATCCAGCGAGGCCGGACGCAGATAGCTGACCAGCAGCTGGTCGCCACAGAATACGAACAGCGGCAGGAAGATGTAGTGGTTGTAGTAGCCGTTGAAGTGCCGCCCGAGCTGCTGGCCATGCACCCGATCGTCGGTGGCATCGAAGTCGAGGTAGAGCGGTTTCTTGGGTGGCCGCCGGAACGAGCGGATGAACTGCTCGATCATCTCTTCGTGGATGGTGATCGCCCAGTCCCGGTCGGCTTGCTGCTCGAAGCGGCACAAGGTGGACTGACTGGCCAGCACGCCATCGGTATCGACGGCGGTCTGCAGGGCGATATCGTGACGCAGGGCCTGGTGGTCATTGAGATCCTCATAGCCCAGCGCCAGGCCGAACACGCGCTGCCGGACCAGGGTTTCGGTGCGATGCAGGCAGCGCTGAGCGTCGCGCTCGTCGCTGAGCCGGCGAGCGACGGCGCGGGTCAGGCCCATCTCGCGATCGAGCTGCCGCAGCAGCAGGATACCGCCGTCGGAAGTGAGATCACCGCCATCGAAACGGGCGATGACCTGACGGCCTTTGCAGCGTGGAAAGGAAGCGGACGGCGTGGTACATTTTGTCATGGCGGCTGAGGCGGTTGGTTCTTGTGTAGGAGCTTGAATTATAACCGATTTTCAGCCGCCTTTTTCATGTCTTATGCAATATCCAGGTTAGAAGTGCTTCCGGGGGCCGGTCTCACGGATTCAGGATTAAGTTTAGGGTGCATCCAGTACTGGAAAATCTCCAGCAACAGCAACATCGTGGACGAACTGAAAAACCAAGGCGAAACGGTGGACGACGACACACTGGCACACAACTCATTATTGCCTTACAAACACGTGCTGCCCAAAGGCACTTATTTCATCAACAAAAAGGAAACGCAATCCCTATGAGACAAAGAAAACTTTGGCCCCACATTCCCGCTTGCCATGACGAAACATTGGCGTGGGAGGTTTGATGGAAGTAGTTCAGGCCTTCTGGTTGGGCATCATTCAGGGCATCACTGAATTTTTGCCGATTTCCAGCTCCGCGCATCTGATTCTGGCTCCGGTGTTGGTTGGCTGGGCTGACCAAGGTGTCGCTTTTGACTTAGCGGTACATGTGGGCACTTTACTCGCCGTGATGTTGTATTTTCGTCGCGATGTTGGAGATTTGACCAAGGACAGCGTTACTTCGCTGATTCAGCGACGCTTTATCGGACAAGGCCTGATGGCAGGCTACCTGGTTATCGGCACCGTTCCAGCTGCACTGGCCGGTTTGCTCTTGCTGGATCTGATTGACACCCAACTGCGTTCTGTCGCGATCATCTTTTTCACCACGTTAATTTTTGGCTTGTTGCTGGGCTGGGCGGATTGGTGTCCCAAACAGAGCCGGAAGATCACCACATTGACCTGGAGAGATGTGCTGTTAGTCGGTGCAGCCCAAGCACTGTCACTCGTTCCCGGCACCTCCCGTTCGGGTGTGACCATCACTGCTGGGTTGATGTTAGGCCTCAGTCGAGAGGCAGCAGCTCGCTTTTCCTTCCTTCTGGCCATTCCCATTACCGCGCTGGCCGCTTCCGCCAAATTGCTGGAGGTGGCCACTGGTGATATTGCAGTGGATTGGATCGCGTTCCTAGTGGGCGGACTGACCTCCTTCGCTATGGCGCTAACAGCCATCCACTTTTTTCTGAAATGGCTCAACCGCTTTGGGATGTGGCCCTATGTGGTCTATCGCCTGGGGCTGGCTGCCCTGATTTACTGGGTTCTGATGAGATAAGGAGTACGATGGTAATTGTTTCAGTGGCTATTCAGGGGCTTGGCACAATAGCTGGGAAAGCCTCCAGATTGGTCAGCATGAGGCTTAAATGGCCTGTAGTGTTTGCCATCGCTTCGGTGCTATCAGGATGTGATTCATTCGACAATCAGGTGCATAAGCTGAGTGGTGCCGCTCAGGGCACTACTTGGCATGTCAGCGTCTGGCAATCTGAAGGCGTGGACGTTAACGCGCTCCAGCAACGGATCGATGCTGAATTCAATCGCCTGGATCGCTCGTTGTCGAACTACAAACCGGATTCAGATATTGAACGTTTTAACGCCACGGAGACTACCGCTCCGATTGATGACGGCTCCGAGATCGTCGAACTGGTAGAAGCCGCAAAGCAGGTCAGTCAAGCCAGCCAGGGGTGCTATGACCTGACCATCAAACCATTGTTTGATCTTTGGGGATTCTCGGGCCAAACGCTGACACCACCGGATCCGGCTACCCTGATGCAGCAGCTACAACACGTCGGTTTTAGCAAACTAGAAACCCCGACACCCACCCAACTGCGCAAAACCGACCCGCAGATTCATGTGGATATTTCCTCCATTGCTCAAGGCTACAGCGTTGGTCGGGTTGCCACCGTAGTGGAAGCTGCTGGGATACAGAACTATCTCGTGGAGATTGGCGGAGAGCTGCAAACCCGGGGGCATAAGCCGGACAGTTCTTCCTGGCGTATTGGCGTCAAGAGGCCTCTGCCCGGTGGTCATTCGGTGCAAAAAGCCCTCACCATCCGTCAGGATGCCCCAGTTTCCGTTATGACGTCGGGCACCTACCGCCATTACTTCGATGAACAGGGCAAGCGCTACAGCCATGTCCTGGATGCCCGCACGGGCAAACCGGTCACTCACAACACGGTCTCGGTCACTGTCACTGTCATCAATGACAATCCAACCCTAGCGGACGCCTGGTCCACGGCCCTTCTCTGCCTGGGACGGGAATCCGGTATGCCGGCCGCGGATGATAATGGTATCGCCGCCTTGTTCATCACTACACACAATAACCAGTTCGAAGAAGCCGCAACCTATCGCTGGCAATCACTGAAAACAATAGAGATCCACTGATGTTGAGATTGTTTAAAATTGAAAACGGCCTGATCCACGAAATTAAATGCCCCCTCGAGGAGTTGGGTAGCCATCTGATCCAAGCCGACTGGATTGATGCCCACGAGCCGGATGAAGACGAACGTGCTCTCTTGCAACACATGCTGTGCACCGAGTTGCCCGAACCGGATGAAGTGGAAGAGATTGAAACCTCGGCCCGCTGCTTCGTGGACCAGGCCGGTATCCACGTCCACTCACTGTTTCTCGCCCAAAGCGAGGGTCGCCACACAACCGTATCCGTTGCCTGTATCCTTCAAAAAAATTGCTTGATCACCATTCGTGAAGGAGATTTGGCCGATTTCCGCCTGCTACGTATGAGAGCGCACAAGGGACAGGTGGAAGTGCAATCCCCACAAGACCTGTTGGTCACGCTGTTGGAGCAGAAAGTGGAGAACCATGCCGATGCTCTGGAAGATCTGCATCGCCAACTGGAAAAGATCAGTTATATGGTTCTAGAGGACGAGGAGTCGGAGTTGGAAGACGCCATCGGCAAACTGGCCCGCCTGGAGGACAGCAACGGAAAAATCCGCCTTTGCCTCATGGACACCCAACGGGATATTTCGTTTTTGCTGCGTCATCTAAAAACCCAACCGGAGCAGTCGGAAAGCCTACGTGAGATTATGCGCGATATCGAGAATCTCATGTCCCATACCACTTTTCTGTTCGATAAAATCAACTTTCTGATGGAGTCGACTCAGGGCTTTATTAATATCGAACAAAACCAAATCATCAAGACTTTCTCGATTGCTGCCGTAGTGTTCCTGCCGCCTACTCTCGTTGCCAGCATCTATGGAATGAATTTTGACTACATGCCGGAATTGAAGTGGTTGCTCGGCTATCCCTGGGCACTGGGGCTGATGGTTATGTCAGGCATCGCACCGTATTGGTACTTTAAACGTAAAGGATGGCTCTGATGGAAGGAAGCGAGCCGTAGGTGAAAATCGTTAAAGAATTTAAACTGGGTATCCTGATTAAATGGTTGACGATCCATTCTGATCCACCAAAGACTTAATCTCCCTAGAAGGTTGATAGATCGACGCCGCAGTTCTTCTCGACTCGGGGAAACCCCTGTTGTAGGTCATGGTGGCCTTGCCTAGGAACGGGGGACAGCTTGGTCTGCGGCGCCTTCTGCTTGTGCTTGGTGGTATTGAATATTACGCACGCATCAGTGAATCATATCGAACAACCTCAGGCTGCCGTGTAACAGTGCTACAGAGACACCACTAGCCAATACCGCAAGGCTCATACCAACCAATACTGCAATCCCATCTTGCCTCGCGAGGCCTAGCGATAGAGCCAGAATCGCCAAGCCAGGCAAGGTATTTCCAAATGGGATGGGCAATGCAATCAGTAACGCCATAACAACAATAACCCCTCCGATAACTCGCATGGCCAAAGGGGACATCAGCCCGGCCAGACGGATGCTCAGGCGGCGTTCTAGCTTATCTATAAGTGGCGTAGCGCGCTGGAAGACTTGGCGCAGCACTTCTTGCCCAATACGCCGCTGAGCGATGAAAGACGGCAAGCGGACACGCTTTGCACCGACCACCATTTGCCCACCGAGCAGCGCAAGCGCCGAGCCGAATATCATGCCAGCTGGAATGCCTGGTGTCGGAATAATGGCTGGGATCGAAAAAATTAATAGAACGAGCCCAAGTCCACGATCCCCCAGAGCGCTCAGGATATCATTCAGCGTCGGACGCCCAGCTGGCAAACGGTCAGGCAGAACACGCAATGCAGAAGCCAGGCTTGAGTTGTCACCGCTCATGGCGAAATGGTTCCCGTCTCGTAAAGGTTAGGCCTTTAGGCTTACTAGGCGTGGTCAGTCGCTTCTCCCACTCTTGCCCCGCTTAGAGAAGCACACTGTCAATTAGACCGCTGAATCCTACAATAATCAATACGAGCCAAAGCGGAATTTTCCATGCTGACGATCTCGACCTTGTCGTGATCGGTCATGCTCCGAGTTATTGTCAAATTCTGTGTATGGCCGGTCAGGCGGCAGTCCTGTCTGACTGATCGGTCAAGGGTTCGCCGTCCTTGAACTGGACGTTGTTCACGACCAGCTCCAGCTTGTTGAACCCCTTGATCCGCTTCCAGCGCTTCTGGGCGCTCTGAAGCAGCTTGAAGACCATCGCCAGGGTCGTCGCTCTGGAGCCGCAGTTCCGGCTGCGCTTGCTCCGCAGGCGGACCGTGGCGAAGGTCGACTCGATCGGGTTGGTGGTGCGGATATGCACCCAGTGTTCTGCCGGGTAGTCATAGAACGCCAGCAGCTCCTCCCGATCCTTGGCCAGGCACTCCATGGCTCTGGGGTACTTGGCCTCGAAGCGTTTCACCGTGCGATCGAAAGCCTTGTGCGCCTCATCGCGGGTCTCGGCCATCCAGATCTCATGGAGGTCGGCCTTGACCTTGGGCTGCACGGATTTCGGCAGTTTATTCAATACGTTGGCAGTCTTGTGGACCCAGCAGCGCTGGTGCTCGGTCTCTGGATAGACCTTGCTCAACGCCGCCCAGAAGCCCATGGCGCCGTCGCCAACCGCTAGCTTGGGGGCCGTCGTCAGCCCGCGCTCGCGTAGCCCCGTGAGCAGCTCTTTCCAGCTGGCCTCTGACTCACGCTGCCCATCCTCGACGACGACCAACTCCTTGCGGCCCTGCTCAGTGACGCCGATGATCACCAGCAGACACAGACGGTCATCCATGCGCACGTTGCTGTACACGCCGTCAGCCCACCAGTAGACGTAACGCTGGTCTGCCAGGTCGCGCTTCTGCCAGTCGGTATGCTCGTCCTCCCACTGCTTCTTGAGACGCGACACGGTGTTGGCCGAGAGTCCCTTGGCCTGGTCACCCAGCAGGGCCGGCAGGGCCTCCTGGTAGTCGCCGGTAGAGACTCCCTTCAGGTAGAGCCAGGGGATCAGCTCCTCGATGCTGCGGGCCCGCTTCAGGTAGGGCGGCAACAGCGCGCTGCTGAAGGTCACCCCGTCGCCACTGCGGTCACGGACGCGGGGCACCTTGATCTCGACGTCGCCGATACCGGTTTGCACGGTGCGCTCCGGCAGGTAGCCGTTGCGGACGACGACACGGCGGCCGTCTTCCAGCGTCTTGTCGGCATATTGCTCCAGAAACGTGCTCAACTCCGCCTCCACGGCCTTGGCGATCAGGTCTCGGGCCCCTTTGCGCAGCAGCTCATGCAACGGATCAGTAGCGCCGGTGTCTGGCTGCGTCACGGCTTGGAGAGTAGAATTGCTCATGGCGTATCCGTCCTATGTTGGTTGTGATCTGGCGAGATCAATCAACAGGATACGCCAGCGAGCCTACTCCCGATGATGCTTGTGAGCGCGGCTCATCAGGTAGAGGGCCCCGGCCAGGGCCAGCACCGAGAGCGCCAGGTAGATGGCATCCAGCGGTGTCTCGAAGGTGATATCCACCACCGCGCGAAAGAACTCGATGATCACCGCCAGGATCACCACCCGGGCGATCTTGTCCTTGAGCTCATCGAAGGACGAGACATTGAAGGGGTTCGAGGCCGGGTGCGACTCGGCCGGTTCGATCGGCGACACGAACAGCCGATACACCCCCAGGCCGAAGATCAGCAGCACGATCGCCACCAGGTAGATGTCCACCGCCATCACCACGCTCGGCACCACCGTCTCGTGAATATCGGGCTGCCCGCCGACCAGGTAGTAGGTCGCGGCGGTCACGGTAAGCTTGAGAATATCCAGAGTACCGATGATGAACAGCACCAGTGCCCCCAGCAGGCTCGGCACCACCGCCAGCATCACCAGCAGCCGGCTGTTCCACAGGAAGCGCTCGAAGATGCGTTCATAGCGCTTGCCGCTGGTGGAAGGCACCGCTGTATCGGGTCGAGGTTCGGGAGGGGTGGGCTGGCTCATGAGGGCTCCTTGCGATAGTAGATCGAGGCCCAAGATAGCACCTCTCTCTACTGCCCTCCATACACAAGAACTGAGCTTAACTCTTCGAGAATTGGCTTGTGATTAACCATCTATTTCATCGCTGGCGCTGGATCGGCGCCTGGACCCTCGCTAACTTACTGCTTGCCTGGCTGATCTCGCTGCGCTATGTCGCCTATATCCAACCCGAGGGAGCTGAGCAGTGGGGCTACCTGCTATTGGTCTTCCTCGGCCATCTCTCATTGCTAGTGTGGCTTGGGGCGCTACCACTGTTCTTGCTGGCCACGTTGCTCCGTGGTATCGGACTATGGATAGTGACTACGCTGTGGGCGAGTGCTTTGCAACTGCTGCTCCTGCTGGATACCTTCGTCTATGCTCAGTACCGTTTTCACTTGAGCGGCTTCATCCTTGATCTGTTGCTCAACGCTGGCGGTGACGTCTTCAGTTTTTCTTGGATGGCTTGGGCGCTTGCCATCAGTGGCGTGCTGTGCATGTTGGTTCTGCAGGGCGGTATCGGCTGGCAACTTAAAAGGAAGCCGTTACCACGGATGGCGGGGTCAGCATTGGTGGTAAGCGTCATAGCCTTATTAGGCGTTCACGGCTGGCATGCCTGGGCAGACGCCCACTATGATCGCGACATCACCAGTATGACGCGCCATGTGCCAGTTTTCTATCCGGCCACGGCTAAGCGTTTCTTTGTTGAACAAGGCTGGGTAGATGCCCAGGCAGTGCGTGACCGCGTAGACTTGGAAGTGGTAGAAGGTAAGGCACAGGATCTGGTTTATCCGCAGTCGCCGTTGAGCTGTGAGCCGCCGAGCTCTCCGCATAATCTTCTGTTGGTGGTGGTGGATACCTTGCGCCATGACATGCTTAACCCCGAGGTGATGCCCAACCTCAGCCGCTATACCAGTCGACCTGGCTGGTTTCTGGCTAGCGAGCATAGCAGTGGCGGTAACTCCACTAAAGCGGGTGTATTTAGCCTCTTCTACGGTTTGCCGGTTACTTACTGGGATGCCTTCACCGCTAGCCAAACGCCGCCAGTGCTGATGGAACGATTAGAGGCCGCTAATTATCGCTTTCAGGTACTTTCGTCAGCGACGCTTGTGAGCCCCGCTTTTGACCGTAACGTCTTTGCTGGCCTCAAGAACATCTCGCTGCAGCCAGCCGAAGGAGAGCCCTGGCAGCGCGACCAACAGATTACCGATAACTGGCTGGCCTGGATGGATCAGGAAGATGTGGTACAAGAAGAGACCCCCTTCTTCGGTTTCCTATTCTATGATGCCGTGCACGGTTATAGTCATTCGCCTGACGTCGAGCGCTTCACACCCTATTGGGAGAGTATCAACCATATGAGTTTGGGGCCGAACTTTGATCGCGAGCCCTACTTAAACCGCTACCGTACTGCAGTGCGCTATGTGGATCAGCAACTGGGGCGGGTGCTCGATGATCTCGAACGCCGAGGACGACTTAAGGACACCGCGGTTGTGATCACCTCAGACCATGGTGAATCCTTCAACGAACACGGCAAGAATTACTGGGGGCATGGCAGCAACTACACCCCAGAGCAGGTTCAGGTGCCGCTAGTGATGCATCTGCCGGGGCGGGCCGGTGGCGTGCTAGAGCGTCGAACCCACCACGCCGATATCGCACCGACGCTGCTGGAAGAGCTATTGGGCTGTGAATCGGCTCCTCAGCGTTACACTCTGGGCCAAAGCCTGTTGGATGCAGTACCGCGTCGTGACTGGATGCTTTCAGGCAGCTATATGGGCTATGGTATCCTGATGCCCGACTATCAGATAGCTGTCCATCCTACCGGGGCCTTTGAGGTCTATGACTATCGCATGAACGAACTTGACGATGTTGAGCCTGAGGCTCGGGTGTCGAGCGAGGTGCTCCGAGCACTGTCGCGATTCTACCGTTAAGTGCATTAAGCATAAGGCGTAGCAGGCTTCAGTTAACGGAAGGAAATAGCTAGGCCCCCGCGACAACTCTTCAGCAGGGCATCATTGGCAAACGCGCCTGCCGATAAGCCCTCCTGACATCAAACGTCAACAGGCAATACATAGAGAGAACCGGACTAATGACAGAGAGCCAGCCACCATCAATCAAAGCATTAATGAGCGACAACCGCGTAAGAGTGATCGCAGGCATTGCGGTGATCGCGGTCATCTGGGCTATTGTGGCGCACAATATTGCAGGGTCGCGGGCGGAGAATGTTGAAGTGCTAGAAGCGCAGATGGCCAGCATGAATCGTGAGCAACAGCAGATTAAAGCGCAGCTGTCTGAGGTTGAAGCTGCGGAGCTTGATTTAGCAACATTGCAGCAAAAAACGAACAACCTTGAGGTTGAGCAAGCCGAGGCTGAAGCCTTGCTTGCTGCAACGCAAGCAGACATTGCGAACGCCAACAATGAATTGATGACACTGGCGGGAGAGCGTGAAACACGCCAAGAGAAAGTAGATGAACTCAATGCTCAGCTAAAAGAAATGCAGAGCGCCCTTAAGGAGCTTCGTGAAACATACGCTGAGCTAGAGGCAAAGAGACAGGATGCCGAGACCGCACGCGATACTGCTGAGCAAGCTCGTCAAGAAGCGGATGAGGCACGCAAGCAAGCTCAAGCTGATCTTGAAGCGCTGAACACGGAGATAGAAGCGGCCGATACGCAGCTTGCATCGCTCAATGAACAGGTAAATGCTTTGAGAGAAGAACGTAATGCCATCAGTAGTGAAATAGAGTCTTTTGAAACGCAGCGTAGCGAACAGACATCGCCTTGAAATCATTCACAATGTGAACCGCCACTTCGACCTTTATGGCAACGTTAGGCCAGCGATCAGCTTTCCTCGCACCCGTTCATGCTACGATGACATCGACCTGATCACGGAAAACAGCGCAGGTGCCTATCTCGCCGATGGTCAGAGTCTCTCTGAGGATGGTGAGGGCGCTCTGTCGAGTATTCGCGTGACTCGTCTAGGCTCTGAGCGCATCGTGCGATATGCCTTTGAGCTGGCCAAGCAGAACGGTCGTAAGATAGTCACCGCCAGACATAAAGCAAACATCATCAAAACCAGCTCTGGTCTGTTTTTAAACGTGGCTCGCGAAGTCGGCAGCGAAGATCCCAACATTGAATTCCAAGAAATGATTGTCAATAACGCATGCATGCAACTGGTAATGAACTCTCACCAGTTTGATGTTGTCGTAACTACTAACTTGTTTGGCGATATTCTCTCTGACCTGTGCGCGGGCCTAGTAGGCGGTTTGGGTTTAGCCCCTGGGGTAAACATCGGCGAAAAAGCGGCGATTTTTGAAGCGGTACACGGATCGGCACCGGATATTGCAGGCAAAAAACTGGCCAACCCTTGCGCTTTGTTGCTGGCAGCGGCTCAGATGCTTGACCACTTAGAGAAGAATGAAAAAGGGGATGCTATCCGTCAGGGGATCCACACCGTACTGGAGAATCGCTGCGATATGGTCACTCCTGATATGGGCGTCACCGGTACGACCGACATTTTCGCTCAAGCGCTGGTGGAACACCTGAAAAGCTCCTAATAGGTTCACGCAAAATATGTATATCCTGAATCCGTGAAGCCGGCGCCGACACTTTCCCTATCACCGCCAGCGAGCACTTTTTGATCATTCGCCCCGTGCAAGTTGGCTTTCGCAAGCCCGTTATTGCCAAAACCCACCGTGCTGATCGGTGCTGACGGCCCGTTTTGTCATGCCTTTCCACCCGCCAGGCACGACATATCTGGCGATCGCGTGTCGCTTGGAACTGCTTGTGGATAGAGTGTCGCCGATTGACGGTCAGCATGGCGTTCCTCGTGGATAACGCAGTCGGCTCCGCAGCGTCTTGAGCACCGTCATGCGCCCGATATCCTGCCCGAAGTCGAGGATGATCTGCCGTGCCTTGTGAATCACGAGAGCCGCACGGTGCACCAGCTCTTGTAGCACGGTGCGCAGCCGGCGCCGCTTGGCCGGGTGGCGAACCGGGCTCAGCTCGCCGGTCATGCCCAGCTGTCCCATCAGGCGCAGGATGTTGTAGGCCAACTGGGCGAGATGCAGGATCAGATCGTTGGTGGCGAACTTGCCGGACGGCAAGCGCTCCAGGTCGAGATCGGTCTTGATCTCGCTGTGAAACTGCTCATGGGTGGCATGCGCCTGGTAGCGTTTGATCACCGCCTCCGGCGCCTCGTCCAGGCTGGTCCACCAGCCTTCCAACTCATAGTCCGGTTCGAGCAGCAACTGGCCATCGCCATCGGCGGTGCGCTCTACCAGGCGCATCACGCGTTGGACGACGTATTCGGTCTTGTTGTCGTCGTGGATCGAGACGGTCTGCGTCCACAGCGCCTGGCGCTTGCCAGGACGCAGCTCTTCCCAGTAGTCCGCCGCCACCGCCAGCCAGGTATCTCGATCAGCCGTGGCCGAGCCACGCGGGTTCCATTTGACGACATAGTCGAGCCGGCGCCCCTCGTCGGCAAAGACCTGGCGTTGCTGTTCGAGAAGCGCCAGGTGCGCCTGGCTGTCGAAGCCGCTGTCCTCGCGTAACAGGATCGGTTGCTTGGTCAAGCATTGGGCGCGAGGCAGTACCCGCTCCAGGAAGGCGTTGCTCTCCTTCATGGTGTGCTGCTTGCCAGGCCGCAGTTCCAGACCCAGGCACCACCCTTCGTTGCCCAGATAGGCGGCGATCGGGGTGTAGCCATCGACCTTCTGGTAGGTCCGCGAGACGCCTTCCTTCTTCGAGTTGCTGTTGTCCATGACGAAGGTGTCGATGTCCAGGCAGACGTGCGTCGTCTCGGCGGTGATCGGTGCTTCGATCAGTGACAGCAGGGTCGTGGACCAGGTGGCGGTGCGCGCCTGCAGGTCGTTGGCGGCAAGTTTTTCCAGCCGCTGTCGCAGCGTCGCCGCGCTCGGCACCTTCTGCAGGGTCAGCAGTTGTTGGAAGGGCTTGTCGCGGCGGAAGTTCTCGACAGCGTCATAGTCGCTCATGCCCAGACACAGCAGGCCCAGGTAGCTCTTGATCACGTCACTGGTGCGCATGCCCAGCGTGGTGGGGAAGCGGCTGTCGATGCTGTCGACGCCAGCGATCTCGAAGCATTGCCCGATGATGGACAGCCCGGCGTGGCTGGTGAGGGTGCGGCAACTGGCGCGGAACTTTATGTTGGGCATGGCACTGTCTGGGTGAATGGCGATAATGGCTATATTGCCATGCAGGTCAGTGGGTTAGAAGTGCTTCCGGGGGCCGGTCTCACGGATTCAGGATGGTAGTTAATATTAAAAAAGGAGTATCCAATAGTATGATGAAAAGCATTTTGATTAACGCCTGTGTTGAGAGGCTTGAAGGGTTTAGAAAGTACACTGAAGAGCTGGATGCCAAGTTTCAAAGTGACAAACGAGCGATTGTCGAATCTTATGACTTGTCGCCAGATAAGTATGGTCAGGATGAGGACGATTACAACGATATAATCGAGTTTATATCCGACGATATACACGAGATAGAAAATACTTTCATCGACACATTCAGGAAGTCGACCCTCGTATCTCTTTACTCATTCCTTGAAAGACAGATGAACCTGCTGTGCAAGCGAGTTGAGAAGCAGAACCGCCTGCCGATCGCGGTGACTGACCTAAAAGGGGAAGGCGTTGTTCGGTCTAAGCAGTACCTAGAAAAAATGGTCAGCATAGACTTCAGTTCTGGCGGTATGAACGCTCTTTGGAGCGCTATAAGTGATTTGAATAAACTTAGAAACCAGATTGTTCACGAAGAGGGGTATGTGAAAAGAACGAATCCGACTTCGCGTATAGAAAACATTATAAACACCACTCCCGGTCTCGATTATGGTTGGAGCAACCAGCTGAAGATCGAGATGAGCTATATAGATTCTACTATCCACACTATTGAGCAGTTTTTGTCTAATCTTTACAACCAAGCTCTATAAGCCATGATCTGCACAATTTCCCGCCAAACATGTCAGCATTACCCTGGGTCCTTGAATATTAAGCCAAGCCCTAGGGCCTGGGTTCAGCCTGTAGTCGATCAGCTGGATACTGACGCATGAACGCTTTGCTCTCTGACGCTGGCGCTGTCAGCCAGTCCTTGAGCGCCCCGTTCGGTAAGACCACGACCATCCTTTTCTCGCTGCCCTGACGATGGTAGTTTCGCATCATTGGGTGGTCATCTGCGTTGACCGTGAGCATCGAGTAGCTATGCACGATTTCACCGTCAGGATTGGTCCAGCGCTCCCATAGACCGGCAATACTCATGAGGCCCCCATCTGCTCGAGTAATTCGAGTCGGAACCGCCTTCCCAGAGCGCCAGTCGGGCTCGTAGATAGCCGTCGCGGGGATGATGCAGTGCTGCCCCTGACGCCACGCGGAACGGAATGACGGCTTGCTATCGGCCGTTTCTGACCTCGCGTTATAAGTTCTCCTCGCCAGTTTAGTGTCCTTAGCCCAAAACGGCAGTAGGCCAAATATTCCAACCAGTGCCTCTAACGGGGGAGCTGCCTCGTCATGGGGGTCGCTCGATTGTGGCGCACGGAGAAACGGGCCGGAATACCCTGGCCAGAGTTCGCTTTGCATCTCTTGTTCTGGCGTAACTTTAAAGTCATGCAACAGCTGATCGGCATCAGGCGCCTCATATCGACTACACATGTCTTCTCCCTCCAAGTGAATCGCATTGAGCTGTGTTGCTAGGGATAACTGGTGTATCCAGCGTAAGTTTAGCAAGTGTTCACCGAGTATTGGCTGGTCAAGGATGCGCTGGTGGACAAGGCTAATTCTGGTGGCACCCTGCTCAAAGTCTTCGCGGACGCCTAGGCCAAGGCAAAATCAGCTGCTCTCTGCTTGAGTTGGTGCTGATGTCATGATCGCCAGCTGTTAGCAGGCTTGGGTATGAACGCAAGTTCATCCAGCTTGGCTGCTAGCAGATGAATCATATTGAAGTTGCTCAATTCGCCAACGAATTCTGCAATCGCGTCCAGGGGCCTTGGAAGCTGTTCCAGTGTCATTAATGCAGGATCATCTGAGAGAACCTGGTAGTAACGAGCAGTATTCAGCAACTGCTCAGCACGCTGAAGAGCGACAACTGGCTGATATCCGAACTCCCTGAGGCAGCGCTCAATGGCTTGGATTGAGATCCAATAGCGGCTATGGATGCTCTCACGGGTATAGACGACGCCTAGCAAGGCCACGAGTTTCCACTCACAAGACGGCACCCCGAACATCCAGTCATATTCTGTGCGTGTTTCAACCGCGGTAGGAATGGCTTCCAGGTCCATTTTGTGAATATCTCGTTCGAGGTTGTGCCGGGCCATCGGCAAGCAGAACCGTGTTGATGTGGCCACCTTGCCAGACCTGGCATGAATACGCTGACAGGACGCGAAAAGTTCCATGGCGAGATGGCGCATCTCATGAAGATCGAGTTGCTGACGCTCTTGCTCCCAAGTTTTCTGTTGCCGATGCCGCTCGGCTTTAGCTTCGAGTTGACGTGCAACCTCGGCTTCGCGTCGTCGGTTTTCGGCCTGCTCGGTCGCTTTTTCTTTCGCCCGACGCTGCTCCTCCTCCCGTTGGCGTTTTAATTCAGCGTGTTTCTGTTCCTGAACTTTAAAATAAGCTTCCATCCGGGCATGTTGTTCACGTTGACGCTGCTCCTCTTGTTCCCTTGCGATATTCGCCTGTGCTATTCGTTTGTTGGCCTTCTCGATCTGCTGCTGGAGTCTTGGGCGTAGCTTTTCCTGCTCCGCTTCGATCTTGGGATTTACGATCCAGTAGGCCCGTTGATAGTTAAATACATGCTCTTCGAGATCGGCCGGTGTTAGATTCCGTGGTATGTCCCCCAGGTCGATTTCGATGCAGCGCTGGCCACGGGACTCAAGCCGCTGCTGCTTTTCCGCGTCGATGAAATGGGTTACGGCCACCTCGACTAGGATTTCTATCTGACCCAAGCTCACGATAAGGTCAGGGCGGATGTCCCCCAAGCTGAACTCAAGTTTTGTGTCATCCACCGGCTGCCGATCGTGGCCTGGGAAAATGACCTTAGATTCGGTGTGCTTGTAGCCAAGGCTATCCTTCGCCTCAAGTACCGCCTGAAGCAGAGGAATGGGTATTTCCTTTCGGTCTGCGATCAACTGCTTTGCGGCTAGATGTATTCCTGTTTCAGTGCCCCCAGCGCATGGTCGGGTCCCTCTGGCATGTGCGAAATAGTGACGGACAATATCCCCCATTCTCGCTTCAAGCGGTGTTCTGCATTCAGGACAGACACAGCCGCAACGGCCACCGCGTTCGGCCCTTGTGAGCTGGCTGATATGCACCAACCTGTTATTGCGTATGCCGTAAGGGATTTTTGCGCTGTTTTTCATGTAATTGCCACAAGAGAGGCCGTGCTGTGGGAGCGTGCTCGATAGCTCTACCCTGGTAAAGGGATTAGTCGGCGTGAATTACAGTGGGAAGCAAACCGCCTTGCTCGATAGTGGTGAGCTGTTGCATAAAGTAGTCGCCGTTAGTCAGGGGCTCAAAGAGGTCAGCTTCGAGATGAGTTGATCATTCGTCGTTATTGCAAAGCATTTCGCAATGATACCAACGTGGTCAGACGGGATCGCGGATATAAATCAACGATACAGTCACCTCGGCTTGGTTTACAGGTCTCTTCAAGAAGTAAGGCCAAAGCTGATAAAAAGCGATGACTACTTGCAGAGAGGTTTACTCTTCTTCGATACTGTACACAAATACAGTAAAAAGGAGGGGCTATGCTTTATACACCACGATTTGAAAGGCCAGCCTACGAAAGCGGTCAGCAGGCTGAGGCCATTGTCATATTGGGGCAGTCTTCTGACCGTTCACGCCATTTGCTCCCTTTGATGGCCGGTGAGGTCAGGGCTGGTTTCCCGATACATGCAGAGGCCGAGGTTGACCGCATCCTCGACCTTACCGATCACCTTATTCCACGTCCGAGCGCCACCTATTTCTGCCGTGCAAAGGGGGACAGCTTAGAAAAATTCCACATCCTGGATGGAGATTTGCTCATTGTTGATCGCTCGCTTGAGCCACTGGATGGTGACATTATCGTGGTGTGTCTGGATGGTGAGCTTACCTGCAAGAAACTTGGCAAATGGCAGAGCCAACCAGCGTTATTGTCAGGTAACCCCGCCTATCAGCCGATCGCTCTCAGTGGAACCGATTGCGAGACTTGGGGAGTCGTCATTCACAACGTTCATACGCATCGCCGCAGGGGGTGTGATGATTGGCCACTGTGATTGCAACAACTTTTACGTCAGCTGCTTTCGTGTCTTCATGCCGGAGCTACGCGGTCGCCCAGTCGGGGTCTTGGCGGGGGGTGGCGGATGTATCGTGGCGCGGTCAAATGAGTTGAAAGCCCTTGGCGTGCCTAATGGCTTGCCCGCCTTCCAGCTCTCCCCTGATGTCCGTCGACAGACAGTGCTGCTTAGCTCGGCCTATGCCCTGTTTGGCGAGATGTCGCGACGGGTTGTGTCCACCATGCAGGCCCATACCGGCCCAATATCGGTGTACTCAATTGACGAGCAATTCATTGACTTGTCAGGACTGTCTACCGATGAGCTGCAAGCGCATATAACTGAACTACGGCATGTGGTCCAGCGCTCGACCGGGATACCTGTGTCGATCGGGGTGGCGCCGTCTCGCACCCTCGCGAAGGTGGCCACCGGCATTGCCAAAAAGCAGCCTGCCTTCAAAGGGGTCTGTGTCCTTGAGGCTGATCATCCCGCTACACTTGGCCACCTGGAGCGCATGCACATAACCGACCTGTGGGGCGTGGCCAAGCGAACGGGTGAGAAGCTGGAGCGTATGCGTATCCGCACCGCATTGGATCTTCGCAACGCGGAGCCAAGGGAGATCCGCAAGGGCTTTGGAGTGGTGCTCGAGCGTACCGTTTGGGAGCTACGTGGGGTTGATGTGATCCGGCTTGATGACATCGACCATAAACGTCAGAACATCATGACCAGTCGCACTTTCGGGCAGGCAACCAGCAACATGGAGGATCTGCGCGAGGCGGTGCGATCGCATGCCCAGGCTGGCGCGGAGAAGGTGCGGCGCCAGCAGTCGGTGGCACAGGCCATCATGGTCTTTCTCTCGACACCAAGGTTCCGCAGTGATCTTCCTCAGGACTACCCCAGCCTTACCCTGCCACTGCCGATGCCAACAGATGATAGCCGGGTAATAGTAGCCGCGGCCCAGCGTGCCCTGGAGATGATCTATCGCCGAGGTTATCAGTACGCCAAGGCAGGCGTCATGATGGTTGACCTGGCCGACCGTGATGGGTTGCAGATCGATATGCTGGACACCCAGGAGACTGAAGAGAGGCGTCAGCAGTCGGCAAAGCTAATGGGGGTGATGGATGCGCTCAACCGTGAGTTTGGCCGCGGCGCGGTCACGCTTGGGGGCATGAGGAAGAACGAACGATGGAGGCAGAGGGATACACGGCAGACACCGCGGTTTCTGACCTCTTGGAATGAAATACCAGAAATTAAGATGGGGTGAGGCCTGGCAATCCAAGGCTCCTCCCCGAGGCTGCCTATTCGCGGCCCTTCTTCCTTGGCGGGGGGAGAAGTCGGCTCACGAGGCGTTCGGCGAATTCCTCTGCGTCTACTGGCAGCGTGCCCCCCTCCTCCTCGATCGCGTTGGCGATAGTGGCACGCATCATGTAGGCCTGGACGTGAGGAGGAACCGGGTAGGTGCCGGCCCGCCATTCGTAAAGCCTGTTGAGGCGGTACTTGCTCCCGAGGTCATGATTCAGGAGCGCCAGCGCCTCCGCGTGCCGGCGATCGCTTCCGCTAGTGGTGAACAGTAGCCAGCTTTCTACGATGTTGATGGGTCGACCTCACTGTACGGGTTATTGATCGCGAAACGTCTTGGCCAGCTTGAGATGGTTGTCGAGGTAGTCTTGAGGGAGCCCCGCGGACATCATGGCGGCCTCCCCCGGCGTCAAAATGCCTTCCTCGGTTTCAAAGTCCTCTGCTATGCGCAAAAGTCCTTCCATGTTAAAGGGAAGCGCTGCGCCACGGAAGATGGCCGACAGGGTGCCTTGAAGCTCCGAGACGGTCGTTATTTCCTCGTGAGTGGTGCCAAAAATCCAAATGCCATCCAGGTTGAAGAAATACGTTTCCAGGGGCTCGTCATATCCAGCGACACCCCTCGCAATCCAATCGTATATGTCGTAGCCGAGCAGATCGAGGAAGCCTTCCTCCTCGTCGCTGGGTGAGTTAAGTACGTTATGAAACCCGTGTCGAGACATGTTTTCCTCCTAATTTTTGTAGAGCATACTGCATCAGTAGATCACTCGTAATCTCGTTCTTGACTCGCCGCCTCTTTGGTTTCGCATCGAGTCTCCCAGTCCGCCTCGGCAACCCAATCATTGACCCGTTGGGCTACCTTGTCCCAGCTTTCACCATTCAGCAGCTGATCGACCGCCTGCTGCTGCGCTTCCGGCTCTAGGTGGTTAAACAGAGTGCGCTGGCGAAGCTCGGCACGCGCTTCATTTGAGATCATGGCCATGTTTTCCTAGATCAGTTTCGATTATCAAGGTGCTTGCGAATCGTGAGGTAAGACAGCAAGCCGGTTACTATCCCTACGGGTGCGAGTAGCCCTATATTTGCTTGCTCTCCCAACGTCGCAACCATGTACAAAATCAGGGCACCTTGGATTCCAATTGCAACAGGGACGGCAATTAAAAACGCTTTTAGTTGGTTACCAATGACTGTCTCCTTTTCCTATGAGTCTGTTGTGTGTCAGCCAGAATTAGCAATTTTCACCATTGCTATGATTAACGTTGCTACTGCAACGCCAACCATTGCCACTGCGCCTCTTTTTTGGCCAAGATCATTTCGGACATGCGGCGCTCTTTTTACGGCTGCCGCGTGTCACGCTGGCGAGCTTCACCTACCTCTTTTCTCTTGCCAACATTTATACTGCCCCCTATTATATGTAATATACTATCCTCCAGTATAGTTCTAGCTTCATAAGAGATAGCCGCATGCATACGATCAAAGACAAATCGAAGTTATTAACCCGCGTTCGTCGCATTCAGGGGCAGACGGCCGCATTGGAAAGGCAGCTTGATGAGGAAGGCGATTGCACGGCCGTGCTGCAACAGATCGCGGCGATTCGCGGGGCGGTCAATGGACTGATGGCAACGATCATTGAGGGGCACTTGACTGATCACGTCGTCAAGGAACCTGAGCTGGAACAGCGACAACAAGACTTGGAAGCGGTGCTGCAGGTCATCAAGTCCTACCTCAAGTAGAACATCACGGAGCCGAAGCCTTAAGCAGAGCTTTGCCATCAATCGCCACCACCTTCATTGGTCGTTCTGACCATAATTTTTATCAACTCGGAGTACCGCAGGATGCATGGTCACAGGCTCGAAGAATGGCAACACAATCATGTTTTTGGTCAAGACCGTAAAAAATCCGGTGAAATACGCTCACTGATCGTCGTCGCTCTAACTGTCGTCATGATGGTGTGGGAAATTCTGGCCGGCGTCCTATACGGTTCGATGGCCCTCTTGGCCGATGGCCTTCACATGGGCTCTCATGCTGTGGCTCTGGGTATTGCAGCCTTCGCCTATGCATACGCTCGCCGCAATGCAGGCAATACACAGTTCTCATTTGGCACTGGGAAGGTCAATGCGCTAGGCGGTTTCACTGGTGCGGTCCTACTGGCAGGCTTCGCCCTGTATATGGTGATCGAAAGTATTGACCGATTCATCCACCCGGTCGACATTTCGTTTAATGGAGCTATATTCGTCGCCGTCATCGGCTTGATCGTCAATGGAGTATCAGCCTGGATACTAGGTGGGGAAGACCATGGGCATGGGCATGGGCATGAGCATGAGCATCATGATCATAACCGTCGAGCGGCTTACTTCCACGTACTTGCCGATGCCTTAACTTCGGTGTTGGCGATTGCTGCCTTGCTGGCCGGAAAGTATGCGGGCTGGAACTGGATGGACCCGATCATGGGGATCGTTGGTGCGTTACTCATCACTCGCTGGTCATGGCATCTATTGAAGGACACCTCCCGCGTGCTGCTTGATCAACAGTGCAGCGACTTGGAGCACGAGGTCAGAAAATCCATCGAGAATGACGATGTACGCATCAGCGATCTGCATCTCTGGGCCATTGGCCCAAATATTCACGCCGCCATTGTCTCGATCGTTTCGCATGCTCCCGAGTCGCCTGCCTTCTATAAGCAGCGTATTCAGGCTCAGTGCCCGTCGTTGGTACACATTACAGTCGAGACACAGCGCTGTCTCACTGGTTCGGAGAATACTGACCCCATTATAAGATGAGTTGATTGAGCGGGCTGGACCGAGATAGTCGGTTTTGGTCCGGGCGAGAAAGTGGCTATGCATTTAGCTTGGCCTTGCCCTCTCTCCAAGCCATGTAAGTGCCATTGTCCATACACGTTCCAGGCTTTGTAGGTACCTTAATGGCCTGAGAGACATATCAACCAAGAAATCCGACGAAGTGGGGAGTTGTTACCTCCCCATGATGCCCAGAGATCAACCAGATATTACGGATACCCTTTATAAGTAGGCGGTGGCTTTTTTGTCGGTAAGAGTAACCTGTACACACCGTATGCAGGTTGCTCTTCTGACGGAGAGCCGATACGGCCATCCCTTCAGTGGCGGGCGAGGATCTTCGCTGCGATGGGCGAAGTGATCATTTGAATCACGGCAAAAAAAGCGGCTGGAATCGCAATTTCTGATGGCAAACCGGAAGCAGCGACAAACGCTGCGGCGATGCTGAATTCCTTTTTACTGACCGTGAAAAGATAGGTAATCACCTCTTTGCGATCGGAAGTGAGTAACCGTGAGGACATACCTACCAGGTACCCCATCAAATTGAGGCACAGGGCCGCCCCCGCAATCACAAACGCATACCAACCATAGCCAATGATCGTGGAGGCATTCGGCCCAACCACGGCGAGTAGGATCAGCAGATACAAAATTGACCCTATCCCTGCATACGCTGAATCATGCCGTGCAAAGAAAGCTGAGAACCTTGTCCGCAAGCTGACCCCAATCACGGTAGGAACAAGCACGATTAGTGTTAATTCAAGAATAATTGATCCAAGTGGCACGTCTAACTGGAGGCCGGTAAGCCATAAAAACAGGAAGGGAACAATAAACGGACATAACGCAGTGTTGACTGCGTTGAAAACAGCGGCAAGCGCCACATTGCCTTTCGCCATCAGTACCAAAAGAGGAGAGGACACATCCGTCGGCAGAGTGCCGAGCAAGGTTTGGCCAGCAGCCAGCGGGCCGCTTCCAAAAAATAGACGGCCCGTTAGCCACCCGGCAATCGACATTGGCCCATAGACCAGCCCCAATGCCAACAACTGCCGTGACGGCTTACGTAACACGATGCGCACTGCATGCGCATCAAATGTGAGGCTGATGATCAACATCAGTAATGCTAGTAATGGCCCAATCGCGAACTCAAGCATTATTCCGGTGGCCGGAAAGAGTAAACCTACCCCCGCGACGACGATTACAAACCAGACAAGGTGCGCCTCGACAAAATAAATGAATCTACCCATGGTGGATTGGACGTTCCCGGTTGAAGTGGATTAAGCCCCGCACCTAAAACATGATCACCTTCGGCCCAGCACACAAAGGCTCGCTTGGGAGCTAGGAACGTGCTTTCCAATCCAGGGGTGCAAATAGACAATGCTCAAGGGTTGAAGCTTTAGTTGCTAGAGGTTTTATAGTACCAAGCACAGATAATTCGAGAGAGGGTAACAGATGGGACATCATCATGATCATCCCCACATTGATCCTGCCTCTGGCGACCGGCGCGTCAGCATCTCCATTTGGGCCAATGGGCTCTTAACCATCGCTCAAATTGTCGGTGGCATTATGGCGGGAAGCCTATCGCTGATCGCTGATGCGTTACATAACTTTTCAGACATGGCAGCG